>NZ_JBVHWW010000031.1:0-105455 GCF_055563995.1 Streptomyces sp. NPDC029164 | reverse complement strand
TTGTGGGTTTTTTTGGTCTTTGGGGGGGGACACACACCCCCCCCCCCCCCCCCCCCCCCCCCCCCCCCCCCCCCCCCCCCCCCCCACTGCTGTGACTGGCGTCAGCGGTCACGCATGTCGTCGTCCGGTGTGTCGGCTTCGATCTTCTCCTTGCGGACCTTGCCGGTTACGGTTTCCTCTGGCCTCGGTCTCGACCACGGGCCTCTCCTCGTGGAGGGTCACCTCGTGTTCGGCCTCGCCGGGCCCGGACATCGCGGCGTCGCGGTTCTCGTCGGTGATCGGTTCGCGTTCGACGCGGACCTCTTCACGGCGCACCGGGACGGTCTTTTGCACCTCGTCGGTCACGACGTACTTGCGCAGCCTGGCCCGGCCGACCTCCTGGCGTTCGGTCCCGACGTGCGTCTGCTCCTCGGAGCGGGTCATGGCATCGCCGGATCCCTCCATGCCTGCCGACCGCATGTCGGCTGAGGTGTCGGTGTCGCCGGTGTGGGCCCAGCCTCCGGTTCCGGGCTGGTTGGCCTGGCTCCAGGCGGCGTCCCAGTCGATGCCGTAGTGCTCGTAGAGGCGGTGTTCTTCTTCGGAGAGGTGGCCGCGCGTCTACGTCGGCGTTGGGCGCGTCCGTGATCTTGTCCTTGGCGAAGGGGACCTCGAGGTGGTCTTCGACCATGGTGGCGTCCTTGATGGGGACGAAGGGCTCGTTCATGCCGAACATGCCGGTCTTGATGCTGACCTATTCCGGCTGGCCAGTGGCGTCGTCGGGGAAGACGTGCTTGGCCTCGCCAAGCTTGTTCCCGTCCGTGTCGTAGACCGGGTGGTGGAGGACCAAGGAGATCTGATCCTGGGTGATTATGCTCGCTCCTTTTATAGGGGTATCTGCCTTTTGGTCGTGTTGGCGGCGCCTACCCCTCCGATTCCCCCGCAACCACTCAGAGCCCCGCGGTCGATGCATAAGGCGGGCGTCAGTGGACAGCCGCCGGGCATGACACGCACACCGAAACCCGAGCACGGTCACGACCGCGAGCCCACTGCCGGCGTCGGCGGGCGCGGCAGCGTGGGCCCCGATGAGGAGGTCGAGGAGCGGGCGCCGGGTCAGCTCTCCGACATGCCGAAACGGTCGTGGATGGCGGTGCTGCGCGGCACGCTGAAGGAGTTCAAGGACGACGAGCTCACCGACCGGGCCGCGGGGCTGACCCTATTACGGGGTGCTGGCTCTCTTCCCGGCCCTGCTGGTCCTGGTGTCGCTGCTCGGCATCGCAGGCGAGTCGGCCACCAAACAGGTCCTGGACAACCTGCAGAAGCTGACGCCCGGCTCCGCGCGCGACGTGATCAGCAACGCAATCCAGCAGTTGCAGGGCAATGCCGGCATCGGATCGCTCCTGGCGATCGTGGGCCTCGCCGTGGCGATCTGGTCGGCCTCCGGCTATGTCGCCGCGTTCATCCGCACCTCCAACGCCGTCTACGACATGCCCGAGGGCCGCCCGGTGTGGAAGGTCCTGCCGCTTCGCTTGGCGTTGACGATCACGCTGTTGATCCTGGCTGTTGCCAGTGCACTGATCGTGGTCTTCACCGGCGCCCTCGCCCGGCAGGCTGGCTCCGCCCTCGGCATCGGTGACACGGCGATGACAGTGTGGTCGATCGCGAAGTGGCCGGTCCTGGTCCTGCTCGTCACGACCATGATCGCGATCTTGTACTGGGCGGCGCCGAACGCCAAGGGCCGCGGCTTCAAGCGGATCACCCCCGACAGCTTCCTGGCGCTGGTGATCTGGATGATCGCCTCGGCCGGCTTCGCGTTCTACGTCGCGAACTTCGGCTCCTAAAACAAGACGTACGGCACCCTAGCCGGCGTCATCATCTTCCTCGTGTGGCTGTGGATCACCAATCTGGCCATCCTGCTGGGCCTGGAGTTCGACGCCGAGATGGCCCGCCAGCGTGCGCGCGCCGGCGGCTACCCGAAGATGAGGAGCCCTACGTCGAGCCCCGCGACACGCGTAAGTGGAGTGATGAAGACCGCCGCCGCCTGGAGTGACCACTGTGTGGAGGTGCTGCGGGCGGGCAAGGGGCGCGGCATGGGAATTGTGACGGCGCTGCGCGACGGCGATCACCGGCTGACCCGGCGGATGGCCTCTTGGGACTCCGACTGGGCCCGGAAGGTGCTGCCGCCGGTCGAGGAAGCTGCCGAGCACACGAAGCTGTGGTGGGCCGCCGCCGTTGCCATGGCGGCCGGCGGGGCGGTAAGGCCGCAGCCGCCGGCATCACGGCGATGGCGGTGGCGGAGCTGCTGTCCAATGGGGTCGCGAAACAGCTCGTGAAGCGGCGTCGGCCGCCGAAGGAGTGGATCCCGCACGACGACGTCGAGGACCGGCCCGACAGCTCCTCCTTCCCCTCCGGGGACAGCGCCGCCGCAGTCGCGCCTTCCTGGCCCTGGGTGGGTGCAGCCTGAGCGGTACCGACTTGGTGGCGATCGAGCGGGTCCACAGCGGCGCGCACTACCCCTCCGACGTCGCAGCCGGCGCCGCCATCGGCCTGACCGCAGATGCTCTCGTCCGGGCAACGCCCCGCCTGCTCATCCGCGCCTGGAGATGACCCGACTCGCAGGCGGGTGACCGGCTGCTCGCGGGGTAGGCGCGCCGTGACACCAGCGTGCACATTTCAAAAGAGGAGGGGTCTGCCATGGCGGCTCGTTTCGAGGTCCGGCACCAGACCGGTAAGGGCTATCACTTCGTTCTGATCGCAACCAACGGGCAGGTCATCGCGACCAGCGAGCACTCCGAGAGCCACCGGTCCTGCCTGGACGGCATCGACTCCGTCAAACGCAACGCCGACGCCCCATCCAGGACACCACCGGTAGCAATTCGGGCCGCTGACCGGCGCGGCACCGCACCGGCGACACGAATGGCGGCCATCGTGCAGCCATCGCGCCATAACGCACCGAGCATGCGGAGAAGGTGAACAGTAGATGAGCGCCGTTGAGCGGCACCCGAACCACGGCAGTCCCGAGGAATCGGTGGGCGACCTCGTATCGCGGGCGTCGCAGCAGATTTCGGAGCTGGTCCGTGAAGAGATGCAGCTGGCTCGGGCGGAGATGACGCAGAAGGGCAAACGCTTCGGTGTGGGCGGCGGCCTGTTCGGCGGGGCCGGCCTGGTCGGCAGCCTCGCCGCGCAGGCCTTGGTCGGCGCGGTGATCGCAGCCCTCGCCCTGCTCCTGCCGATCTGGGCCTCGGCTCTGATCATCGCCGCCCTGCTGGCGGCCGTCGCAGCCGTGATTGCCGCGGCCGGGAAGAAGCAGGTCACCAAGGCCGGCACCCCCGCACCCGAGAAGGCCATCGACAGCGTCAAGGCCGACGTGGCCGAGATCAAGGAGGCAGCACACCGATGAGCACCCCTTCCCAGGGCGACAAGGAATCCGCGCCCACTCCCGAGGAACTGCGCGAGCAGGTCGAACACACCCGCGATGAACTCGGCCAGACCGTGGAGGCGCTGGCGGCCAAGGCCGACGTCAAGGCGCAGGCCAAGGAGAAGGCGGCCGAGATCAAGGAACAGGCCGCCGAGAAGGCCACCCTGGTGACCGATCAGCTCCGGGAGAAGGCGGCGCACGCCGCTCAGTTGGTCAAGGACAAGACTCCCGCTCCGGTCCTGGACAAGGCCACCCACGCCGCGGCGCAGGTACGCGACACCGCGACCCGCGCCGGACAGCTCGCCGCCGAAAAGACCCCGGAGCCGGTCCGCGAAAGGGCCGAGTCGGCCGCGACCATGGCGAAGGCCAACCGCACCCCGCTGATCGCCGCGGCCGTCGCGTTCGCCGTCTTCCTGATCCTGCGCCGCAGCCGGCGCCGATGAAGGCATCCAAGATCGCCTACTAGCCGGTCGGCTTGGCGCTCGGTGCCGCGAGCGGCATGATCGCCGGCGCGGCGTTCAAGCAGGCGTGGAAGATGATCGGCCACGACGACGATGCCCCCGACGCCACCGACGAGCACCGCACCTGGCAGGAAGTCCTCATCGCCGCAGCCCTGCAAGGCACGATCTTCGCGGTCGTCAAGGCCGCCGTCGACCGGGCCGGTGCCGTCACCACCCGCCGTCTGACCGGCACTTGGCCCGGCTGAACCGAGTAAAGGCGGCGTCGGCCTCGCCCTGAGGGCCGGCGCCGCTAGAGCAGAAATCATGGAGGAAGTCGTGGCCGCGCACCCCGGGCTGCACACCCTCGCAGCCGCCGCCCTCACCGCCGCTGTGCTCCTGGCCCGCTGGTGGGCAACCCGCGCGGTTCGCGACGCACACGGTGCCAGCGCAGCAAAAGCCCCCTGGCGACGCGCAGCGCCCCCACCGGTCGGCCAGGAGTCTGCCCCCGACCGCGCGGCCGGGCTACATGCCTCGTTCCTGGACCCGGCCCTGAGGGAAACCGACGCCCACCTTGAGCAGTACTGGAACAAGCTCACGTCCCTGTACCCGCAGCGCGACGGCGAGCGCCAGCACAAGTAGAAACCGGGCCTCACCGTGCAGTCCGTTATCGAGTCCCGCTGGCTGGCAGTGCGTCACCCTGTCAACGGTGCGTTGAACCTCAGCTTGCGGTCATTCGCGGGGCGGGTATCTGTCGCTCCTCGGGGCACACGAAACTCATTCACGGACAACACGCGCGTCCCACGAGCACTCTGTTCGGCCCGACCCCCACGGCCCAGGACCCGCCGTCCGCACCAGCCGGTGCCAAGCACTCCCGCCGCGGCCGGATCACCGGCCACCTGCGCCGCCGGACCCTCGCATACCGGGCAATCGAGTTTCTGTCCACACATGTCCCGGACCACTCCGAGCGCCTGAGCCTGCAGGTGAAGGAGAACGAGGGGGCGCTGCTGGGATGGCGCTCGAAGGGGATCTTGCGTGCCGTCGCCCACGTTCACGGTCACCAGGACGAACTGCGTACGGCACTGCCCGGCCTGCACCAGGCCCTGGGCAGTGCCCTGTCGGCGATCCTGGAAGCGGCCGGCTTCCGGACCAGGGTCGTCGAACCCGGCTGGCTGCTGGTGGCCCGAGCCGACCAGAGCGCAGCGGAGCCCCGAGACCGGCGAGGCCAACTCCCCACCGCGCCTAAAGGTGAGACAGGGCGAACGCTGACAAGAATCCGACCACGGTGACCAGTCCCGTCAGCAGGTGCACCTTGCTGTATGCCTCGGGGATCATCGTGTCGGCGATCATCGCCAGGATCGCCCCGCCCGCCACGGCCGTGATCGTCGCCATCACCGCCTCTGACGCCCCGTCCAGCAGGGCGTATCCGGCCAATGCGGCCAGACCGGTGATCACAGCGATGCTTCCCCACAGGGCGAACACGTACCTGCGGCTGCGCCCGGCACTGCGCATCCCGGCGGCGCTGGCGAGGCCCTCGGGGAGGTTGCTGATGAACACCGCCCCCACCGTCGCCACCCCCAGCTGCCCACCTCCCAGCAGGCTGGTGCCGATGACGACGGATTCCGGAATCCCGTCCAGCAACGCCCCCAGGGCGATGGCGTTGCCCGAGCCGGGAGCCTCGGCCTCGGAGGGCTGCTGCTCCCCAGAGCGCTTACGGTGCTGAGCCCCGCGGCGCGCCAGCAGGGCGTTGGCTCCCGAGTACACGGCGGCACCCCCAACTGCCCCGGCCACCACCGGCGCCATGCCGGAGCGCTCGTACGCCTCAGCGATCAGCTCGAACGACACCGCGGCCATCAGCACGCCGCTGCCGAAGGCCATGACCAGTGCGATCAGCCGGGGCGGGACCCGCACGAGCGAGCCGACAGCCGCCCCCACCAAGAGGGCCGCGCCCGCAAACAGGCCCCACGCGCCCGCAATCAACGCTCCACCCACGACCGCCTCTTCCCACGCTGCTGACTGATGCACTCCCTCCTACCCGCCACGCAGAAGAACACAAGGGCTCGGCCGGCCGCGGCCCCGGCCACGCCGGCGAGTGATCGCCAGGCTTTACACGCCGTTGCCCAGCCGGCGTCGGATGCGCGCGAGGAGCAGTAGTCGGGGGGACGTGCGGCACCTCGCAAAGCCAGTGCTGCTCAGCGCCATCGAGGTCACGGGTCCGCATCCGGGAGGCATGGGCGAGGCGGGGCAGGGCATCCGGGGAAGAGGGCGGGATGGGCGTGCTTCGATGCCGCCCGTCGACGTCGGAGAACTGAGGAGTGAGAAGGTGAAGGGCTTTCGCAGCTTCATCCTGCGCGGCAACGTTGTCGACTTGGCCGTCGGCATCGTCATCGGAGCCGCGTTCACCGCCGTGGTGAACGGCTTCGTCGGCGCCTTCCTGACACCGCTGGTCGGACTGGCCACCGGCGTTACCGGCGACATGAGCCGCAAGGCCTTCACCGTAGGCGCCACCCCGTTCCCCTACGGCGCCTTCATCAACGCGGCGATCAGTTTCCTCCTCCTCGCCTGCGCCCTGTACTTCCTGGTCGTGCTCCCGATCAACAAGCTGCACGAGCGCCTCGCCCCACACCAGGACGTCCAGGCCCCCAAACGGGACTGCCCCGAATGCCTCAACCCCGCCCCCGCCCAGGCCCGACGCTGCGCTTCCTGCACCGTCCCCCTGCCCGCCGCACCCGCCCAGGCAGGGGAGACAACCCAGCGCGCCGGGTGACCGGCCACCACTGAGCGCTCCGCAACACCTGCGACACCCTTCGCGCTTACCCCATCGGGGCAGGTGCTCTTGAAACGGGATCGGAGAGCAGCCAGGTACATCAGACCGCCGACGTGGCTTCTGCACGCCGGTATGGGGCAGGTGCACCACACAGTTAGATCGTCTCGGGAGAGGAGGATCCATGGCCTCACCTGTACTGGATCAAAAGTTGCCGCACGTGAGCAAAGCCGCAGCGTCGGCCCGGGACGCAACCCGTACTTTCCTCGACTAGGCAGCCCGGACCCGGCCGCCTGCCGAGCCGGCCGCCGCCGACCGGTCCTCCTGGTGGTAAGCGAGCTGGTCGGTAACGCCATCCGTCACGCCAGCGGACCCTGCACTCTGCATCTGGCACTGCGTGACCACTCCATCGACATTCGCGTCACGGACACAAGCCCGCAAAGCGCGCGGTGCCGGCCGCACAGGTGAACCTATGCACGTAAGCGTCCCAAGCGGCCCAAGTCAGGGTGCCAGGAAACCGCGGAGGGGCGGAGCGGGTGGGGTGTAGCGGCGGGGGGGGGCTCGAATGGGAAGTCCGCAGCCGGTGCGGCCCGCGGGCGGGAGCGGCGGTAGAGGGCCGCGGAGAAACCGGGGGAGGCGGCTGCGGTGGTGCTGGGAGGAGGTGCGGTACAAGACGGTGCCGAGTTCCTCCGTCATTGCCATGACGTAGAAGTTGATGAAGTGAGCGGCTTCCTGGTGCCCGATGCGCAGCTGTGCGCGCCCGGCAGGGGCTGGCCGGGGATTGCCGGGCAGGTCTGGGCCTGTGCGGAGGTGCCGGTCGGTGCGTTGCCGCGGTAGGGCGGGGGGCTGGTCCCCCGTCTCACCGACGATCCGGTCCCAGGCCTTGCCCCACTCGGCGGCCTTGCGGCGCGACATCCCGAGACTACTCTTGGGCAGCCGGTCCCTGCCGTCCGCCGCCTGGCCGGCCCGCCTTTGCAACTCGGCGAGAGACGGCTGGCCATCACGGGCCCGCAGGTGGACCATCGCGCGGCGCAACTCTCCCACCGTCTCGATGACCTTGGGGTGGGAGTAGACCTGGACGACCTTTTCCGCCAGGTCTACTCCCGCCCGCCGACGCCGCGTGTGCTCGGCGGCGCGGGCGGCCTTCCACAGCCGTCGCCCCTCGGCCGGGTCGGCTTGGCAGGCCCGGGCGAAGGCCTGCCGCTACGAGGGGGCCGGGGGCTACTCGTCGCCGGGGTCAGCGTGCAGGTAGTCGTACGCGGAGCAGCCCTCCCCCAGGTCGCTCGCGTACTCGGGCTCCTTGGCGCACAGCCGGGCGTAGAGGTCGGGGAAATTGCGACCGGCGCCGTCGCCGCCGGGGTCGTTATCCATGGCTTCGGCCAGGGCGTACGGGTCGGCGGGTACCTGGGGTGCGAGGTGGTCGAGGTCGGGTCGGAAGGCTCCGGTCTCGATGACGGTGCCCTCAACGTGCGCGGTGGAGCGCATCTGCCTGCGCAGGCCGGCGGCAATCTCCTCGGCCCGGTACTCGTGCTCGTACGGGCCGATCCGTACCGGGTCCAGGCCGGGCCGGGCCGGGCCGGGCCGGTGGAGAATGACCGCGTGGCCGACCGGGCCGGTGTAGCGGACGGGCCGGCCGAGCTGGTGGGCCTAGGCGATCTCGGCGCGGGTGGAGTCGCTGTATCCGCCGGTGAAAGCGCCTAAGTTCGCGATTTCTGAGGCGCTGGCACCACGAACTTGGCCCTGTCGGCCGGGATCCTCGGCTGTGTACGGCTCGGTTCCGACTGATTCGGTGTCGAAGTGCATGACGTTTTCGGTGCCCGGTGAGCCGATCCGTGGTCAGCCGACTTCAGGTGCCGCGCCAGGCGGAGCAGGCTCCTCCGCGGTGACATGCCGGATGTGGCCTACCCACGAGTCCGGCGTCAGGGAGGACCACTCAACGTCGATCTCAACGCCGTGGAATGACGTCCGCAAGCTGTGTGAAGATCGCCGTCTGTACCTCCTCAGGGGCCGCGTCGGCGGGCATCGGGACCTTGCCGCATCCGCCACCCGAGTCGTCGGCGATGAACGTGTAGGGCCACACGTCTTGCCCAGTCAGCAGGATGATCTCCTTCGGTATGCCGAAGGGGGGCCGCTTCTTCTTCGTCTTGGGTCGTCTCGCCATGGTGCCATCCAACCTGACGGACCGCGAGGTCAGGCACCCGCCATACACATCTCAGCCACCACAACCCGGCCTGACCAGAGCCGCATGACGCCACCCACCCAGGTGAAGGTAGGTTGATCGCCAGTCGGCTGGGTCCATGGGGAGGAACTGCTGTGACAGATATCGAGGTCCCGGGACCTGAGCCCAACTGGCAGTCGGCTACACAACCGCCCTACTACACCGGCAAGAACCCCGCCCACCAGTACAGCGTCTGGGAGCACTCCGCTCCGCTGTTCCAGATGGTCGGAGCGCTGGTGCTGCCAGTACAGCCTGTGGCCCAGCGGCTACGTCTGCACGTGGAGCGGTCGTGGGACGGGTTGGACGAACTCGACGTCGTTCTGTTCCGGCTGGATGGGTTCAGCTTCGCGATCAGCAAGCACGACGGCAATCCGCTCGGCGTCTTGGCTACGTAAGTCACAACCGAGAACGTTTGTTGTCGGTTTCCAAGAACGCTTCCTGACCGCAGCCGTGTGCGATCTCGGTCAGAAGTAGTAGCGCCAGATCGAGCCGCAAGGTACGGAGAGGCGGGCCGCGGGCCGGGTGGACTATTCCTCCGAGAGCCGTGCCATGTCGGACACCGGGCCGAGGTGGCCGAGCTTGTCGGGGTTGGATACGGAGTGGATCGCCCGAATCACGCCGTCGACGATGTCGAGCTCGACCACGTTGACCACCCGGCCCTCGGGGTCGTACGTCACGACCCCCGGGCGGCTGTTGACCCAGGCCGGACGGAGATCGGCCCCGAGGCTCCGGATCCGGCGGAACCCACCGACGAGCAGCTGCCCGACGCGCTGCGGCTCAGCCACCGGATTCCTGGTCGCCCGCGCCTTACCGCCTCCGTCACCGTAGTACACGACATCGGGCGCGAGCATGCCGAGCAGCGCGTCCAGGTCGCCGCCCTCGGCCGCCTCGAAGAATTTGCGGGCGAGCTCGTCGCCCTCGGCCCGCTGGGCGGGGGGCGGCACGCTGTCCGCGTCCGGCCCAGCCGCGGCGATGCGCTTCTTGGCGCGGGCGAAGATCTGGCGGCAGTTCGCCTCGGACTTCCCGGTGGTCCGCGCCACGTCCGGGTAGTCGTACCCGAACACCTCGCGCAGCATGAACACCGCCCGCTCCACCGGGGAGAGAGCCTCCAGCAGTACGAGGAAAGCCATGGACAGCGAGTCGGCCAGCTCGGCGTGCTCGACCGGTCCCGGCCGGTCGTTGGTCACGACGACTGGTTCGGGCAGCCAGTTCCCCACGTAGCTCTCCCTCCGTACTCGTGCCGAGCTCAGGTGGTTGATCCCCAACCGCGTCACAGCCGTGGTCAGGTACGCCTTTGGTGCGGAGATCGCGGTGCCCGCCTGCTGCGCCCGGGTCAGGCCGAGGAAGGCGTCCTGGACGAGGTCCTCAGCGTCGCCCACCGACCCGGTCATCCCATAGGCGATGGAGAACATCAGCGGTCGATAGCCGGCCTCGTCCGTCAGATCCGTTGCTCCCGACATGGGACCCCTCCCCAACTCGCGGACAGCGGTGCTCAGTCCAAGCGCGCCAGCCCGCCTGCTCATTCCAAGATCCACAGGACGCCCAGAGGGTATCCGAGGGGTTTCGGTCGGCCGTCGGCGGACCGTCACCGTACGGCGGTGAGACGCACGTCACATCAGCCCCTGTCACAGGCTGCGGGGGTGCCCTGTCTTAGAGGGCGACAGCGAACAGCAGGAACAAGGAGTGCACGATGAACGCTCGACTGAACTTCATGACCAGCCCCGTCGCCGCCAAGGCCATGAAGCACATCGTCGCCGCAAGCAGGGCGCTCGCGGAGTCGACCGTCCCGGCCTCCACCCGGGAACTGGTGATGCTCCGCGCCAGCCAGATCAACGGCTGCGCCGGATGCATCGACATGCACACCAAGGACGCCGCGCACGCCGGGGAGAGCGCAGTACGTCTCAACCTGGTCGTGGCCTGGCGCGAGGCCACGGTGTTCACCGACGCCGAACGCGCCGCCCTGGAGCTGACCGAAGAGGGCACCCGCATCGCCGACGCGGCTGGCGGGGTCTCGGACGCAGTCTGGGCGAACGCGGCCAAGTACTACGACGAGGACCAGCTCGCCGACCTGGTGGCCCAGATCGCCATCATCAACGCCTTCAACCGCGGAAACGTCATGATCCAGCAGCCCGCAGGCGACTACCAGCCCGGCCAGCACGGCTGACCAACCGCACGCCACGCGACCGCCCGACCCCGGCACCCCGAGCCACCACCATGCAAGGACACATCCCATGAACCTCGCCCTGTGGATCATCGCCGGACTGCTCGCCGCCGCCTACCTGCTCGGCGGCGCTTTCAAGGTGATCACGCCGAAGGAGAAGATCGCCGCCAGCGGCCCCAGCGCCCGCTGGGCCGAGGACTTCAGCGCCGGCGCCATCAAAACCATCGGAGCCCTCGAGGTGCTGGCCGCGGTGGGCCTTGTCCTACCCGCCGTGCTCGGCACCGCGCCGGTTCTGGTTCCGCTGGCGGCCCTCGGCCTGGTGCTGATGATGACCGGCGCGGCGATCACCCGCATACGGCGTCACGAGACCACATTCATGGCGGTGGACCTGGTCTACCTCGTCCTGGCCGCCTTCGTGGTGTGGGGCCGCTTCGGCCCCGAGTCCTTCACGGGTTGACCGGGGCATGGTCCGGCTACACCCCGCTGCGTTCAGCCGGTGCGCGCAGCGGGGCCGATCGGAATCGAGGACAGCACGGCGAAATGCAGCTCAGGAAGCCTGTGTGAGCGTTTCAGGCCGAGCGCCTGCCCTCCACGGCCGTGATCAAATGCATAGCGCCCAAGGGCTTTACCGCTGATTCTCAAGGCCGGCACACGCGATGGCCACACGCAAGCACCGACGCGCTTCCGGAACTCAGCAACACGCTTCCCGCCATCAGCAGACCGTTCTCGGCGTTGACCGACAAACGTTGCTGACTCTCGGCGACAAAGCCAGCGTCTCGTATGTCTGGCTCACCCAACCGCACGAGCAAGCCGACAAGGCTCTGGACACCCTCTTGGAGGTAGTCGGGATCGGGGAGGACGTCGTCGCGTTCCGTGGGGACGCTCACGATTTCCGAGCAGAGCGGGTATTCACCGGGCAGGACGTTGGCTCCCCCGACAACGCTTCTGGCGTCACTTCGGCGACCTCTCTATGGGAGAGATTCCGGCGTGCCCTCGGCATGACCCAGGCACCCTCGACGCTTGACGACGGTCATTGAGTCTTCGCCATCTTCGAACATGCAGGTCGGAAGCTCTGGCGTGGCGCTCGCTCGGGATACTCATGCTGAGGGCGGGAGTCGGCGGTCTTGATCATCCCTCATGCCATCGGTCGAGGCTGAGCCGCTCGCGGCGGCGCGGCCCGAAGGGCACATCAGGCCCCAGCCTCATCTCCTGGTGCGGTACGTCTCGCGGCCCACGGCCGGCGACGGCGTCCGCGAGGGGCGCAGCCAGGTCTCCGTTGTAAGTAGTGTGCGGAAATGACAAGAAGCGAGCGACTCGCGGACCAGTTGGACTGGTACTGGAGCAGGAACCTGCGGCCACGGCTGGAGGGTCTTACCGACGAGGAGCGCTTCTTCCTTGGGCGCGGCATCACCTGCTCCAGGAGGCGGGCAGCCGGTCGGGGCGGTGCGGGTAGCGGGGGCCGGGGCGCTGCGGGCGAGGCCGGCCGATCCGGCGACGCGGGCGGGGGATGAGCACGAGCGGTTACTCCAGTCGTCGGTGGGCAGCGCTGCGCCCCGCCGACTTCGCGCTGGTGTCGGCGGGGCGCTGCGGGTGGCCGAGGGCCAGGCAGGGAGTCGGGTCAGCGGGTGTGGCGGGTGCGGAGCAGGCGGGTGGCCCACTGCCGCAGCCTGTCGAGGCGGGTGGGGTGGGTGTGCCGCCAGGCGGTGTCGAACACGTCGTCCTTGGTCGGGAAGGAGCGGGACGCGCCGCAGGTGGAGGTCCAGGCGTACGGCTCGGGGCGGGTGTCGTCGAGATGCGCGCAAGCCATCACAGGGGGAATCTGGTAACGGGCCGTGCAGGCTTGACGCCCCCTAGGATCGCCCAACATCCGCGAGGTTGCGTGATGAAGCTGGCAAATGTCATAGCAAGCGCAGTTCTGCTGGCACCTGTTCCGTTCGTAGGCATGACGGAACCCGCTACGGCGGCTTTCGCTCACATCGTTGTTGTTAGTGGAGAGCTTCGCGTTCTGAGCACGGCCGGTATCGGCGGAGGAGGATTTGACCGCCAGAAACAGCCATATCGAAAGCAGTTCACCCTTAAGCACGACAGTAGGACCACGCGCTTTTGGGTTAGCAAGTGTGCCGCTGCCGAGGCCAGGGGAGAGCTGGATATCCGGGTAACGCTCAACGCCGATGAGTTTGTTTCGGTAACGCCAAACTTGCTGCTGTATGAAGGGTCAAACTGTCGCTCCACCGATCTCGATGGGCAAGTACATCCTGCCAGCTTGGTCCTGCCTGGCGGTAGAGGATCAAAACAGGTGACGATAGGTGTTTTGAATAATGAATACCGGTCAGACGATGAGGCGTGGGCGGATATCACCGTCACTCATAGTCTATGGCCGTGAGCCTCATTGGGTCGCCAACTAGCGTGCCGTTGCTTAAGGAGCGAACACATTCGCGCCTTGGAATCGGGCCCCGCCAGCCGTGACGATGACCTTTCCGCAGCAGGACGGGCAGGCCAGCGCGGCGGCGTAGGCGGGTGGCGGTGACCTTGGCCAGCACCGGCGCCGTACACGACCGGATGACTTTCGGATACCACCGGTGACCTCGTTAGTGCAGAGAAGGTCGAGGCAGTACCGGCCGTTCATGGCGAAGTCGGCCAGGTTGAAGAAGGGCTTCTTGCCGGTGGCCTCGGCGAGCCGCTGGAGGAGGCCGTGGGGCACCCTGCGGTCCGCGGCAAAGTGGGTGGTTCCCGAGATCACGAGGTGGCGGCTGCCATGGCGGCCGGGTGTAGGCGGATGCCAGGGCGCGGGTGCCGGCGACGAGGACCAGGCCCTGGGTGGCGGTGTACTGGAGTACATGGTGGAGGCAGGCGCGGCGGCCGCCGTCGGTGCCGACGGTGGTGACCGTGCCGTCCTCGTGCTCGTACCTCACCGGGGCGGCGACGGTGGCGCCCTTGGCCTCGGAGTCGAAGTCGGACTGGCCCCAGTTTGTCGCTGCTTTCTTGGCGTGTCTCACATTCCTCAACTCCCGTTGGTGGGGTGTGGGGTTAGCAGTTGCTGAGGGGCGTGTCCGGGACCTACCGTCCCGGCGCATGTTGGTGCACTTCTTCTCTGCGGAGGGCTGGCAGTCCTGGGGGCTCGATGGCGAGCCGTTGATCCCCGAGCGGATGCCGGTGCTGTTCGACGACTTCCTGTTCGAGGACGAGGCTGGCCCGCGGGCGATGCGGGCGGTGAACACCTGGCTTCGTACGCTGCCGTCGAGTGGGGCGCCGTCGCCGAATTCGTGGCGGGCGTACGCGCTGGCGGCGAGGGACTGGCTGATGCATCTACGGCGGCACCGTGTCGCGGTGTTCGGCACACGGCGGGAGCTGGTGGCCGCGCTCGGTACGTACGCGGACCGCCGGCTGTCGGGGCTGTTGGACGAGAGGCTGGAGTCCTCGTCGTGGGAGTTGCAGGTCACAGCGCTGAGCCGGTTCTACGACTGGTCTGGCTTCTGCGGTGCCGTTCACGGTGGGCACCGGCAGGCGGATGGTCGAGGGCCGGCTGGTGGAGACGGGGCGGAACCGGGCCCGACTGCGGCGGCCGAAGCCGCACGTGAGGGTGCAGTACTGGAGTCGGACTTCGCCAGTCTGTTTCGCCACGGTCTGGCCGGGCTGGGGCCGGACGGCCTGGAGGACGCGAGCTTCCGCGGCCGGTTCCCGGGCCGGAACGCGGCAATGGGCGGTCTGGTGCTGAGGACCGGAATGCGGAGCCGGGAGTTCTCCTGCCTGCTGGTCCATGAGGTTCCGCCGCTGCCCGCCGAGCCGACCGACGTGCCGATCCCGTGGGCGGTGCCGGAGCTGGCGGCCAAGGGGCGGAAATACCGCACGACGTGGATCGACTACGCCTCGCTGGCGGCGGTGCACTCCTCCATCGCACTGGACAGGGAGATGTCGCAAGGATCGTGGCGGCCAAGGAGGCCACTGGTGGTGGAGGAGGCGGACTTCCACGGCGGCCGGGTCAACGGCCGGCGCACACGCTGGGCAGCACTTCGGCCGGAGGAACGGCTGCGGCTGGTCGGCCCGGAGGGCGGCTCGCTGCTGCTGGCGCTGAGCTACGACGGGCGGCCCTTCGTGGACTGGGGCACGCTGTTTCGCCGCACGGCCCGCCGGATCCGCGAACGCTTCGAGCCTCGGTTTCCCGATGTCGCGCCGCACCGGTGGCCGGCACACCTTCGCGATGGCGACCCTGGAGAAGCTGGTCGAGGGCCACTACCGGCAGGCCGCCCAGCTCGCCGCGGCGACCGCAGATGCCTCCGGTCTCGCGCTCTACCTACTGAAAGCCGATCCGCTGCTGATCCTGCGAGACCTGCTGGGGCACTCCAGCGTGGTCACCACGGAGATTTACCTCAAGCGCCTGGATGTCCACCGGATTTATCGCGCGGCCTGGGAGAACGGCCGCGACGTCACCGATGCGGCCGCGTTCGCCGAGGCCGATGCCGAGTTCGCCGAGGAGTTCTGATGCCGGCCGAAGTCCTGCGCGATCCGCTCGCACTGAAGCTGTCCCTTCCCGGCGAGGCGGCGACGGTCATCGTCATCGGTGACCTGCCCAACCCCCGGCTGGCGGCCGATCTGACCGAGGGCCTGGCGGCTGCAGTCCATCCCGACGGGCCGCTCGCCAAGCTGACCACGGTGAAGAGCTTCACCTACAACCTGCGCCGGATGGTCCGCGAACTGGCCGATGACGGCTTCACGGGCTCCGCGGCCGATCTGACTAGGGCGGTGCTCGGCGCGTTCTGGCTGCGGTCGCACTACCTGGTCGAATGCCGAACGCGCACGATCCTGCGCGCTTTCGATGCCCGGCACCGGGTGCTTCCCGAACCGGTGCGGCAGATGGTATTCGGCACGAACTACAAGCGCCCCGCCGTCAAGGGTCCGCTGCCGCCCTACGCGCCGACCGAGTGGAACCGGCTGATCGACCTCTGCAAGCAGGAGGTACGCCGCCTGGGGAACGAACAGAAGGGAATGATCGCCCTCGCTGAAAGGGGCCAGGATCCGGCGGTCGGCGGTTGGAGCAGGGCGAACGGGGCCTGGCTGATGCTTCGGATGGGGCCGGTGACGAGGACGGAGGCCGCCGCCCATCTGGGCATCACGCCGGATGTGTTCACCAAGTGCCACCGGGGCATCGAGGGCGTCCGGGCCGGGCTGTTCCCGTCCCACAGGGACGCTATTCCCTTCATGTTGCTGCTGGCGGCCTGGACCGGCATCGTCCCGGACGGGCTGGCCGGCCTGGATGTGTCCGGGATCCGCTGGGCCGGCAGGCAGGCGACGCTGCTGTCCTACGCCAAGGGCCGCACTGCGGACGAGAGCCTGGTGCTGTCGCCGCGGGCATCGCTGCTGCTGGAGCAGTGGCTCCAGCACAGCGCCCTGCTGCGCGGGCATGCCCCGGACGGGCTGGCCGGCGATGTGTGGCTGGTGACGCGGCAGGGCCGGTGCTCCCGCGCCGCCTTCGAGGAATACATGATGCGCGGGTGGGTCAAGGCCCACGACCTGCGCGGTGATGACGGCCACCCCTTGCGCATCGACCGCCGGCGGCTGAGGACGACGTTCATCGCCCAGCGCGGTCACCGGCAGTGGTCCTTGCGGGCGACGATCGACCCGAACCACTCGCCGGAGGTCGAGGGCGATCACTACCTGTCGGCCGCGACCCCGGCACAGAAGGCGGTGGTCGAGGACATCGCCCGGGACGCGCAGGGCGATCTGCTGCGGCGCGCGAGCGCTCCGCTGGTCATCGACGAGGCGGCCACCGCCGCCGGTCTGCCTGAGGAGGTGCGCCGGCTCGGCCTGGCCCAGGGAGCGCTGGGCGAGTTGATGTCGGGGCAGCGGGATGTGTTCAGCGGGGCCTGCGCCGACCAGTTCGCCGGCCTGCACGGGCCGAAGGGAAAGCCGTGTCCGGCCCGGCCCTGGGTCTGCCTCCTCTGCCCGCTTGCGCTGTTCGCCCCGCGCCACCTGCCGAATCTGCTGCGGCTGAAGGCCTTCTTCGCCCGGCAGTTCCGGCAGATGCCGCGCGAGCAGTTCGCTGCGGTGTTCGCCCCCTACGCCCGCCGTTTGTCAGCGGACATCCTGCCTCGGTTCGAGAAGGCCGCCATCGCCGCGGCACAGGGGGACGTCGGAGACGAAGACGCCGAGCTGCCGCTGCGGGCCGATGAGAGCACGGCGTGAGCCTGCTTCCTGTTCCTGATCCGGCGGGGGCCGCGGCCCGGTCGGTGTTCGCTGGCGCGGATGTCGCCGCCACCGCCCGCCTGACCTGGCTGGACGGCTGCCCGCGACCGCGCTTCGAGGATGATGTGTGGTCGTTCGTCGGCTGGGCCGATGCACCAGTGCAGATGAAGGTGACGGAGAAGAACCTGCTGTTCAACCGGATCGTCCACCCGCCATGGCGCGTGATCGTCAAGGAACTCCCCTGGCCTGGATCGCGACGCGGGACGAGCATGTCCTTGCCCTGCCGAGGGCCCGCCGGACCGCACGGCACCCCCGCACCCTCCATGCCCGCCTCTATCACCTGACGTTCTGGCTGAACTGGCTGACCGAGCACCGGATCACCACGCTCGCCGCGGTCACCCAGGACCACTGCGATGCCTTCCTGCGCGAGTACGGCGTAGTTCGGGACAAGACGACTGGTGCTGTCTTGCGGAGCAAGGCGGGCGGTTCGCTGCGGACGGTGGTCTCCGCGATGCAGGACATCACCGACTACAGCGAGGTGTTGTCCGCCGACCGGCACCGGCCGGGCTTTCGGCCCTGGGGCAGACGATCGCCCCGGCTCGTCACCGGAGCGCCGGCCCGGCCCCAGGTGGTGTTCAAGACCGAGGGCCGGGACGCACGAAAGCACCCCCTCCCACGGCCCGCAGGCCGGAGAGGGGGCGTGGTGCTGTTCAGGAGACGCCGTACCACTGGGGTGCCCAGCCGGTGTTGATGATCGTGGTGGTCTGCGAGGCCAGTTCGAGCGGACAGACCCGCGTTGACGCTGATCCGCCGGTGGCCTTGAAGGTCAGGCTATTGGTCGCCCAAGTGCCGTTGAGCAGCATCGCGATGTAGTACATCCCCGCCGGCGCCGTGAACGGGGCAGCCAGCGCCAAAGGCTTGGCGATGGCGTTGGTCATCAGGCTGGACAAGATGTCCGCCGTGGTGCCCAGCAGGGTGCCCGCCGAGCTGTAGACCCCGAGGTAGCAGTTCGAGAGCTGGCGCCCGCGTCGAGGCCGCTCAGCCCGAGCCAGATGTTCGACCAGGTGATCTGCTCCCGGATCGGTATCTGCACGAGCGTGATCCGGCTCGCGACTCCCGCGTTGGACTGCGCGGTGACGTGCCCGGCGTCGTTGGGGTCGCCGGTCCAGGCCGCAGGTTCTGGTCGCTCGGCAGGCGCCTGTACTGGCCGACGGTGGAGCTGTTCACGATCAGCCCGACACTGGCCAGGGCGGTCAGCAGGCTGGCTAGCGCGCTTCCGTCGGTGCGGTTGACGGTGACGGTCTGCCGGGCGACAGGTGTTGCCGCGTGGAAGTCAAGGACGTTTGCTGCGCCGTAGACGACGTGCCGGGTCGCCCCGTACAGCGCGTCGACGAACTCGACCCGGCCGGCAACCTGGGTGTTCTGCGCGTCTGCGGACAGTCGGAGGTAGGAGCGCTGCGTTCCGTCGTAGTTGGTGCCGGACCAGTTGGAGACGATCAGGTCGGCGCCGGTGGCGCACCATCCCCGCATATGCGGGGCCCTGGAGACGGCCTTGGAGGAACGCGGCTGGCAGGTCATGGCCCGGCGCGGGGGCCCCGTGCTGGAGGTGGCTCTGAGCAGTGGCTCCCGGCGACTGGACGTGCACAACGGCGGCCTCCTGAACCGCGCCACCCTGGTCGCCAGGCGCTCTACGAGGCCATGCGACGAGGCCTTCCGCCGCGCGGAGGAGACCAGGGGGCCGCGAGGCTGACACCGGCACGTCGGTCAGGGCGTGGGGGCCTCGATGTGGGTGCTCTCCGTCCCCCTACGACCACCGGAAGCACCTGTCTCCTCCGCCGGTGAATCACCGAGCGGCGCAGTGCCTTCTGCGCCGCGTTCGAGCGGAGACTGGCGGCGACTGCGTCTGCTGTGGACAGCACCGGACCCCCTGCTGTCCCCGCACCCCCACCGGACAGTGGGTCCGTTGACGTCACGTACCGCCGCTTCCTGTAGCGGCCCTTCCCCCGCACGACGGGAAGGGGCCTGACCCTGCACGGCCCGACTGTGCCGGCCCGCCGTCGGGATTCATGCTCCGCTCGGAGCAGGCCGCCGCGACTCCAGGACCCGCCCCGTTTACGGGCGGCGGATGTGAGCAGGAGAGCGTTCACGACCGATCCGGTACAACGACGAGGAGGTCCCCGATGTCGGGCACCGAGAAGAGCAAGGACCATGCCGAGCAGGCCCAGGGCAAGGCCAAGGAGGCCCTCGGCCGCGCCGTCGGCAACGAGCGCATGACCGCTGAAGGCCGCGCCGAGCAGGCCAAGGGCGACGCCCGCCAGGCCAAGGAGAAGACAAAGGACGCCTTCCACCACTGACCCGCGGACAGCCCCTTCACGGCGAGGCCCCCGATCCCACTTCCGGGGTCGGGGGCCTCGCCGTACTCCGAATCGGCAGAGAGGCCTCGGCCCGAACCGCGCCGGGCAGGACCGTCGATACGCGGCGGTGAGCGGGCTTTCGCTGACGGAGTGTCTCCAGCGGTGACCAACAAACGTTCCTGGCTCTCGGGGACAAAGCCACCCACGTGGCGCCCGGTCCCCCTCGCACCTCTTCCCTCGGGCTATCGCGAGGAAAGACACCTCATGCAGTCAAGCCGTCAAGCCGTGGGTGTTCGCCGGCCGATCGCACCCGCAGAACCTCGGCCCAGTCCCCCGACTCCGGACCTTCGCTGACGCGGCTCTGCCCAGCAGGCTGGGTGCTGTCAGCTCGTGACCATCCAGCGCGGGCCGAGGCCGCAGACCGCCTCCCTCAAGGCGATGGCCTGTGCGGCCAACTGTGTGCACAGGTCTCCGCGTGTCCGAGGAAGCGTGCACGCCGCCGCGTTCCGGTGTCCATCATCGTGACCGTCCGGGGCGGGAGCCCAGGTCAGCCGCGGGGCTGCGGTGGCAGGCCCGCCTCGTGGGCGGCGACGGCCGCCTCCACTCGGTTGCGGGCGCCCAGTTTCGTCAGGACGGCGCTGACGTGTGCTTTCACGGTGCCCTCTACGAGGTGCAGCCGGGTCGCGATCTCCGCGTTGGACAGCCCTGCGGCGAGGCCGGCCAGGACGTCGCGCTCCCGTTGCGTGAGCCTGTCCAGGGAGCGGTGGGGGTGCGCCGTGCGGTGGGCGCGCATTCCGGCGATGACCCGGCCGGCAACTCGGGGGGAGAGGTAGGCGCCGCCGGCGCCGACCGCCCTTACGCCGTTGAGGAGTTCTCTGGGGTCGTCCGCCTTGAGCAGGAAACCGTCGGCGCCTTCCTCGAGTGCTCGGGTGATGTACTCGTCCTGGCCGAAGGTCGTCAGCATGATCACACCGACGGTTGTCGGTTCGTGGCGAAGCCGGGCTACCGCCGTCAGCCCGTCGAGGCCTGGCATTTGGATGTCCAGCAGGACCACGTCCGGCCGGTGTCGGCGGGTGAGTGCGAGGGCCTCGTTGCCGTCGCCCGCCTCGGCGACCACGTCGATGTGCGGGTCCCGGGCCAGGATGGCGCGTACGCCGGCCCGGACCATTGCCTCGTCGTCGGCCACCAGGACGCGTACAGGTCGACTGTTCGGTGTCGTCTCTTCCACGCGAGGAGCCTACGGCCGGCCCACGGCCATACCGGTGGTGAGCCCCGCACTTCCACCCAGGGGCGGGGCACTCCCCCGACGAAAGGCAGGATGCCCCTTCCTTTCGGCCCATAGGTGTCGGCAGCTGGTGCTCGTAGCGTCCCTGCCGTACGGATATCGCGGCGGACCCCGCGTTCCGTACGCGCCGCTCCGCGTCCCGTGCGCCGAGCCTTCTGACCGACAGCGAAGGAATATTTGTGATCAGCCTCCGAGGACTGACCAAACGCTACGGCGACACGCTGGCCGTGGACGATCTGACGTTCGATATCCGAGCCGGCCGGGTGACCGGCTTCCTCGGCCCCAACGGGGCCGGGAAGTCCACCACGATGCGCATGATCCTGGGGCTCGACCACCCCACGCGCGGCCGGGCCCTGATCGCCGGCCGGCCCTATGCGGACCTGCGCCGGCCGTTGCGGGCGGTCGGGGCGATGCTGGACGCCCGGGCTGTCCACCCGGCCCGTTCCGGCCGCGCGCACCTGCTCGCCCAGGCCCGGGCCAACGCCATTCCGGCACGCCGGGTGGATGAGGTGCTGGAGGCGGTGGGCCTGACCAAGGCGGCCCGCAGACCGGCCGGAACGTACTCGCTGGGAATGAGCGGGCGGCTGGGAGTGGCGGGCGCGCTGCTTGGCGACCCGCCCGTGCTGATCCTCGACGAACCGGTGAACGGCCTCGACCCCGATGGTGTGCAGTGGATCCGCCGGCTCGTGCGGGACCAAGCGGCGCAGGGGCGCACCGTGTTCCTCTCCAGCCATCTGATGAGCGAGATGCAGGTGACGGCCGATCACCTCGTCGTGATCGGGCGGGGGCGGTTGTTGAGCGACTCCTCCCTTTCGGAGTTCCTGTCCGCAGCGTCGCCTGCCTCGGCACGGGCCTCGGTGCCCGACCCGGACGGGCGGTCCACGCTGGTCGGTTGTCTGACGGCGGCCGACGGCGTGAGCGTGGAGACGTCCGCGTCGGGGGAGCTCTCCGTGGGCGGCATGAGCGCGGCCGAGGTCGGTGACCTCGCCCACCACTGCGGCGTGCGGCTGCACGCGCTGAGCGACGTAAGAGTTTCGCTGGAGCAGGCGTACATGAACCTGACCGCGCGGAGCGTCGAGTATGCGTCGGGCGCCACTACAGAGAGGGGAGAGCAGTGATCACCGCGACGTCATCCGGGAAGCGGACGAATGCTCTGCCGCGGGAGGAGCAGGCGGCTCCCGGACGGAGCACGCCTGGTGGTTTCGCCGGGGCCGTGGCATGCGAGTGGACGAAGCTCTGGTCCGTCCGGACCGCCTACCTCTGTCTTCTGGCGGGGCTCGCGGTCACGGCCGTGTTCACCTTCTACTACGCCTCGATCGCCCGCATCAACGAACACACGGTCCAGCCCGTGGGGAACGCGGCAGCCGCCTCCGCCGTCGTCACCCAGTTCACCGTCGCCGTCCTGGCCACGGTCGCGGTGACCTCCGAGTATTCGACGGGGACCATGCGGGCCTCCCTGCTGTGGGTGCCGCGGCGGCATCGAGTCCAGGCGGCGAAGGCGCTGGTGACGGGCATGGTCGCATTCCTCGCTGGTGCCGTGTTCGCCGTGGTGGGCACGGTCGTTGCCTGGGTGGCGTTCGACGGGCGGGCCTCGTTCGACGCCGGCACGACCGTCGGTCAGATCCTCGCGATCGGGGTCTACCAGGCGCTCGTGGCCGTACTCACCGTCGGTGTGGCCCTCTCCGCGCGGCACCCGGCCGGCGCACTGTCGGTCCTCGTCGCCCTGCTGTGGGCGCTGCCGAGCGTGCTCCTCGGGCTCGGCAGCGACACACTCGCGGCCGTGAACGACGCTCTGCCGTACGGAGCGGGCGACCATTTCATGCGCGTCGGCGGCGATGCCCCGTACTCCTGGGGGACAGCCGTCCTCATCGTGGCCGCGTGGACCGCGGCGGCGCACGTGACCGGCCTGTACGTGCTGCGCCGCAGGGACGCCTGACAGCGCGTCGGCGCCATACCGGACCCCTGCCACAGCAGTCGGCGTCGGCGGGCGCCCGGTGCACGTCGCAGAGAATCGACACAAGCACGTCCCGGCACCGACTCAAAGGATTCACGCATCATGCGGCACCCTCACATCCCCTCGACCAGGCTCGTTCTCGCCGACGGGGGGCTGTGGGCCGTGCTGGCCGCCGCCACCGGATACGGGTTCCAGGACGCGGGCAAGGCCGCCTCGCCGGTGGTGGACCTACTGCTCCCCCTGGCCGTGCTGGTGGTGACCGTACCGCTGTCCCGCAGCCGGCCAGCGGTTGCGGTGCTCCTCGTCAACGGGTTGTGCGCACTGGGCCTGGCCGATTCCGCGACCCCGGCCAACGCCCATGTCCTGTCGCTGGCCGCGCTGAGCTGTCTGCTCGGCGTGCGGGTCGCCCAGGTCCGGGGGCCGCTGATGGTGCTCGCGACGTGCCTGGGGGTGGATGTCGCGGCCTGCACCCTACTGCGGGTGTCGGCCGTGTGGTGGTTCTACACCCTGACGGTGATACCCGCCGCTCTCCTGCTGCCGTGGCTGGCGGGACGCCACTGGCGGGGGCGGCGTGAACTCGTGCAGGACGGATGGAGGCTGGCTCAGAGCCTGGAGGAGCGCCAGTACCTCGTCGCGAAGCAGGCCCGGCTGACCGAACGCGCGGACATCGCGGCCGACATGCACGACTCACTGGGCCATGTCCTGAGTCTGGTCGCCCTGCGCGCCGGTGCCCTGGAACTCTCCCCCGACCTCACCGACCGTGATCGCGCCGACCTCGCCGAGCTGCGCGGCACGATCGCTGACGCCGTCGAGCAGCTGCGGCAGACCATTACCGTCCTGCACGACCCACGGGAAGCGGGAACCGAGACAGCGGCGGGCGCAGGCGGGCCGTCTGTCAAGGACACGGTCGCGGATCTCCTCGGCCGGGCGGCCGCGTCCGGGGTGCCCGTGAGCTGGGAGCAGCGCGGAGCGGCGCCGGCGCTGCCACCGCTGGTCGAACGCGGGATGTACCGGGTGGTGCAGGAAGCGCTCACCAACGCCGTGAAGCACGCCCCGGGCCGCGCCGTCAGGGTAGGAATCGACCACGCGACCGACCACACCCGCGTGAGTGTCGTGAACGCCGCCGCGCGGGAGGACGGACCGGCCAGGCACGCCGGCGAGCAGGCGCCCGCCACAGGAGGCCGGGGACTGACAGGGCTTCGGGAACGGGTGATGGTCCTCGGCGGCACCTTGCACACAGGCCCCCACCAGGGCGGCTTCCATGTCACCGCCGTCCTCCCCCACCAGGCTCCGGCCCGGCCCCTGACGCAGACAGTCGCCATCGGGAGCGGCAGGCACACCGCCCACCGCGCCGCCCCGGAATCCACCGAACGGCTCGCCGCGGTGCGGCGCACCGCACGGCGCCGCACCGTTGCCGCTTTCGCGGCGCCCGTCGCCGCAGCGGCGTTCTTCGTCCCGGCCGCCGCCTATCTGGCCTGGCAGCTGACGACGGGCGTACTGCCGCCGTCCCGGTTCGGTGCCTTGGAGCCGGGACGACCCCGCGCCGAGCTCAGCCATCTACTCCCGGCCCGCGCCTTCCCGTATCCGCCCGACCACGCCCGTTCCGCACCCCGGCCGCCGGGTACCAACTGCGAGTTCTACCGCTCCGGCCGCGACCTGCTCGAACCGGTCGACCTCTACCGGCTCTGCTGGTTCAACGGCACGCTCGTGGCCAAGGACACTCTGGAGGCGAACCGGAACTGACCAGGCCACCCACAGCGACACGACGGAACACCCCGATCGGGGGACAGAGCCACACCTGTTGCGGCCGCTACCGTGTTCCTTACCGGTGCTGAGCTGCGCCACGAAGGCGAAACTCGACTCGCGCAACACCCTCAGCCCCGGAGAAGCGACGATGTCGCCGTGGTCGGCGGAGTCTTGGCGCCGGATGGTGACGATGTCCCCGTCGCAGATGGCAGCGTCGATCATGCTGTCGCCGACGACCTGAAACCGACGGGTTCGCCGAATCCTGTGGGAACTTCCCGCCGGAACCGGCGGTGCCGGGGATGTACTCCGTGGCCGTGTTCGGCGGGGTCAGCGGTCGATGCCGGCCATGTTCGCCTCGTCGTGGCGCTCGCCCGCGGCGGGGGTGAGGTGGTTCAGCCGCTCCAGCTGGGCCGGGGTGAGCTCGATGCCGTCTGCGGCGGTGTTCTCCTCGACGCGAGCGGCCCGCCGGGTACCGGGGATGGGGGCGATGTCGTGGCCACGGGTGAGGATCCACGCCAGCGCGGTCTGCGCCGGCGTAGCGCCGATCTCGGCGCCGATCGCCTGCACCTCGTCGACGATCGCCAGGTTGCGCTGGAAGTTCTCGCCGGTGAACCGCGGGTTGGTCTTGCGCCAGTCATCGTCGGGGAAAACGTCGACGGAGCGGATCTGCCCGGTCAGCAAACCGTGCCCGAGCGGCGAGTACGGGACGAAGCCGATACCGAGTTCACGCAGCAGCGGGAGGATCTCGTCCTCGACGTCGCGGGTCCACAGCGAGTACTCGGTCTGCAAGGCCGCGACCGGGTGCACGGCGTGGGCGCGGCGGATCGTTGCGGGGCTGGCCTCGGAGAGCCCGATGTAGCGGATCTTGCCCTCAGTGACGAGCTCGGCCAGTGCGCCGACGGTCTCCTCGATGGGCGTGTTCGGGTCGACGCGGTGCTGGTAGTACAGGTCGATGTGGTCGGTGCCAAGACGCTTCAGGGAGCCCTCGACGGCGGCCTTCACGTTGGCGGCGGTGCTGTCGGTGACGCCCGGGGCCGGGCTGTCGCCGGAGTGGGAGACCAGTCCGAACTTGGTGGCCACGACGATGTGGTCGCGGCGGCCCTTGATGGCCTTGCCGACGACTTCTTCGCTGTGGAAGGGGCCATAGATCTCGGCGGTGTCGATGTGTGTGACGCCGAGGTCGAGTGCCCGGTGGATGGTGCGGATCGACTCGCTGTCGTCGAGCCCTTCGCCGGTGGTGTGGATGCCGGCCATGGTCATGGCGCCCAGGCCGATGCGCGAGACGTCCTGCCCGCCCAGCGCTACGTGCTTCGGTGGTGCGGTGTGCGGTGCAGCAGGACCGCTATCCAGGCAACCACCCGCCGACCCGCCGCGGAGGCCCGTACAAGGGCTCGTTCGTCCAGGGGTCCAGCAGTACCCCTTTCGCTGCCCGGCAGGTCCACGGGCGCGCCGTACGGTGGGTGCATGGACCGCAGCAGCGAGATCCGCGAGTTCCTGCGCACCCGCCGGGCCCGGATCACCCCCGAACAGGCCGGCCTGGCCCCCCACGCCGGGCCCCGCCGCGTTCCGGGCCTGCGCCGCGAGGAAGTCGCCCAGCTCGCCGGAGTCAGCGTCGACTACTACATCCGCCTGGAACAAGGCCGAACCCAAGGCGTCCCCGAAGCCGTCCTGGACGCCGTCGCCCGCGCCCTCCACCTGGACGACCCCGAACGCGCCCACCTCTTCGACCTCGCCCAGCCCGCCACCGCTGCCCGGACCCGCCGCAAAGGACCCCTCGCCCCGCAGCGAGTCCGCCCCGCCCTCTACCGGGCCCTGGACGCACTCGGCGTCCCCGCCGTCGTCCAGGGACGACGCCTGGACGTCCTGGCCGCCAACCCGCTCGGGTACGCCCTGTTCGCGGACTTCGCCGCCCGCCCGCACCGCGACCGAAACTTCGCCCGGTTCGTCTTCCTCGACCAGGCTGCCCTCAGCCTCTACACCGACTGGGAACGGGTGGCCCGGGACACGGGGGCCAGCCTGCGCCTGTACGCCGGGCGCCACGCCGACGACCCGCAGCTCACCGAGCTGATCGGTGAGCTGTCGCTGCACAGCGACACTTTCCGCCGGCTCTGGGCCGACCACGACGTCCGCGCACACGCCACGGGCACCAAGCGCCTGCACCACCCGCTCGTCGGCGACCTCACCCTCGATTACGTCGTCCTCGCCGCCGAAGACGACCCCGAACAGAGCCTCGCCATCTACACCCCCGAACCCGCCTCCCCCTCAGCCGAAGCACTCGGCATACTCGCCGGCTGGACCAGCACTTCCACCACCGCCGCGCCCGCGCCGGAACAGGCCCCCTAAGATCTCCAATCCGCCCAGCTGATCTCAGCAGGCGGCGACCGGATCACGCAGGTGCAGCGCCGCCTTCACCACGGCTCCGGGCCAGGACCGGAGTCCGGCTGTCACGCCAGGGCTGCGGCGCTATACGAGATCAGGCCTCTATGGGGCGGTGGCGCCCTGCGTCTTCTCCGGGTGCGCCGACAGGACGTAGCCGGTGGCGGAGAGGTCCGACAGGCCGAAGAGCTCCATCAGCCGGACGGGGTTGGCGCTGTGATGGGCTTCGTCGACGATGCGGTCCACGCGCAGACGGCCGGGGGACGGGCCGACTCGCTGGAAGAGCAGCTGGACCACACCCGTTACCCAGCCTGCAGCATCTCCCTCACCAGCAGCCGATCCGTGCCGCTCCAACCTGACGGCGGCGGGCAGCAGGTCGATCTTGGCCGCGGGCGGCTTCACGAAAACCCGCTCCCGCAGCTCCCGTGCCTCGCCGAGGGTGGTGAGCCGCACGCGCCGCCGCAGGAGGGGGCGCGGTAGGTGCGTCAGCCAGTCGTCGGCCCGTTCGAGCAGGCCCAGGCCCAGCGGGCCGGCATGACGTGCGGCCGCACGGGGACCTCCGTACCAGTGCACCCTGCGGCCTTCGCCACCCGCCGCCCGGTCGGTCACGTCGTAGCCGCGCCAGGCCGCCGCCCGCGCGATGAGTTCGGCGGTCGAGGTGCGCGCGGCGGACAGGAGGAGGACGGACGGGGTACGGGCTTCCATTCACGTGAGCCTGACGAACCCGCTGCCGGCCGAACGAGCGCCCGAATACTCCAACCCCGCAGGGCGTCGGGCCTCAAGGAAGGCCCCTCCTCTTCATCGACACCGGCCACGTTCCCGCCGAGCGGCGCCGGACCGGATTCAGTCAGGAGCTCCGCGCCTGAGACCTGGGTTGACCGCATTCATCCCATCACCCTGGAAGGTGATTCGGCGAACCGCGCACCGCCGTCACCAGGGAGGAACACGGCGCGGCGGGGCAGCACCCCACCCCGAGCCGCTCGGGAGCCTGGGATGTACCGCGCCAGCTGGAGCGAACTCCGACCGATGATCCGCCATTCACATCATCTGTCCGTAAATCGACCGCCGGTTGGCGACCCTCCTTCGGACCTGCCAGGCTCATCCCCAGTGGAGCACCAGATCGCAGGCCCTGAATCGCAGTCATCCCAGAATCGAAGGCGAAACCTGTCATGCGTCACCACATCGTCGCAGTATCCGCCCTCAGCCTCCTCTGTCTTGCAGGCACCACGGGACTCGCGGAGGCTCAACCCGCCAGTTTGCACAGCCCGTCCGCGATGGTCTTCACCGTCACCCAGGGTTCCGGCGCACCCACGGACACCGTCATGCGCGCGTCGACCCTCAGCTGCGCCTACACCGCCGAGGGCACTCACCCCGCCCCGAGGGCCGCGTGCGACGCCCTCAACGCCACCGACGGAGAACTCAACCGCCTGCTGGCGACACCGAATACATCGCGGGCATGCCCCAAGTACTTCGACCCCGTCACGATCACCGCGGACGGCGTACTGCACGGCAGGCGCGTCGCCTGGAAGCACACCTTCTCCAACGCGTGCATGATGTCCGCGACCCTGAACGGCAACCCGGTGTACACGTTCTGACTTTGTACGGCCGACCCTTCGAGCTGACGGACGGCCCGGTGGCCAACAGGCACCCGGGCCGTCCTCCACAGTGCAGCCGGAGGAACCTGTTCCTGAGCGAGCCCGAGGCTTCTGGAGTGGGCTCTGCCGCATGCCGCCCTTCCCCGACGGTC
Source organism: Streptomyces sp. NPDC029164 (assembly GCF_055563995.1). Classification (NCBI taxonomy): domain Bacteria; kingdom Bacillati; phylum Actinomycetota; class Actinomycetes; order Kitasatosporales; family Streptomycetaceae; genus Streptomyces; species Streptomyces sp. NPDC029164. The sequence goes on along the minus strand of NZ_JBVHWW010000031.1, from coordinate 76,839 downwards.
TGCGGCAGGCCCGTCCGCACGACGGGCTGCCGCCCGGATCCGTACGGCACCCGAACACCCCCGCATCCCTGCCTCCTCCCCTGGCGGGGATGCTCGCGGCCGGTGGACGGTGGCTCGTCCGCCCCACCTGGCTGAGCATGAACCGATACCGGTGGGGGGCCAGGCGACTGGTGTGGACGCAGGTTGAATCCAGGCAGGCGGTGCAGCGCTTGGCCAGAGCGGGTGCTGCGGCGCTCAGTCGAAGCTCTTGGTGGCAGGCGTGGCCACGGCGGGGTTGGTGACGCCGTGCGCGGCCCGGCACAGCTCCGTCATGTCCGCGGCCCCCGCCCCTGGGGCACGTACCGGACGGTGCGGTGCGTGCGTACGCCGTCGGTTGGACATCTATGGGTCCATGACTGAACGCGAAGGCCAGGAACGCGCGCCCGGCTCCGAGGACGAAGGGTCGCCCTCCGGTGAGCCGCCGCCCCTGCCGGCTCAGGCAAGCGCACCCGAGGAGGAGACCGCAAGCGGGGACGGCAGAGCGTCCGGGGAGGCGAGTGCGGCTGAGGAGGCGCGTCCACGAGCCCCCCGTCAGTACGTCGTCACCGCGGTGGATCTCGGAAAGTTCGCGGTTGCGGCCGTCACCGTCATCGCGTCGCTGACGGGCCTGATCCTCGGTATCCGGGCCGAACACCTCGCGAGCCGAGCGGACGAGCGCGCCGGCCGGGAGGAGCAGCGCGTCAGCAGGGAGGAGCAGCGCCTGCGGGATCAGAGGGAGAAGGTGTACACCGAGCGCGTCGACTTCTACCGGATGGGGTCGGAGGTGATCGTGGTGAACGGCAGTTCCCGGCCGATGACGATGCGGCTCTCGCTCCCGGCGAGCCAGGTGTGGTGGGATTTGGATCTTCTGCGGCCGTGCAAGCAGATCTTCATCCCGAACAAGGTCCTGCTCCAGTCCATGGCCCAAGAGCAGCCGTCCTTGAAGCTTGCGGAGGCAGACCTCGCGCAACTCCGGCTGGAGTTCATAGACCCGGATGAAAGGGCGTGGATTCGTGGCAGCGGTGGGGTCGTGGCGCGCATGGAGAAGTGGACACCGGCCGTGAGGGAAGGCCTGGTGAGTTCCGAAGCATGGAACCTGACGCCCGAGCCCTCGCCCCAATGCGACGCGCCCGTGACCTGACCTGACCATGGCCCACCGGCCCCGGCCGGTTCTCGCTCGGGCTCGGGCGCGTGGTCCTTCCGGGGGAGCAGGAGCGGGGTCGCCAGGATGAGGAGGCCGGCGAGCCGACATTTTCACCGCGCTGGCGCCTGTCGTCGCCCAGGGACCATCCCCCGCGGGCGCGGGGGCGACTTCCCAGGTACAACGGCCTGACCTCCGGACCATCCCCGTGGGCACGGGGTCGACTTGCACCGGGCCTGGTGGAGGCGGGACTCGTCGTCCGGATCGCGGAGGCGGAGCCCGCCGTCCGAGATGCACGGTCCGTGGCCCTGCCAGGTCACGGTCAGTAGAGCCAGCGGTCCAGGAGTCCCGGCCAGAGAAACCCCTCGTACCCCTTGAAGGCCGCAGGGTCGATCTCCTGCAGCTCCTTGGCCAACCGGTTCAACTCGGCGAAGGCCTGCTCCTCCTCCTCTTCGGAGAGATGCTCCTCGGGGCCGTCCGGCTCGCTGAGGTGCTTGGAGGCGGTGACGGAGCTGCCGTAATGGTGGAGGACCTCAAGCCACGTGCCGACACTGGAGTTGGCGAACCATGCTTCCCCGTCCGGCATGACGAAGTAGACCGCCCCCGTCTCCGGCTCGAGGCCGAACGACGACCGCTCGGCCGGCGTATCGGGGTCAGCGTCCTCGGTGAGACGGTAGAGCGGTCCGTGGGACGTTCGGAGGGTCGGATGAGCCTCGTGCTGAAGCACGACTCGCTCGATCAGGCGTGGAGTTACAGGGATGCCCACCTCGACCAGCATCACCCTCATGGGGTCGGGGATCCGCCAGCCGGCCACATCCTCCAGCCCGGCTCGCGTGACCTGGCCGATGCCGGCCCACCCGGTCAGCTGGTCATGCGTCACCATCTGCGGCCCCTACCCCCATGCGCCGACCTCCGCTCAAGGCACAGCCGTACGTGCGGGACAGCCTTCATCCGGCCAGGTCCGCGGCGAGGTCGTCGCGCCAGCGTACGGACAGGCGTTGGCTCAGGATGGTCGCGGCAGCGGCCGGCAGGGGCAGCAGCAGGAACTCGCGCAGAGCGCCGGCCGCCGAGTCGCGTACGGCCCACGCGGCGTGGTCGGCCGCGGTGACCGGCGCCGGGTCCGTGTGGTGCCGGGCCTCGTCCAGCAGTCCCCGTGCCGCCCGGGCCTCCGCCGAGAGGGTTCTCATGCACAGGTCAAGGGGCCCGTCGGCACGGACATCCACCGGCTCGTCCCGGCGGATCCGCTCCAGTGCCTGCGCGATCTCCGGGTAGGTGTCGATGCCGGTCTCGGACGCCAGCCGGGCGAGCTGCGCCGCCATCGCGGAGCGCAACCGCTCCGGCGGCGTCCTGTCGACGAGGCTGCCGAGGTCGAAGTCACGTACCGAGGAGACCGGATGCCGTGTCGGCGGCAGGTCGTCGAGGACCGGCAGGAGCAGCGCGCTCGCCAGCGGCTCGTCGCCGTCGCCTTCCGGGTGCCATGTGATGCCGTACTCCTGCGCCAGGCCGGCCAGCAGCCGGGTGTACGCGGCCGTCGAGCCGGGCCAGGGATCGACGCCGATCCGCTGCCACTGCTGCCCGTCGGGTCCCAGGACCGGCCGCCCGTCGGCGTCGGTCACGTAGTCCTCGCGCGGTGAGTCGACCCGGCGGGCCGCCTCGTGTCGCTCGACACCGTCGTCGAATACGGTGACGTGCACCTCTGGCCCCTGCTTCGAGAGCCTCACGACCCGAGTCCCGCGGGACAGCCGGCGCAGCACCTCCGGACGGCCGAACTGGGCGTCTCCGCTCTCCTGGGTGGCGTACGACCACCCGTCACCGCACCACCCGGCCCGGGCCGTCGGACGGTAGGCCGCCCAGGGTGCGGCGGCCGACAGCCGCGTCTGCTCCCGGCTGCGCGGCCGGACGGTCGCGGGCACGCAGCCCAGCCTGTCCAGCAGTTCCTCGGGCGGGATACCGGACACGAAGACGACGTCCGGCTGACGTGGCGGTGCCTGCGCGGCCGGGGCCCCGAACGTGAGCACGGCGTACACCCCGTCGGGCCGCGGGGCGGACTCAACCGGCTCGGGCGCAGGCGGCAGCAGTGGCTCCGTGGCCTCGTCGGCGAGGCCGAGCGGGGAGAGCGGATCAGGGATGACCGTTCCGCCGTCGTCCCAGATCAGCCTGCCCTCGAAGGCGAGCGGTGTCCGCCCGTTGAAGGGCGTGCCGTTCTCGAGAGCCGCGGCGAAATCGGCAAGGGCGTGGCGCAGCCCCGGCCACCGGGTGAAGGACGGGCCGTCCTCGTCGAAGTACCGGCCGACATGCCCGTGGTGCGGGCCGGGGCGGGAGACGAGGAAGAGTCCGTCGGAGGACTGCCAGCCGATGCCCAGGGTGATCAGCAGCCGTTCGTGGGGCCAGTACGCGTACTGGTCGCGTTCCTCCTCGTCGAGTTCGGCCTCGTCCTCGTCGAGGTCCGCGCCGATGTCCCGCAGGAACTCGGTGCTCTGGATGATGTCCTCGACCCCGGACAGCGGTCCGTAGTACCCCAGCGTCAGCGTGCCGTCCTGGAGCTGTACGCCGTCATGGCGCAGCAGCGAGTCCCTCAGGTCGGGCGGGAACCGCACTCCGAGACGGAGTTCGGCTGCCGCTATGTCCTCCGGGAGGGCCGGGGGCCGGAGCAGCCCGTGGCTGACGGCAGCGTGCTGCGCGAGCCAGGTCTCGATGCGGTCCCAGGACTGTTCGACGGTGCGCGTGGTCATGTCGACACCCTAGGTGCGGGCACTGACAGCCCCACCGCCTGCCACAACAGCTGTGCGGCAAGCGTCTTCGCCGACCGCGGCGACGACCGCGAAACGCAGAGCCGACGTCCGATCACCAGTGAACGGGCGCGGGCGAGTACGGCCACGACAACAGGGCCTCCCGGTATCGCTCGGGAGCGATTCCTCGCGTCCCGGAGCGCTCAGGAGGCCCTGCCTTCATGCGTCCACCGGCCGGTCAGCGGCAGTTGACCCAGTTGTTGGACTTGAAGTAGTAGCTCTGGCTGCCGGAGCCCTTGGCCCCCCTGGCGACGATGGTGCTGCTGCCGGAGTAGTTCGTCCCCGAATACGCCTTGAAATCACAGGAAGCACCATGGTTGTACCAGGACTTGAAGTTCTGGAAAACCGCGTACTGGGTCAGGCTGGCGTTGGTCCCGGCGACCTGCTGCCTCTGGCCGGTGTAGTTCGATCCGGACCAGACGCAGAAGTAGCCCGACGGGCAGTCCGACGCCGCCGCGCTTGCAGTTCCCGCGCCCCCGACCAGCAAACCGCCGGTCAGCGCGATGCCCCCGACAATTCCTGCAAGATTCCTCGTCATACGCATGATTCCATCCCCTTTGACGTAGAGGTGCGCCCACTGACTCGGCCGGCCGGCCCACGAGACAACAGGCCGGAGGAGAAGACGCGGTTGGCGGAACTCGGCATGAGTCTGAGGGCGTACCCCAGGGACGGTCTTGTATAAATCGGCACTCAGGAGTGGCGGCAGCATGGTGGGGACAGGGCGCCGGCCGAGCTGATCGCGGGGTGGTCAGCGGGCGAGGGAGACGGCGAAGGGCTTGAAGCCGTGGCGGCGCAGTACGTGGGGCACGGTCAGGATCATGGCCTCGGTGGCGCGGGCTGTGGTGATGTCGCCGAGGTCCTCCATCAGTTCGGGCCGCCAGCCCAGGTCGCCGAGCAGGCCGGTGACGGTCTTCTTCGCGGGTTCGTCGTCGCCCGAGAGGTAGACGGTCGGTGGGGTGGTCAGGGTTTCGGGGGCGGTCATGACCATGAACAGCATGGTGTTGAGGGTCTTGACCACATGGGTGTCGGGGAGCGCGGCCTGGAGTTTCTCGGCGAGGCTGCTGCCGGGATAGCACAGGTCGCCGGGCAGGCCGTCAGCGGCGTCGAGGGTGGCGTTGGAGACGTCGATGAGGATCTTGCCGGCGAGCTCGGCCCGCAGGTCGGTGAGCCGGTCCAGGGAGCTTTCGCCGGGCGTCGCGTTGATCACGATGTCCGTGGTGCGGGCGGTGGTGCGCTGATCGGCGAAGGCGATCCGCGGGGCGAGTCCGGCGGTGCGGGCGGCCGTGTCTTCAGGGTTCCGGCTGCCTTCGGGGTTCCGGCTGCCGAGGGTGACGTGGTGTCCGGCTGCGGAGAGTCTGCCGGCGAGGTTGGTTCCGACGCGGCCGGTGCCCAGGATGCCGATGCTGGTCATGCGGTGATGCTCCTTGCGGTATCGGGTGGGTGAGCGGTGAGCGGAGACGTCCGGTCAGGCGATCGGCGCGAGGACCTTGAGGGCGGCGGCGTGGATGCCGGGGGCCGCGGCCAGGAAGTCGCGGCTGCCGGTGTTCCAGGGTTCGCCCGCCAGGTCGGTGACGGTGCCGCCGGCCTCGGAGACCAGCAGGGCGCCGGCGACCAGGCCGGAGCGGACGTCGGAGAACTGCCAGAACGCGTCCATGCGTCCGGCGGCGACGTGGATGAGCTGCATCGTGGCGGGAACGGACACGCGCACGACCAGGCCGTTGATGAGCATGGCGGTCACGGAGTCACCGATCCGCCGGAAGGTGCGCTCGTCCTCGCCGGGCTTGGCCTGGCCGGTGCCGATGAGGGCGGCGCCCAGGTCGGTCTTGGCGGACACCTTCAGGGGCCGGTCGTTGAGGTGGGCGCCGCCGCCGGCGACGGCGGTGTAGGTGTCGCCGGTCAGCGGCAGGTGGACGACGGTGAGTACCGGCTGGTTGTCGCTGACCAGGGTGGCGGTGACGGACCAGTCGTCCATGCCGTGGACGTGGTTGATGTTGCCCTCGGCGGGGTCGACGACCCACCACTCCCCGGGCGGGAGCGCGCCGCCGGCCAGCTCGTCCTCGGCCCACTGCGACCCCGGCCGGGCCCGCAGCAGCGGCTCCCGCAGCACGTCCAGTACGGCGTCGTCGTTGGCGTGGATCTCCCCGACCACCTCGTCCAGACTCACGCCCCGGGCGTGCGAGGTGTAGCGGTCGCGCAGCGTGACGCCGGCGGCCTTCACCGCGGCGGTCACGTCGGACAGAAGCGTCGTACCGGCGCCGAAAGGCATGGCTGTGCTCATGGCGGGCTCCCTGGGGGGTCTGTCGAATCTTTCGAATCTGTCGAAGCGGGGCGGTCGTCTCGCCCCCGCACTTCGAAGGTAGGCCGCCCGATCGTTAACAACAAGTGCATGCTTGTCACTTGTAGAGTTACCGCCATGCAATTGGATTTGAACCTGCTCACCGCCCTGGACGCCCTGCTGGAAGAAGGCAGCGTCGCCGGCGCGGCAGCACGTCTCCACGTCACCGCACCTGCGATGAGCCGTTCCCTGGGCCGCATCCGCAAGGCCACCGGGGACCAGATCCTGGTCCGCACCGGCCGGAGCATGGTCCCCACCACCCGCGCGCTGGCCATGCGCGCCCAGGTTCACGCCCTCGTGCAGCAGGCCCACCAACTTCTGTCCGCGCAGCAGGAACTCGACCTGGCGGCTCTGGACCGGGAGTTCACCGTGCGCTGGCACGACGCCCTGACCGCGGCCTCGGGCACCGCCCTGATCGCTGCCGTCCGCCGCCAGGCCCCCGGCGTCCGGCTGCGCCTGTCCGCCGAACCCGGGGCGGACGACGCCGAGTTGCGCCGGGGCGAGGTCGATCTCGAATCGAGCGCCGGCGCTCCGACGCTTCCCGACATCCGCCACCGCCTCGTCGGCAGGGACCGGCTGATCGTCGCCGTCCGACCGGGCCACCCGCTCACCGAAGGCGCGCCGAGCCTCGAGCGCTACGCGGCCGCCGAACACCTCACCGTCTCGCGGCGCGGGCGCCCGCACGACCAGATCGACGACGCCCTGACCACATTCGGCCTCGAACGCCGTGTCACCGCCGCCGGGCCCACCGCCGCCTTCGCCCTGCAACTCGCCCTCGAAACCGACCTGGTCGTCACCCTCCCCGACGCGGTCACCCGCACGGCCCGGCAACAACTCGGCCTGGTCACGCTGCCGCTGCCACTCCAGTTGCCCGACGTCCCGCTGTACCTGCTGTGGCACCAGCGCTACGACGACGACCGCGCCCACACCTGGCTGCGCGAGCTGGCCACCGAAACCGTCCAGGCCCTCTTCGCACCACCAACCACCGCACAACAGCCCGGCACCAACCAGACCGAACAGTGACGGATACGCCCGGGAAAGGGCTCGCGGATGGTGGAGCCACCTGTTCCCGGTCCGCGACTGCGCGGTCGGGCTTTCTCAGGCCAGGACGTTCACGGCCCTCGCGACGACGAGTCCGAGGATCATGAGGGAAAGGAGGGACTGGACGGTCATGACGCTCTTCGCCCAGGGGGCGAGTGGCATGACGTCGGTGGGGCTCAGCGCGGTGGAATTGGTGAACGCGAGGTAGAGGTAGTCGATGTAGTGCGGGCGCCAGTGCGCAGCGTTCAGTTCGGGGCTGAGCTGTTGGGGAAAGGCGAGCGCCGGAGTGGGCGGCATGTGGTGGGCCCGGGCGGCCGGGCCGCCGCTGTCGAGTTCGAAGTACAGGAGGGAGAAGGCGAGAACGGTGGAGGACCAGACGCTGCCGCCGGCCAGCAGGAGGGCATTGGCGGAGTTGGTCTCGTGCCCGCCGTGGATGAGATCGTCGATGAGCTGGACGGTCGACCAGATGGCGCTGCCGGCGAGTACGACGACCAGGGCGATCGCCACTGAGCGCAGGACAGTGGAGCGGCGGCTGATCCGGCCGGGGTCTCCCGAGATCAGCGCCACCAGCAGGAGGGCTTCGGCGACGGGAAGCGCCCATCGGGGTCCAAGGCGCAGGTCGTCGGGCAGTAGCAGGGTGAGGACCGCAGAGGCGATGACGGCTGCGGCCATCGGCCAGCGGCTCTCGGTGTGGACAGCCGATCCCTGCCCCGGCTCGCGCGGGCTCATACGGTCCGTGTCGGACGCGTTCTGTCCGGTCACGGCCGACTGCCTCCCGGGCTCGGTGGCAGCTCAGATGGCATGTGCCGTCGAGGTCATACGGCGTCGGGCGTTGCGAGGGGTGTCCGTCGCCCTTGGTGTCGGCTTCATGTCCGGTCCTCGCAGATGAAGGCGTACGGGGGCTGCCCCGACGGCCTCGACGACCGCGCGCGGGACGGTCGCTCGGGATGACGAGGCCCTGGACCTCTGATCCACCGTAAACCGGGGTGTTCAAGGCCCGTGGCCGACACGCTCCGCGTTCACACGCGCGCCGAAGCGGCCTTCACCCACACGCCGGCCCCATCGCACGCCGACACCGGCGGAGGCGCCGCTACCTGTCCTGCGCGGTCAGGAGCATGACCAGGGCCTTCGAGCGGGTGGTCCCGAGCGCGGCGGCCACCGCTTCGGCGGACAGGCCGTCGTCGCAGAGCGCGCCGGCCGTCTCCCGGCCCACCCGGGCCGCGATCCGCTCCAGCACACCGGCGGCGCGCAGTGCCGCCAACGGCGCGTCCGCGGCCGCGGCGGCCAGCCGCTCGGCCATCTCGACCAGGAGCGCCGCCAGCGGCTCGGGCAGCGGCACGGTGGCATCGCGGACGACGGACAGGTGCGCGGTCCAGTCCGCGAGCGGTCCGGTGAGGTCGACGTCCGCTTCGTACAGCGGCTGGTCGCCGATCGTGTCCCAGTCCAGGCGGTACTGAGCCGGGCTGCGCCATCCGCACGCGCAGACCGCCCGGAGGGCCTCGGCGCGGGGGCGGCGGGCCCGGCCGTCGTAGGCCGACCAGTGCGTGGTCGACGGCACGTCCGGACCGCTCCCGACGTCGAAGTACGCCGGGCCCGGCTCGCGGCCGCCGACGAGCACGCCGGCCGTGCCCGCGTGCGCATCCCCGAACTCCACCGTCCACCAGTCCCAGTCCATCACCACACCACCCTCTCGTACGTTCCGCCGGCCAACCGGCCGGATCCCGTCTGCGACCCTGCCCCACCCACGCACCCGCCCACACCCTGGCGGCTCCAAAAACCAGTGCTGTTGGGTACAGGGTCCCGCGACGCATCCCGAACACGACACCCCCCACAGGACCAAATCCACCATCCAGGTGGGGTGGCAGCGGGACTCCGGGCTTCCGCTGCCGAGACGGAGAAGCCCGGACATGCCTGTCTTGCCCGCCGGCGGGTCCGCGTAGAACTCGGTGCCTGGCCTGACAAGTCGTCTCCGGGGCTTCCGGTCCGTCGGCGGCGATGTCCCTGCGCAGGACTTGGAGGACGTTCCTGCTGCTCCTGCTGCGACCCAGCCCTGGGATCCCGCCCATCCCGGCAGGCCCCCGGTGAGAGAACACACCGCCTATTCGGCTATGCGGACCGCGGCCAGAAGGTCTACTGCATCCGTTCCCTCAACCACTGCACGAAGACCTTCGACTACCGCTGAGGGGGCACAATGTCCTCGCCACCGGGCACGGTTGCCGCGGGAACCTAGCCCGCCGTCCTCCTGTGGGTCTGCGGTGGCGACAGCCGGTCAGGCGGGGCACTCACGTCACCAGGCGCAGCGACGTTCCCGCGATGCCCAGCCGTACGCTCTGGCCCCAGGTCAGCTCCAGTGCGTCGCTCTCCATTCCGTCGCCGAATACCACGATCCGGTCCGACTCCACGGTCAGCTGCAGCCCCTCCCCCCGCCCCAGCTCGCCGGCGACCTTCGTCGTTGCTGTCGTGGGGGAGGGCCAGGCCTCGCGCACGAACCACAGGAGCCGCCGGTCACACGGTGCGGGCAGCCCCCCGGGGCTGCCGCGCTCCAGCCACAGGGAACGCAGCCAGCCGGTGGCGCCCGTGCCCGTGCCCACCAGCACCCCGGACGATGCCTGGGCCTCGCCCGGGCCCTTCTCGCCGTCGGAGCCCAGACGGTAGCGGGCCGTCTGGTGACCGGGCGAGCCCAGGTAGATCTCGTTCAGCGCGAGAAGGCGCTGGGTGTCGTCGGCGACGGCCTCGACCATGGTCAGCTCGTCTGCCTGGCCCCCGGCGGCGGTCGCCGCACGCAGCAAGGCGGGCGCGTCGGCGCAGCGGTGGCGGACCAGGACCCCCGGGTTGCGCCCAGGGTCGGTGTCGATGCCCACCACCGGCTGTCCGCGCAGATACTTCGCGGTGTTGGCGACCAGCCCGTCCTGGCCGACCACGACCACCACGTCCTCCGGGGCGAACAGGAAGCGGTCCAGGTCCGCCCGCTCCACGCGGGAGCTGCGCCAGGTGAGCGGCACCGCCGCCGCCACCTCCCGCAGCGCCTGCCGCGTGCGCTCGTGGCGGCGGACCACCTCGTCGATCGAGCGGCCCCGGCTGGAAAGGAAGAACGCGGCCTGCCCGTGCGTCCCGTGCCGGGCGAGCAGTTCCTCGTACTCGGTCCTGCGGTGCACGATCACCGCGCGCGGGGCCAGGCTCACGCGGCCGCGCCGCCTTCCGGACGTCCGGGCCTGGTAGCGCCGTCCGGACGTCCGAGCCTGGTGAGGAGCCCGGTGAGGACGTCAGGAGAGAGCGTGATGCTCTCGATCCGCGGCAGGTTCTCGGCCAGCCGGGTCGCCGCCAGGGCGTGCAGCGTGCCCGGGGCGGCTTCGTCGTGCACGCGCAGCCAGGCTGCCTGAACCTCGGCGCGCGCCGCGCCCGTCTCGCGCGCCGCCTCGGCGTCCGCGCGGGCCAGGCGGACCTTGCGGGCCGCCTCGGTCTCGGTCCGGATGCCGTCCGCCGCCGCCTTCTCCTCGGCCTCGCGGCGGCTGTTGGTGCCGCGCTGGTCGATCAACTGCTCCTCGCGCCGCGCCAGTTCGATCTGACTGGCCAGCTCGTTCTCGGCGATGGCGCGCTCACGCTCGACGGCGACGGCCCGCCGTTCATAGGTGGCCCGGTCCGCCTCCTGCTGGATCTGCTCGCGGGCGGGCGTGCGCAGGGCGCGCTCCACCTCGGCCTCGGGGCGGATCGCGACGACCCGCACGGTCACCACTTCGATGCCGGTGGCCGGGAGCCTGGGCTCGGCGGCGAGACCGGTGGCGACGTTCCCCCGCACGGAGGCGACGCCGTCCACCAGGGCGACGGCCAGCGGAGTCCGGGCCAGCACGTCCAGCGTGTGCTGCTGCGCGGTCTCGGTGAGGAGAGTGGCGATCTGCTCCAAGGGCGCGCCGCGCCAGCTCCCGGTGTCGGGGTCGACGGAGAAGTCGAGGCGGTCCGCGGCCTGGGCCGGGTCGCTGATCCGGTAGGTGACGGTGGCCTGCACGGCGACGTCCTGGAAGTCGGACGTACGGGCGTGGAACGCCATGGCCAGCTCCCGGTCGTCGACCGGCACTTCGGAAAGCGCCGCCGACAGCGACCGGTACCAGAAACTGAGCCCCCGCCCGTCGTGAACGAGTCGGCCGCGCTTGTGGTGGCGGATGTGCGCGGTGTGCGCGGAGCGCAGATGACGCCAGCCGAAGCGCCGGGTGATGTCGGCCATGGCGAACCCCCTTGATTTCGTCAGCACGACGATAACGAGACGTGCCTATATCGTCAAGGGGACGAAAAGAGGACGGTGGGGCCCAGGACTGTGCGATCCCGGAACGTTCAGTGAGGCCGAAGTGACGGCCCTGGGGGACCGACCGGGCCATCCGGTGCGACAGATCCGAGCCCGCATCTGAACTTCCCCGCCATTCGCCGGCGCCCCGCGCTCTTGGCAGGCGCGGCCCGTTGCCGGTGGGCGGGTACGGCGGCCCGGCCGGGGCCGTGGGGGTGATGGAGCGGAAGCACGGCGGGGCCGGGCGGGGAATGGGCGCGCAGCGGGGCAGGGTCTTGGGGGAAGGGATCCCTTCAGAGCGATTCGACTGTCCAAGGAGTGTGCCGTGGCCCTGTCCCGTACCGAACGTGAGCAGTTCCTCGCCGAGCCCCACGTCGCCGCGCTCGCGGTGAACGCGGGAGGGGAAGGTGACCGTGCGCCGCTCGCGGTCCCCGTCTGGTACCAGTACGCACCCGGTGGCGACATCTGGATCATGACCGGACGGGACTCGCGCAAAGCCGGCCTGATCAGGGCCGCAGGCCGGTTCACCCTGCTGGTGGACCGTCTGGAGCCCACGATCCGGTACGTGTCGGTCGAGGGACCGGTCACCTCCACCGTTCCCGCCACGCGCGAGCAGCTGGTGGAGCTCTCCGCCCGCTACCTGCCCGCGGAGAAGGTCGAGGGCTACGTCGACTTCGCCTGGAAGGAACACGGGGAGCAGGTCGTGATCCACATGCGCCCGCAGCGGTGGGTGAGCTCGGACCTCGGCAACATCTGAGAACGCCCGCCCTACGGGCTGCCGGCCGTCGCGGCTCCCCCGGGCCGCGGGGACACCGTGTGGTGCGGGAGGAGAGGAAAGGGCCCCGACCGGGCCGGGGGGAGGCCTGGCCGGGGCTGCACCCCGACCGGCGGGGGGGATGCCGGGCGGGGTGGTCAAGGGCGTGGGAGGCGGGAAGGGCGGTCGCCTCTCGGCGGAGAGCTCTGAGGGGCTTCAGCCGAACGATCTTCCCCACAGGCATAGGTCGGGCCCGGGGACACAGTCCCTTCCCGCACCCCACATATGGATGAACGGTCAACCAAGCCGGATTGTTCCCCGCCCTCGCGCACCCGGCGCTCCGATCAAGATCAGAAGGCACCGGGACCGCGCAGGCAGCCCTGTCGCTCAGGGAGCGTTCAACGTCTCGACGAGGACGACATCGCGTGTGGCGCGGGACCGGAGGGCTTGATCATCCCTTCGCCGCGGGATGGGCGCACGACCACTTGCCTGCCCTCGTTCGGCCGCGCCAGTGGTCCGGAACCGGCTGTGCCGGCCCCGTCGGTACCGCTCAGAGGTCCAGCACGATGGCGTAGGCAAGGAAGAAGAGGGCGCAGACAAGGGCCAGCAGACAGATCAGCACGAGAGGGCCCATGGCCCAGCCGCGGGTAAGGGGGCGGTAGGGACCCGCGCCGGAGCCGGTGCTCGACTCGCAGGGCGGAGTCTCGCCCGGCGGTACGCCGCGACCGTACGGTCGGGCCGTGATCCGCGGGCCTGGGCTTGGGCTTGGGCTTGGGCCTGGAACATGTGCGGACATTGTCTGCCTCCTCACCGCGAAGGCCGGGCCCGCCCATCCGGCAGGTCGGCGGGGGCTGTCCGTCGCCTTCCCGCCGCGTCCCACTCCTCGGGACCGCCCGGTCAGACCAGGATCCCACCACCGCGACCGGTGCGCCGGGCAGGCTCAGCGGGCGTCCGCCGTGGCTCCCGTCCCGCGGCGAGCCCAGCGCCTGCACAGCTGGTGCGCCCTACGCGGTCAGGGCCCCGGCCAGGCCCTCGTCGACCACGGGCAGTTCACCCTCACCGGCCCGCGGTGTCCGGTTGCTCACCGGTGCACCCGGGAGCCCCCGGGCCGGGGCCCTGGCTGGAACCGGACAACCCGGCCATCGCGCGGGACGGACCCGGTGCGCGGCGTGGCACCGCTCCAGGACGGCACGACGGCGGCGGCCCCTACCCTTCGGTCGCCGCGACCCCGAACACCGGACGCGGCTACCGCCCGGCGAAGAGCCGGGAGGCCGCCACGGCAGCCGCGCGGGCGACGCACGAGCGACGCCTCCGGATCAGCCGCCGGCCGTCGGCCGACCGTCCGGCGCTGCGCGAGCGCACCGCGCCCGGCTCCAGGTGTTGGACGGGCGGGGGCTGGTACACGCCGGGCCCGGCCGGCCCTCGCGGGCTCCGGGAGACAGCGGAGTTGGCAGGCAGGGGGAACACCGCGGGCGGGGCGGACCGAAGGGCCGTGTGGCGGCGGGCGCGTTGCGGATGGAGTCGCACGAGCCGGCCCGACGCCGGCGCGGCATGCCCCGGTCAGCCCCCGAACCTGCTCAACCCTGCGACCTCGGTACCTACCCCGGCGGCCGGGCTGGTCCCGCTGCCACGAGTCAGCAGCGTACGGGCGGCCGGCTCAGGGGCGTCGGTCGAACGTGGGCAGCCAGGCCGAGGTGGCCCGCTCGCTGCGGCCGCGCCGTGCGGCCCGCCCCTCGCCCGACGTAGGCGAACGCCCGTTACCCCGGCGAGCCAAGGATGTTGCCACTCCCCCGCGACACCCACTGACGCGTCGAAGGGTCCCACCGCGTACGTTCTGGAAGGCCGAGCGGCCGCGTCGGGAACAGCCGGTCCGGTCGGCGCGGTTGCACCGACCGAGGGATCGGAGCCACAGGCGGGGAGCACGGAGACCACAAGGTCGCCCGCCCCACCAGGATCCGGGCCCCAGGATCGCGGTACGCCCGCCGCGACGCATTCGGACCAAGAAGATTTCCCACTGGAGGACTGTTTCATGACTGACCGGCCCTTGACGCTCATGGCAGTGCACGCCCACCCCGACGACGAGGCCACCGGAACGGGAGGGGTCCTCGCGCGGTACGCGGCGGAGGGCATCCGCACGGTTCTCGTGACGTGTACCGACGGCCGTTGCGGTGACGGACCGGGAGGCGTCAAGCCGGGTGATCCCGGGCACGATCCGGCGGCCGTCGCCTTGATGCGCCGTCAAGAACTCGAAGCAAGCTGCGAGGTCCTGAAGATCAGCGATCTGGAGACGCTGGACTATGCCGACTCCGGCATGATGGGCTGGCCGAGCAACGACGCGCCCGGATCCTTCTGGCAGACCCCCGTGGAGGAAGGCGCGGCGCGACTCGCGGAACTCATGCGACACTACCGGCCCGACGTTGTCGTCACGTACGACGAGAACGGCTTCTACGGCCACCCCGACCACATCCAGGCCCACCGCATCACGATGGCAGCGCTGGAGATGACCTCGCTGACACCGAAGGTGTACTGGACGACGATGCCCCGCTCGGGGATGCAGCGGTTCGGGGAGATCATGCGCGAGTTTCATGAGGACATGCCGGAGCCGGATCCCGCCGAGGCCGCCGCGATGGCCGAGATCGGCCTCCCCGACGACGAGATCACCACGTGGGTGGACACCACGGCATTCAGCGGTCAGAAGTTCGATGCGCTCGCCGCGCACGCCAGTCAGGGCGAAAACATCTTCTTCCTCAAGATGGGCAAGGAGAGGTTCGGCGAGTTGATGGGTATGGAGACGTTCGTGCGCGTCAAGGACGCCACCGGCGCGGCCGTACCCGAGAACGACCTCTTCGCCGGACTGCGCTGACCTGACCCGCCCGTCCGCGTACCCGCCCGCCCGGGCCGGGGCCCAGGAGAGCGAGCCCATCGGCCGCACGGCTCGGTCGAGCGGGCCCGGGACCTCCCGGCCGCCGCCGGGGGCCCGTGCCGAAGCCGCGGCCGCGCAGCCGGTCTTCGACGTCCCGGCCGTGCGGGCGCGGGCCCCGCCGGTACTCGAAAAGCGGTGCTGCCCGGCGCCGGTATCCGGGGAATCGGCCGGTGCCGGTGGCTGTGTACTCTGGGCGAGCTTTCGAACCTGTTCAAGCAGTGACAGAAAATGGGGGGCCGGTGCGCAACCGCCGACTCGTAGTTTCCGCCGCCGTCATCGCGGCTGGTGTAGGTCTCGTACCCGGCATAGCCCAGGCCGACGACCCGGCCACGTCCGACGCGCACGGGGTGAGCGCTCCGGACGTGGACCTCGGCAAGGCCGCGGCGTCGAACTTCGGCACCTTCACGAGCGCCGCCGAGCGTACGGTCCGGCCCGCGGGCAAGGGCAAGGCGCAGGCGCAGGGGACCGTCGCCACGGAACCGACGGTCGGCCTGACCGCCAAGGGCACCAGCGCCCGCGGGATCAGCCTGGACCTCGCCGTCAGCATCGACCCGGACGCCCAGATCTCGGCCTACATCGAGTGGGGCGAGGGCAGCTCCGACGTGTTCGACACCTACGGCCCCACCAACCAGACCGTGGCCCACTCCTACTCGGAGATCGGCTCCTACACCGTCAAAGTCACCCTGAAGGACGCTTCGGGCGTGCGGGGCACCAACACGCTCGCCGTCGTCACTCCGGGTTCCGACTTCACGCCGTACGCACCCACCCGCCTCCTGGACACCCGCAACGGCACGGGCGGGCCGAAGGCCAAGGTCCCCGCGTACGGCACCACCCGGGTGAAGATCTCCGGCAACGGCGACATCCCCGCGGGGGTCACGGCCGTGGTGCTCAACGTCACCGCCACCAACACCACCAGCGGCGGCCACGTGACGGTCTGGCCCGAGGGCAGCGAGCGTCCGATCACGTCGAACGTCAACTTCGCCAAGGGACAGACCGTTCCGAACCTGGTGATCGTGCCGGTCGCCAAGAACGGCTACGTCGACCTGTACAACGGCGGCTGGGAGTCGGTCGACCTGATCGCCGACATCACCGGGTACTTCACCCGGACCACGTCCAGCGGTTACACCCCGCTGAACCCGACACGCTTCGTCGACACCCGCAACGGCACCGGCACCGTCCAGGGCCAGGTCCGCGGGCAGAGCACCTTCGGCACCAAGTTCACCGGAAGGGACGGCATCCCGGACGACGCCACGGCGGTGGCACTGAACGTGACCGTCACGAACCCCCGCGAGGACGGTCACCTGACCGTGTTCCCCAGCGGCGGCACGGTTCCGATCACGTCCAACGTGAACTTCCGCGCCGGCCAGACGGTCGCCAACTCGGTGATCGTGCCGGTCGGCTCCGACGGCTCGGTCAACTTCCGCAACGGCGCCTGGAACGGCACCGACGTCATCGTCGACGTCGTCGGCTTCTACCGCGTCGGCAGCCGGGGCGCCTACATGCCCTTCGTCCCGGAGCGTCTGCTGGACACCCGTGACAGCTCGCACTGGTCGTGGGGCCCGCTGGAGGGCCAGGGCTACATCTACATGCCGCTGTCCCCCCAACAGCCCTCCAACACGGCGTACGTGCTGAACACCACGGTCACCAACACCCGGGGCGACGGGCACCTCACGGTCTCCCCGGACCCGAACACGCTGAACGCCTACAAGGCCGGCCTGGACACCTGGCCCACCCCGCCCAACTCCTCCAACCTGAACTGGAAGCGGACCGAGACCGTCCCGAACCTGGTCCAGGCCGGCATGGGCGACAACGGCATCGTCGACTTCTGGAACCGCGGCTGGGACGACATCGACCTCGTGGTGGACATCTTCGGCGGCTACCAGATGAACTGACCCACCAGCAGAACCCGTACGACACGGCCTCCCGGGAACCGGGCCCCAGCGGTCCGGTTCCCGGGAGGCCGCCCGTTTCCCGCCGGACAGGGGGCACCCGGGTACGCGGGCGGCGCGCGCCGGCGTCACCTCTCGCAGCCCGCTCCCTTGCCGGGCGCGGGCTGCTGCCGGTGGGCGGAGACCGCAGCCATGGGCACTCCCGCGCCTCGGGGCGGGCGGGGCCATCCGGGGGCGTCCGGTTGCGTTCGGTGGCCGTCCAGGCCCTCCGGAGCCGTTCGGCCCGCATTCCGCGTGCATGGAACGGCATGCCGGGGAAGGCGTGCCAGGGACCCGTACACCCGAGAAGGGACGGACACCATGGCACGACCGAGGATCGTGGTCGTCGGCGCGGGCTTCGCCGGCGTCTCCTGCGTACGCCGCCTGGAGCGGACGCTGTCACCCGGGGAGGCGGAGATCCTGCTGGTCACTCCGTTCTCCTACCAGCTCTACCTGCCCCTGCTGCCGCAGGTGGCCTCCGGGGTGCTCACACCCCAGTCCGTGGCGGTGTCGCTGCGCCGCAGCCGCCGCCACCGGACCCGGATCTTGCCCGGCGGGGCCGTGGGCGTCGACACCAGGGCCAAGGTCTGTGTCATCCGGAAGATCACCGGGGAGCTGGTGGACCAGCCGTACGACCACCTGGTGCTCGCGCCGGGGAGCGTGACCCGCACCTTCGACATCCCAGGCCTGGCGGAGCACGGCCGCGGCATGAAGACGCTGGCCGAGGCGGCGCACCTGCGCGACCACGTGATCGCGCAGCTCGACCTGGCCGACGCCGCCGCACCGGGCTCGGCGGAACGGGCCTCACGGCTCGGCTTCGTCGTGGTGGGTGGCGGCTACGCGGGCACCGAGACGGCCGCTTCCCTGGAGCGGCTCACCACGAACGCCGTTGGCCGCTACCCCCGGCTGGACCGGCGCGAGATCAGCTGGCACCTCGTGGACGTGGCCCCGAAGCTGATGCCGGAGCTCGGCGACCGGCTGGGCCGGGCCGCCCTCGACGTACTGCGCCGCCGCGGCATCGAGGTCGCGCTCGGAGCCTCCGTCGCCAAGGCGGGCCCCGAGGACGTCACCCTCACCGACGGGCGCGTGCTGCCCTGCCGCACTCTCATCTGGACGGCCGGCGTCGCCGCGAGCCCGCTCATCGCCACGCTGGGCGCCGAGACCGCGAAGAGCGGCCGGCTCGTCGTCGCCGCGGACTTGCGCGTGCCGGGGGCGGACGGTGCGTTCGCGCTCGGTGACGCGGCCGCCGTGCCCGACCTCGCCGGTGGCGGGGACGGTGCGGTGTGCCCGCCGACCGCGCAGCACGCAGCGCGCCAGGGCAGGGTCGCCGCGGACAACGTCGTCGCCACGCTGCGGGGCACGCCACTGCGTCCGTACGTCCACAAGGATCTCGGACTGGTCGTGGACCTCGGCGGCCGCGACGGCGTCTCCCGGCCGCTCGGCATCGATCTGCGCGGGATGCCCGCCCAGGCCGTGGCCCGCGGCTACCACTGGGCAGCGCTGCGCACCGGGGCCGCGAAGACCAGGGTGATGACGAACTGGCTCCTGCACGCCGTGGCCGGCGACGACTTCGTCCGGACCGGCTTCCAGACGTACAAGCGGGGGACGCTGCGCGACTTCGAGTACACGGACCAGTACCTCACCCCGGAGGAGGTACGGGCCCGCACGGCGGCCGGCGGAGGCTGACGGTTCCGGCGAGCGAGTTCCGACCACCACAGACACTGTCACCGTCGCCTCGATCCGGCTCTGGCTCTCGCTCCGCCCGTGTTCTCCGCCGGATCTAGTCGCCGGTCGTGCCGTCGAGCAACTCGCGCAGGATGTCCAGGTGACCGTTGTGGCGGGCTGTCTCCTCGGTGAGGTGGAGGAGGATCCAGCGCAGGTCGACGTGCAGGCCTTCGCGGACGGCTCGCTTGGCCTGGTCGTCCAGGCCGCTCCCGGCGACCAGTTCGCGGTAGCGGGCGCTCTGTTCGGCGTATTCGTCGAGCAACTGCGGGAGCGGGAAGTCGACGGCGATGCGCATCTCGCGGTCGGGGTCCTCCTCGGTCCAGGGACCCCGGTCTTCCTCGCCGAGGAAGACCACCTGGAACCAGTAGTACTCGACCCAGCGGAGGTGGCTGACCACTCCGCTCATGGTCATCAGCGGTGAGCCCGGCAGGAGCGCCTTGCGGGCGTTCTCCGCAGACACGCCATCGCACTTGGCGCGGGCGGTGTCACGTGTGTAGTCGAGAAACGTGGTGAGCTGGGTACGCTCGTCCCACGCGGGCGGCGTGTCGTCGATTCTGGTCATCGCGCCAAGCGTTCCCGATCACCGCGCCCCATGTCGAGGCATTTGCCGACGGCCCCAACCTGCAGATCATCGCTTGCTTTCCCGCCCTCCGGACTCAGGACTCAGCACTCAGCCAGCCGGATCATCGGCTATCGGCTATCGGCTGCGTGCGCCGGGGGGAACCGTCCGACCTGCGTAATCGTCGGTTACGGATGTGATTGAAGAGACGCCCACGATGCCTGACGACCACCGCGAACTGATCTCCGACCTGTCCGGGATCGTCAGCGACTACCCCTATACAGATCCCGAATCGGCCCTCGCCGTCCTTGCCGACGACGCGGCGGAGGCGCTCGGCCTCGTCGCCACCTCGGAGGGCCGGCGGGAGCGGACCGGGTACACGATCCTCCTGCACGGCACCTGCTGGTACGTCTGCGCACGTATCTTCAGCAAGTCCTTGTTCGCGTCGTACACACGGGCCCTGAACGGGTTCCGTGCGCAGTTGGACCGGGCCTCCTGCACCTGCCCGGCCGGCGCCCACCCCGCGGACCTGGACTCGGAGTACCAGGTCGAGGCCGGGGTGAGCATGCTGACCGAGGCCGGCCGGGCCGCGTTCGCCGAGGACTACGGTCTCGAGGAGGAGGAGCTGGCGGCGTTCGACTGCGAGGGGTTTCTCGCGGGCCTCGCCGATGAGGCCCTGGACCGCTTGCACGAGGCACACCAGCAGCTCTTCGGCGGCATTGACGTCTCCCATCTGGACCCGCAGTTCGTCCGGGACGACGGCCGCCTCGACGTCGTCGCGATGCAGGAGGCGATCGGCCGTAGCTGGGAGGACAACACCGGCCCGGTCGCCCTGTGGTCCGCCCGCCGTTGGCTCGCCGGGCAGATGCGGGACGAGGAGCGGATCGGCCTGTTCCTGTGCCTGTGGATGGGCATAACTCAGACGTATGGGGGTCTGCCGCCCTCGTACGCGCGCGATCTGGCCGCCGCGCTCGCCACCATCGACCTGGACGTCTCCTGCGGGCATCCGCAGCACCCCTGGCCCACCGCCGATTCCACCGTGCGGTCCCGGTACCGCGCGGTGGTCCACCTGTACGCGCCGGACGACCACCCCGACACGCCCGTGCCCGCCGAGCTCTCGGCCCGCGAGCTGTGGGAGTGCCCGGTGCAGTACGCCCAATTGGCGCGGCAGGCGCTGGAAAACCTCCGGGCGTGGCGCACCATGCGCGGCGGCGACGACGAGGACTGGGAGGCCTGAGCGGTACGGGGCTTGAAACGGGCCCGCGAACCCTCCCGGTTCCGGGTCGCGGCCCCAACCGGCCCTCAACCGGCCCGCACCGGCGCCGCCGCACGGCCACCGTCCCCGCTTCAGCAGCCGGCGCCGCAGCTCCTGGCAGATTCACTCGGACCGCCGCGACGCCATCAGGAGAGATCTTCAGGGAACTGCATTCCGGGCCCGCCCCGCCCGCCATTTGCCTGTCGTGTGCGCGCAGCGGCGGGCGGCAGCGCGGCGCTGGATGTGCGCCGCTTGCGCACCACGCGCATGCCACACGGGAAGCTCTCGTCACGTCGGTGACCATCTTCAATCGAAGGCCGGGGCACCACTATGGACAGCGTGTGAGAGCCCCACGGGGCGTGCGAGTGGTGGCCACGATCCACACGTCGTCAGTCCACAGGGCGATGTCGGTGGCCAGCTCGCGCAGAACCGTCCTGACCAGGTCGGATGCCCGTCGCAGACGCTTGTTCCATCCTGGCTGCTGGGGCAGGTACGGGAACAGAGGCCGCAGGTGGGCGCGGGCATGACGCAGCCAGCGGGCCTCTGAGACGAAACCCAGGAGGGCCTGCATCACCGCAAGGGCGACCACTTCCGCGTCGCTGAGCTTGGGCGCCAAGCCCACCCGCGGCCGCCACGGAGCGAGATGCGGCGAAGCCTTCTAAAGGTCATCGACCCGCACGTACAGTGCAGTTGCGAGGGTGTCTATCTCGGTCGTCACAAACTGAGAGTGAGCACCCTCGCGTCCGTGCAGCCACCCCTTGGAATCAATCATCTAGCCCCCAGCCTCCTCCTCGTACACGTGCGGCTTGCCGCCTTGCCAGGCGATGGCCTCGGAGTTGCCCGGAACCAGCTCATCCGGATCGGGGTCGTCGAGCCGCCGCAGGAACTCGATCAGGTCCCCGTCCGAGTGCGCGATGCCGAGGACGGTGTCGACGCCGCGGATCCGGATCACGACCCGCCGTCCGCCCGACGCGGAGATCCGGTGCACGAGGATCGGCGCATGCTCCATGGCTCCAGCCTGCCGCCGACGCCCCGGCAGGGCATCCGGAACATTCACTCGCTCCACTCCTCCGGTCCCCCACCGAGCCAGCGGATCGGGGGCCATCCCTCCGCCGTCTCCAAGCCGGCCGCGCGGAGCAGCTCCTCCACACCGGGGAAGCTGTGTGCGACGCCCAGCGCCCGGTCTTCCGCGTGAACGTGCGCCACGACGGCCCGGCCGTCTCCAGCGAGCGGGTGGACGACGATGTACACACTGTCGGCCATACCTCCAGGGTGCGGCCATCCGGTCAATCCAGCACGCCAAGCACGACGCCCGGCCGGCAGCGCGTACACGCCTCGGCGCCCTCGGCGAGCACCCGGCGGAGGGTGTCCCGGTCCGCGGGCAGGCAGCTGGAGGGGGTGTCCCAGCAGTCCCCGTACGCCCGCACCGCACCCTCCGGTACGCGCCCCGGGGCCGGGGGCCACGGACCTGGCGTGGCTCGACCGCGCTGGCAGAGTTGCACATGGCGGCCGGCAGGGCGTGCGCGGCCGCCGCCGACACCACGCACTGGAGACTCAATGAACCGTCGCGTCTTGAGCGCCGCGCTGAACGTCCCACTTCCGCCCGAAGCGGCCTTCCGGCTCTTCACCGCCCGGGGTGAGCGCGACTGGGTGCCGGGCTGGGAACCCGTTTTCCCCGTCGAGACGCCGGACGACACCGCGCCGGGAACCGTCTGGCTCACCGCGTCGCACGACGAGGAGACGACATGGCTGGTCGCCTCCCGAGACTTCCCGTGGTCGGTCTCCTACGCCCGGATCACCGCGGGCGTCCGGGCGGGGACGGTCACCGTCACGCTGACAGCGACCGAGATCGGCAGCGAAGTAACGGTCATCTACGACATGACGCCCCTCACCCCGGCCGCGGCCAAGGCCCTCGACGAGTTCGCCGCCGGTTACCCGTCCTTCATCCGCTCCTGGGAAGAGCTCATCACCGCCCACCTGGCTTGAACACGGCCGTTCCAGTGCTTGTACCGGTCCCGTTTGTAGCCGGCCCGCTGCTCGTCGGCCACGGAGATCTGGTCGATCGAATGCCTTCGCAGTCGGCGGAGACCCGGTCCCACACACCGGCGCCGCCCCGCACCTTCGCAGCGCGCGCCCCACCCGACCTGGTCACGCTCCTGGAGCTGACCGCCCGCGGTCCGGCCCTCGCCCTCCCAGAAAGGCCGACGGAGCAGGACGGCCTTCCGAGTGGTTTCGGGCGCAGGTGCGGTGGCGCATACCCGAGCGGCCCGCTGGCGCTGTCAGAGTGCTGCCCTGCCGGACTGCGGGAGGAGCGGTGGCTCACGCACCCGCCTCCGCACGCCCGCCGCCGCCGTGTCCACGTGTCAGGCGGACGGTTGGCTCACGCTCCGGTGTCCCGGCTGGCCGGCCGACCGTGAATGCGAGGGTGCCACGTGATCAACCTGTCCGTCCGATATCCAGCCCGAATCACCGGCTCCCGTACACGCGGCGGGGCACCCGGCCCAGGGCGCAGGCGCAGGCGCAGGCGTGTCCTGGCCGCTGTGACCGGCGCGGTGTTCCTTGCCGCGCTGCTCGGCGCTCCGGGGACTCATGCCCGGGACTTCGGCAGTTCGGCCGACCATCCTGTCGGCAATGCGCCGCGGTCGGTGGCGACGGGTGACGTCGACGGGAACAGCAATCCGGCGCTCGCCGTTGCGCATTCGGTGGAGGACAGCATGTCGCCAGCAGGCACGGCCCCGGCTACCGCCGTACTGGTCTCATCGGTCAACCCGTCCGTCGTCGGCCAGACGGTGACCTTCACCGCGACGGTGACCGGCGACCAGGGCACCCCGACCGGCACGGTCCTCTTCAAGGACGGAGACACCAACCTGGGCCCCGACGCCCTCGACGCCACCGGCACGGCGTCGCTGCCCATCGGCGACTTGGCCGTCGGCACCCACCACATCACCGCCGTCTACGGCGGGAACACCACGTACGCGCCCTCCACCAGCAACACCGTCGACCAGGTCGTGAACCCGCTGACCTGTGACAACGCCGTCCCCACGGTCATCGGCACCCATCGTGCGGACAATCTCGCCGGCACCGCCGGCAACGACGTGATCTTCGCGCTGCGCGGCAACGACAACGTCAACGGCGCCGGCGGCGACGACCTCATCTGCGGCGGACAGGGCAACGACGTCCTGGCCGGCGGCCCCGGGAACGACCGCGTCGAGGGCGGCGCCGGCAACGACACGATCACGGGCAACAACGGCGACGACACCATCTTCGGCGGCACCGGCAGGGACAGCCTCAACGGCGACGCCGACAACGACTCCCTGTTCGGCGAAGCAGGCAACGACCGCCTCGACGGCGGCACCGGTACCAACACCAACCACGGCGGTCCGGGCAGGAACACTTGCAGCAACCCCGCCACCGGACCCGGCTGCTCGCCCTGACCCGCCCCGACAGCCCGAGGGTGTTCTCCACGACCTGGAGGCCCAGGGGTTGGACAGGAACTCACGGATGCCGGGGCCAGTGAGGCCGGTCAGTGCGATGGTGCGAGGCGGGCCGCGCACCTTGCCGGATGTCGGCATTTCGGTGGCCGGCTGCCGCCTGGGAGTGGGGCCGCGCGCGACCAGCGCGGTGTCGGCCCGCGGGTTCAGGCGAGGGCGGTGGCCAGCAGCGCGAAAGCGGCGATGATGACGGCGACGCGGACGTAGTGGTAGCGGTCCCAGCGGTTCGACTGTTCTTTCCAGTCGGCGGGCCGGTTCTCGGGGGTCCACGTCTTGCTCTGGTTGTTGATCGGGACGAGCAGCAGGAGCGACATGATCACACTCAGGATCAGCAGCGCGCCGGCGGTGACGACGAGGCCGGCGCCGGGGCGGTGCCATCCGGCGATGGCCCAGACGGCGGTGAGGACGAGCGAGCCGATGTACCAGACCGGCATCACGGCGCCGAGCATCCGGCCCCCGTGGGCGCGGCCGAGTTGGCCACTGTCCTCGGGGAGGGCGTTGAGGATCGGGTTGATGACGAAGGCGACGGAGAACTCCACCCCCACCATCACGCCGACGACCACGGTGGTGAACACCTCGAGTGCGTTGAGCATGATGACCCCTCCAAGAATCTAGCGTTGCTAGCTGATGGGGTCACGCTAGCTCTACTGCTGCTCGCTTGTCTAGCGATGCTAGGATCGAATCATGTCGGTACAGGAACGCAAGCAGCGCGAACGGGCGGAACGCGAGCGCCTCATCGTGGCGATGGCCCGCGAACTCGCCGAGCAGCAGGGTTGGGAGGCGGTCACCACCCGCCGGCTCGCCGAGCGCATCGAATACAGTCAGCCGGTCCTCTACAGCCATTTCCGCGGCAAGCGCGAGATCATCGGCGCGGTCGCCCTGGAGGGCGCCACCGAGATGGCCGCGGCGCTGCGTGCCACGGCCTCCGCCGCGGACGGCCCCCGCACCCGGGTCACCGCTCTCGCCCGCGCCTACCTGCACTTCGCAGAGCGCAACCCGGCGGTCTACGACGCCATGTTCCAGCTCGACGGCGGCCTGGCGTTCGCGAGCGAGGACACCCCGGAGCCGCTGAAGGATGCCTTCGCCGCCCTGCTGGAGACTCTCGGCGAGGTCGCCGGGGAAGGCGTCCACCCCGGACTGTTCACCGAGGTGTTCTGGGCGGCCCTCCACGGCCTGGCGACCCTGACCCGAGCGGGCCGCCTGCTGTCCGAGGACGCCGAGCCGAGGGTGGAACTACTGGTGGACCGGCTCGCCATGGCCTGACACACCGTCCCGGCGAGCACCCGCGCCGTATACCGCGGTGCTCGTTGACGGACATGGAGACGCAGCAGCTACCGCACGAGCTCGTCCTCGACGAGCAGCCGCTCGCGGCCGCGAGCGGAAACGGCCGGCGGGACACGTCCAGGCGCCGCCCCCCAGCCTCGCCGCGGCCCTGAAGGGGTGAACGAACTCCAGACCGACCATGGTCCGGGAGCCTGATGACCATGCTGGGCGCCTGCTCAGTCAGAGCGCCACCGCCACCACCAGCACCAGCACCACCAGCCCGCCGACCACGAACACCGACACCGGGCACCAGATGCTCACCGGTGGGGACATCTGTTCAGCCGTGTCGTCGTGCCCGGAAGGAAAGCAGGCGACAGGTGGAGGGGCCACATACGACAACACGTCAGACGGACAGCCCTACATCTCCTCGAGCGGCCCGTTCCCGCAAGACCCGGACGACGGCACCGCCTGGCGAGTCCAGGTAGTCAACCCTGAACCCGGCGGCATGGCCTGGTGGATCACCGTCACCTGCGTCAACGCCTGACGCAGCCCGGCCACCCAGTGGGGCGCCACCGCCTGGAACCGGGAGGCCACCGCCCCCACTCCGCTGCGTTTCCCAGGCCACTACGCCGACCCCGAAACCGGCTCGAACTACAAGTCTTCCGCCACTGCGACCCCGAGGCCGGCCGCTACGTCAGCCCCCGATCCCCTCGGCCTGGCACCTTGCATACAGGCCCTGGGAGACAGGGCCAGTAAGATTTCGTCTACTCAGCGAACCCCGTGGCTTGGCTGACGCGATCCATCATGTGGCCGTCCGAATGTGCGCAATGCAGGCGCTCAGAGCGGGACTGGAGGATTGTGGACGTTCGCGTATTTTCCCAGGTACCCGTCTGGCGGGGTGGCGGTGACTCGTCTCGTCAGAGGTCTACGCGATGCTCGGCAGCCGGTGGGTCATCGCCGGAGCCGTAGCGCAAGACGACGTGCGCCGGCCGGAACGGCAGGTCGTTCAGGATGGGTGCCATCACCGCGAAGAGTGCATCGGCGTCCGGTCCGTAGGCGTAGAGGACCACTTCGCCACCTCCGTATTCGTTTCCGTCGAACTCGCCGGCCTCGGCTTGCTCGATCGCCTCGGTCAACAGGGTCTGGGCCTGGCGGACGGCCTCCCGTTGGCTGGGTTCGCCAAGGCCGTCATCGGCCAGTCGGTATCGGACGATGACGGCGTGCTCAACGTCGTTTTCTGCTTCGTCTGTGTCGGCCATGCGGGAAACAATCTCATCCCGGACCGACATCCTCGCCAGCCTGACCCTCCGGGACGCGGTCCTAAGGGTTGTTGCAGAAGGTCGGTCCTGGGCAGGGGTGTTTGTCTGTCCTGCTGTTTCACCGTGCCATGGCGAGGTTGTGCATGGTGGCGAACGCCCACGGGCAATCCATTGATCAGTCTGTCCATCCAGAATGTGCCCACCGACGTCGTCGTGGTGGCGGTGTTCCTGGTGATCAGCAGATGTGGGCTGGTGCTGTTCGGCCATCGGTGCTGACGGTAGGCGAGGTACCCGCTGATCGCCTCGGCGGTGTGGTCGTCCAGGGGACGGTTCAAGCCCTCGGGGTCGGGTCGCCATCCCGGCCGCCTGCCTCCAGGCGCGACAGCGCGCCCTCACCGACAGGCCGTCGCAATCCAGACCGTGATCGTTTCCGGTGCATCAGGCCGCGCACCCGAGCGAGTTGCCTCGCGAAGCCCTTCGGCGGTGAGGTGGAAGGCTGCATCGAAGTGGTCCGGGTAGGCGAGCGGCCAGATGCCGCCCGGCATGGTCCCCACTTCGGGCTCGCCCCGTCTGGCCGACCGCGCGGCGGGTCGGCTCTCCGGACTCCCGGGCGGCTGGGATCATGCGTCCATGTCATCCCGGGCAGGCACGGCCGAGACTTCGGCGAAGGCGCGACTGGTTCTGTTGACCCTGGCATCCGGTCAGTTCCTGATGGCGCTCGACAGTTCCGTCATGAACGTGTCCATCGCGACGGTGGCCGAGGACGTGGGTACGACCGTGTCGGGAATCCAGGGTGCGATCACCGCCTACACCCTGGTGATGGCGATGTTCATGATCCCGGGCGGCAAGGTCGGGGCGCTGATCGGCCGCAAACGCGCGTTCCTGATCGGCTGCTGCATCTACGGGGTCGGCTCCTTCATCACGGCGCTGGCGCCGAACCTTCCCGTGCTGCTGCTGGGCTGGTCGTTCCTGGAGGGGATCGGGGCGGCGCTCATCCTGCCGGCGATCGTGGCGCTCGTCGCCGGCAACTTCGCTGTCGAGCGCCGCCCTGCCGCCTACGGACTCGTCGTGGCGGCGGGGGCGATCGCGATCGCGGTCGGGCCGCTCATCGGCGGTATCGCGACGACGTATTTCTCCTGGCGGTGGGTGTTCGCCGGCGAGGTCCTGGTGGTCCTCGGCATCCTCGTGCTCGCGCGCCGCATCGCGGACGCCCCGCCCGGCGAACGCCGGAGCATCGACTACACCGGCGCCGTCCTGTCCGCCGTCGGGCTCGGCGTGTTCGTCTACGGCGTGCTCCGGTCCGACGAGTGGGGCTGGTTCCAGCCGAAACCCGACGCCCCCTCGTGGCTCGGGATCTCCCTGACGATCTGGCTGATGCTGGCGGGCCTGCTGATGATCTGGCTCTTCCTGCGCTGGGAGGTCAGGGTCGTGCAGCGGGGCGGAGATCCCCTCGTCGATCCCGGCATGCTGCAGAACAAGCAGCTCACCGGCGGCCTGACGATGTTCTTCTTCCAGTACCTCGTCCAGATGGGCGTGTTCTTCATCATCCCGCTCTACCTGTCCGTCGCCCTGGGCCTGTCGGCACTGGAGACCGGCGCCCGCCTCCTGCCGCTCTCGGTCAGCCTGCTGGCGGCCGCGACCCTGATCCCGCGTTACCTCCCGGACGTCTCACCGCGGCGAGTGGTGCGGCTCGGGATCCTCGCCCTGCTCGCGGGCGTGGTGGTCCTGATGGCCGCGCTCGACGCGGACGCCGGCGCGGCGGTCGTCACCGTCCCGCTCCTGCTGATCGGGCTCGGCATGGGAGCGCTCGCGTCCCAACTCGGCTCGGTCACCGTGTCCGCGGTGCCGCAGGAGCAGAGCGCGGAAGTCGGCGGCGTACAGAACGCCGTCACCAACCTCGGCGCCTCGATCGGCACGGCACTCGCCGGATCGATCATGATCGCCGCGCTCGCGACCTCCTTCCTGGCCGGCATCGAGCAGAACCCGGCGGTCCCGGACAGCGTCACGAGCCAGGCGACCGTCAAGCTCCAAAGCGGCGCACCGTTCCTGTCCGACGCCCAGCTCGAGACCGCCCTCGACGAGGCCGGCGTGAGCGCGGAGGTGTCCCAGGCGGCACTGGACGCGAACGCCGCGGCCAGGCTCGACGGCCTGCGCGCGGCACTCGCCATCCTGGCCTTCGCAGCTGTCCTCGCCCTGTTCTTCACTCAGCGGATCCCGTCGACCCAGCCGCGCTCGACGGCGTCGTAGCCCCGGCCCGCGTTCGGCCGCCGCCCCGCCCCGCCCGACCGGGCCGCACATACGCCGATGCTCCTTACGGGCCACCAGGGCTGTCCGGCGGCTCTTCGGCTCAGTCACGGCAGATGCAGGTCGTGCTCCACGGGGTGGGACCAGCCCCTCCGGGACGCAAGGCGACATTCACCGCGGGCCGGCACCGGCGCTCGGACTGGCGTGCGCGGGGTGGCCACCACCGGAGCCGTAGCCTTCGGCGAGCAGCCGCTTGCGATGGCCTCTGCGGCGGAAGGCGGTGACGAGGACGAGGACAACGCAGATGCTGATGCCGAGCATCGGGAGAAGGATGGCCAGCATCAGCCAGCCGGCGAACGCGACAAGGCCCCCGGAGTCCCCGATGGCGTACCGGGAGAGTGCTTGGGACGAACAGGTGACCCGGTAGTCACCCGCGCGCGGCACGTCGATGGTGTGGAGCGGCATCCAGGTCTCGTCACGGGTGAGGAACACGTCGACGCCCGGATCGGTGAGACCTGGGTCGCCCGGCCCGGTGATGTCGCACTCCGGGCCGGGCGACCGGCCCGGGTACTTGACCCAGATGGTCTTCTCGCTCCCCGGCTCGAGCCGAAGGGTGACGGTGTCGCCGTTCGCGAACTGATTGTCGGTGTCCACCGAGTCGATCGCGTGGGCGAACCGGTACACACCGATGGCCGCACCCACCACGATCAGCACTACGGCGATCGCGGCCGCTGTGACATACCAGTGACGGCCGGGCCGGAGTTCGTTCGCCGGTATCTGCGGCGATGGGAAGGGCTGCATCGACACACCCTAGATCGTCCTGTCCGGCCGGCGAGCCGCTGGGTCCTGCCCGGCGGATCATGTGCCTGGTTCAGGGTCGGCTCGTTGGCATGGTCATGGGGCGGGGAGACCTGACGAACGAGGAGTGGGCCCGGCTGAAGCCTCGCCTGCCGACAACGGGTCAGCGTGGCGGACGATCCGTCTCTGGCTTCGCTCGTGATCCGCCGGACACCCCCTGAGACCGCGGGAGTCAGTGGACCTCGTCGCTTCGTACATTCCCCCGGGCCGTCCGTCCCATCCACGCACCCGCACCCGCACCCGCACCCGCACCCGCACCCGACAGATCACAGGTCAGTGCCTGGTGGGCGTAGCTCTGGCGGCGCCATGAGGGCATGGCCGACCGGGCGCTTGCGGTCGCGGCCCTGTCGACCGAGTGCCGGATCGGTCCGCCGCCCGGGGCCACCGCCGGCCACCCGCTTGACCCACACGGGAGGTGTGAGATCCGCCCCGGGCGGTTATCCGAGGGGAGGTATATCGAGATTCTTGGACAAAGGGGCAACAGTGGAGCATCCAGTGCAGGAGACCCGCTCCCGCGTCGGGCTGCGTGTGAACGGCCGGCGCTACGAGCTCGACGTGGACCACCGGGTCACCCTCCTGGACCTGCTGCGGGAGCACCTCGGCCTGACCGGCGCCAAGAAGGGCTGTGACCACGGCCAGTGCGGAGCCTGCACCGTCCTGGTCGACGGCCGGCGCGCCAATGGCTGCCTGCTGCTCGCCGTCGCCCACGACGGCACCCGGATCACCACCGTGGAGGGACTGGGCGCCGGCGACGGAACAGGCGGCCTGCACCCGTTGCAGGAGGCCTTCATGGAACGGGACGCCTTCCAGTGCGGCTACTGCACGCCCGGCCAGCTCTGCTCCGCCGCCGGCCTGCTCGCCGAGGCGGCCGCCGACCCCACGGCCGCGGACCTCAGCCGCTCCGGGATCGCCGAGGCCATGAGCGGCAACCTGTGCCGCTGTGGCGCGTACCCCCGCATCGTGGACGCCGTACGGGACGTGGCCGCGCTCTCGCCGGCCGCTGCCCCGGACACAGCCCCGGCCCCGGCCCCCGGTGACGGGCGGGTGGTCGCGTGAAGCCGTTCGCGTACGTGCGCGCCACCGGCCTCCCCGAGGCCATCGCCGCCCACGGCGCGCGGCCCGGCTCCCGCTACCTCGGCGGCGGCACCAACCTCGTGGACCTCATGAAACTCGGGGTCGAAACCCCCGACACCCTCGTCGACCTCGCCGGTCTGCCACTCGGCGCCGTCGAGGAGACCACTGACGGCGGCCTGCGCATCGGCTCCGCGGTGCGGGGCAGCGACCTCGCGCTCCATCCCCTCGTCCGCTCCCGCTATCCCGCCCTGTCCCAGGCGCTCCTGGCCGGTGCCTCAGCCCAGCTGCGCAATGTCGCCACCACCGGCGGCAATCTGCTCCAGCGCACCCGCTGCCCCTACTTCCAGGACGTGGCCAAACCCTGCAACAAGCGGGAGCCGGGCACCGGGTGCGGCGCCCGCGACGGAGTCCACCGGGATCACGCCGTCCTCGGCCACTCCCCCAAGTGCATCGCCACCCACCCGTCCGACATGGCCGTGGCACTCGTCGCGCTCGACGCGGCCGTCGAACTCGAGGGCCCCGACGGCGCCCGTGCGGTGCCCGCGACCGCTTTCCACCGGCTGCCGGGCGACCAACCCGAACGGGACACCGTCATCGAGCACGGCGAGATCGTCACGGCGGTCACGCTCCCGCCGGACCGCGCCGGCCTCCCGTCGCGCTACCGCAAGGCCCGCGACCGTGCCTCGTACGCCTTCGCGCTCGCCTCCGTCGCCGCCGTGCTCGACATCTCCGGGGGACGCGTCCGCCATGTCGCGCTCGCCTTCGGCGGGCTCGCCCACCGCCCCTGGCGCGCCACCATCGCCGAGGAACGGCTGCTGGGCGCCGCCCCCACCGAGAGCGCCGTACGGGAGGCCGTCGAGGCCGAGCTCGACTCGGCGGAGCCGCTGCGCGACAACGCCTTCAAGGTCCCGCTCGCCCGCAACCTTGCCTGCGACGTGCTCACCTCCCTCGCCGGAAGTCCGCTCTCCCGCGGCTCCCGCTCCTGAGACGCCCCTCCGCCCGCCCCCGATCGCGAGGACCCGCCATGGACTCCAGCCCCGCCGCCCCGGCGCCCTCCCTCGGCAGCCCCGCCACCCGCCTGGAAGGCCGCGAGAAGGTCACAGGAAAGGCCCGCTACGCGGCCGAGTACGCCCTGCCGGACCGGGCGTACGCATGGCCGGTGCCCGCCACCGTGGCCCGCGGACGCGTCGCCGCCGTCGACACGGCCGGCGCGCTCGCGCTGCCCGGCGTCCTCGCCGTCCTCACGCCCTACGACGCGCCCCGGCTGGGCCCCTCCGACGACCCCACCCTCCGCGTGCTCCAGGACCCCGAAGTGCCCCACCGCGGCTGGTATGTGGCCTTGGCCGTCGCCGAGACCCCGGAGGCCGCCCGGGCCGCGGCCGCGGCCGTCCACGTCCGCTACGACGCCGAGCCCCACGACTCCGTGCTGCACACCGGCCACCCGGACGCCTACACCCCCGAACAGGTCAACGGCGGCTATCCGGCCCACCGCGAGAAGGGCGACGCGGCCGCCGCGTTCGCCGCCGCGCCGGTGCGCGTCAACTGCGCGTACGCCGTAGCGCCGCTGCACAACCATCCCATGGAGCCGCACGCCGCCACCGCCCACTGGGACGGCGACGCCGGTGCCGGTGCCGGCACCCTCACCGTGTACGACTCCAGCCAGGGATCCGGACTCGTACACTCCACACTGGCCGCCCTCTTCGAGCTGCCCGCGGACCGCGTCACGGTGGTCTCCGAGCACGTCGGCGGTGCCTTCGGCTGCAAGGGCACCCCGCGCCCCCACGTCGTCCTCGCCGTGATGGCCGCACGGCACACCGGCCGCCCCGTCACCATCGCCCTGCCCCGGCGCCACCTCGCGGCCGTCGTGGGCCACCGCGCGCCCACTCTGCACCGCGTGCGCCTGGGCGCCCGTACGGACGGCACGCTCACCGCCCTCGCCCACGAGGTCACCACCCACACCTCCCGCGTCCGGGAGTTCGTCGAACAGGCCGCCGTCCCGTCCCGTGTCATGTACGCCGCGCCCGCCCTCCTCACCACGCACCGCGTCGTGCCCCTCGACGTGCCCACGCCCTCCTGGATGCGGGCGCCCGGCGAGTGCCCCGGCATGTACGCCCTGGAGTCGGCCATGGACGAGCTGGCCTGCGCCCTCGGCATCGACCCGGTCGAACTGCGCGTCCGCAACGAACCCGCCGCGGAACCCGACAGCGGCCACCCGTTCAGCAGCCGCCATCTCGTGGAATGCCTGCGTGAGGGGGCCGCCCGGTTCGACTGGGCCGCGCGCCGCACGCCGCGCCAGGACGGGCCGCTGCTGACCGGCACCGGGGTCGCCGCCGCCACCTACCCGGTGTACGTCGCGCCCTCCTCGGCGCGGGCGCACGCCTTCCCCGACGGTACGTACCTCGTGCAGACCAACGCCACCGACCTCGGCACCGGCGCCCGCACCGTCCTGGCGCAGATCGCCGCCGACGCGCTGCGGGTCGCCCTGGACCGGGTGACGGTGGAGATCGGGCACTCCGCACTGCCGCAGGGCTCGGTGGCCGGCGGCTCGGCCGGTACGGCCTCCTGGGGCTGGGCGGTCCACGACGCCTGCACGAGCCTGGTCGCCCTGCTCGCCCGCCGCTCCGGCCCGATCCCGGAGGCCGGAGTGTCCGTCCCTGCCGATACGACGGCCTCCGCCAAGCAGAAGTCCCCGTACGCCAGGCACGCGTTCGGCGCCCACTTCGCGGAGGTGCGGGCCGACACCGTCACGGGCGAGGTCCGGGTCCGCAGGCTCCTGGGCGTCTTCGCCGCGGGCCGCATCCTGAACCCGCTCACCGCCCGCTCCCAGTTCGTCGGCGGCATGGTCATGGGTCTGGGCATGGCCCTCACCGAACACAGCACCGTGGACCCCGCTTTCGGCGACTTCACCGAGAACGACCTCGCCTCCTACCACGTCCCTGCCCACGCCGACGTGCCCGACATCGAGGTGCACTGGCTGGACGAGCACGACAAGCACCTCAACCCGATGGGCGGCAAGGGCATCGGCGAGATCGGCATCGTCGGCACGGCGGCGGCCATCGGCAACGCCTTCCACCACGCGACCGGCCGCCGGATCCGCGAACTCCCCCTCACCCCGGACCGCGTCCTGGCAGCCCTTGGCTGAGGAGCACCGGGCACCCGCGGAACCGGCCACCGAGGGCGAGCTCAGTGACGGTAGGCGGCTGCCGCGATCTCGATGAAGGACCGGATCAACGGGTTGGTGTCACCTTGGTTGCACACCGCCACCACTCGGCTCGGCACCATGTCGATCAGCGGCACCACGGCCAACTCCGCGGGCAGGTCGTGTCCGAGGGGCGCCAGGCCGACCGTGCCGTTCCACAGTACGGCGTGCAGGCATTCCTGGACGGCGCGCACCACTGGGCCCTCGCGCGGCGTGCCACCGTTCCAGTACGACTGCCAGAGCGGGTCGGTGCCCCGCGGGAACTGGAACCAGCGGCGGTCGCTCAGCTCGGCCAGCCGCAGCCGGTCGCAGCCGGCCAGCGGCTCGTCCGCGCGCAGGACCACGCCGACCGCATCGGTTCGCAGCGCACGCACCGTCAGGGCGGTCTCGTCGAACGGCGCCCGGGTCAGGGCGACGTCGACCAGTCCGGGATCGCACTCAACGCCGGGCTCATCACCACGGCGGCTGCGACCATCTGGCCGGCCACCGGGCTGTGATGGAGCGCAGCCCTCGACTGGTGGACGCACCTGCGGCGACAGCCGCCACACGCTGCCCTCTGACCGGGGTCAGCCCTCGTAGCGGGTCGCCAGGGTCCGTGCGGTCCGGGCGATGCGGTCGCGCAGTTCGGCCGGTGCCATGACCTCGATGTCGGTGCCCAGGCGCAGGAACTCTCCGTGGGCGTGGTCGATCGACTCGATCGGCACCCGTGCCTCCGTCCATCCATCACTCGTGGGTGTCACGCCGAGGCGGCCCGCGCCCCCCGGGGTCAGCCGTACCAGGGCCTCCCCCGTGTGCAGCCGCGCTCGGAAGTCGGCCAGATGACTGTTCCAGTGCCCGGCCAGGTCGAACCCGTCAGGGATGACGAACTGCTCCTCCAGCGGCCGGAGTCCGAGGACCTGCTCGATCCGGTAGGTGCGGATCCCGGACGGCCCGCCCGCGACCACGTACCAGCGGCCTGCCTTGAGCACGAGCCCGTACGGCTCCACCCGCCGCTCGATCTCCTCCGGAGCCCGCCAGCGCCGGTACCTCAGTACCACGGCCCGCCGTGCCCACACCGCGGCGGCGACCGAGGCCAGGTGAGGCGTGCGGTCGGCATCGCCGTACCAGCCGGGGGCGTCGAGCAGGAAGCGTTCCTGGATCTGCCCGGCGTGCTCTCGCAGCTCGGCCGGAAGGGCGGCCCGCAGCTTGAGCTGGGCGGTGGCGAGCGCCTCGCCGAGGCCGAGCTCGGCGGCGGCGCCGGGGAGCGCGGCGAGGAACGCGGCCTGCGCCTCGTCCGCGGTCAGTCCGGTGAGCCGGGTCCGGTAGCCGTCGACCAGCCGGTAGCCGCCCGCATGTCCGGCCGCGCCGTACAGCGGGATGCCGGCGGCGCTG
This sequence comes from Streptomyces sp. NPDC029164, assembly GCF_055563995.1. Classification (NCBI taxonomy): domain Bacteria; kingdom Bacillati; phylum Actinomycetota; class Actinomycetes; order Kitasatosporales; family Streptomycetaceae; genus Streptomyces; species Streptomyces sp. NPDC029164. The sequence continues at coordinate 41,336 of NZ_JBVHWW010000031.1, read as the reverse complement.
AGCGCCTCGACGTCCCGGTAGACCGTACGGACGGAGACCTCCAGTTCCGCGGCCAGCTGCCGGGCTGTCATCCGGCCCCGGTTCTGGAGCAGGAGAAGCAGGGTGACCAGTCGGCTCGCGCGCATGCCGCTCAGTATCCACTGACAGCGGATGTCAGTGGAGTGCCCCTAGCCTGCGGCGCATGAACGACTTCGGCTTCCTGCACGGCTCCTGGGACGTGGCCAACCGCCGTCTCACCGCACCGCTCGGCTCAGGCCCCGCCACCTGGGTGGAATTCCCCGGTCACGCGGTGGTCCGCCCGCTGTTCGGGGGTGCCGGCAACATCGACGAGATCACCTTCCCCACGCTCGGCCGCGAGGGCGTGACCCTGCGACTGTTCGACCGCGAGACGGGGCGCTGGTCCATCCACTGGTCCGACAGCCGGACGGGCCGCCTGGATCCGCCGGTCGTCGGCGGCTTCACCGGCGACCGCGGGGACTTCCACGGCGAGGACACCTACGACGGCCGCCCGATCGGGGTGCACTTCACCTGGTACCGCCTCGGCCCGGACACCGCCCGCTGGGAGCAGGAGTTCTCCGCCGACGGCGGCCGCACCTGGGAACTCAACTGGACCATGGACCTCACACGCAGCGGATGCGCCGGCGCATGAGCATCGTCGAACTCCGCCAGTACACACTGCACCCCGGAGCCCGGGAGACGCTGATCGAGCTGTTCGAGCGCGAGTTCGTGACCGGTCAGCAGGCGGTCGGCATCACCGTCGGCGGCCGGTTCCGCGACCTGGACGACCCGGACCGCTTCGTCTGGCTGCGCGCGTTCCCCGACATGACGCGCCGCCGGCGCGCGCTGGAGGCCTTCTACACGGGGCCGGTCTGGCGGGAGCACCGCGACGCCGCCAACGCCACGATGATCGACAGCGACGACGTCCTGCTGCTGCGCGGCCCGGGCTTCACACCGGCGCCGGGCACCCGTGAGGTGGTCGCGACCGTCTGCCGTCCGACCGACGCGGCCGCCTTCGACTCGTACGCCGCCCGCCACCTGGGCCCGGGGCACGCGCTGCACCGCACCGAGCACGCCGGGAACGACTACCCTCTCCTGCCCGTCCGCACCGGGGAGGACGTCCGGGTCTGGTTCGGCCCGCCGGAGTCACCACCACCCTGGCCGACCCGGCGGCTGCGGCTCGAACCCGTGACGCGCGCATAGATCTACTCCAAGATCAACAAGGGCAGCACTCACACAGCGCTCACGCGTTCGGGCAGCGGCTCCAACCAGGTCAACCTGCCCGCTCTCCCCAGGCACGGCTGATGGACGCCCTGGCCGCCGGGGCCGCCGGCCCTCGCGGGAGGTGCCGGCTCTCAGGCGTGCGACCCTTCGGCTCCGGGGCGGGCGTGGGCTCCACGTCGGTGCAGCCGCAGCCGGCCGCGAGGCCGGCGGCCGATCGCGCTCCGGCTCGTCCGCCGCCGGACCACTCCCGATCGCCGCCGTCCTCAGGAGCCTTCGGTCGGCCCGGCCCGATCCCATCCAGGCGCCCGCACGTCGATCGTGAGACCCCCCGAACCGGCCTCTTCGCCGCAGGTCCGGCACGTCGACTTCACATCGAGGTCGTGCTCGGCGTCGTGCTCGGAGCCGGGCCGGCCGCGATGCCGGAAGGCGACTGGCGGAGCGTCCACCGCCCATCGATCACCCCAGGTCAGCAGCGCGTGCATCACCGGCGCGAGATCGCGGCCGGCCTCCGTGAGGTGGTATGCGAAGCGCAAGGGGCGCTCGCTGTACGGGCGGCGCTCCACCACGCCCGCCTCTTCCAGCGCGCGCAGTCTGGCGGCGAGGCGGTCGCGGGGGGCGCCGGTGTTGCGGACGATCTGGTCAAAGCGCTGATTGCCGTAGAAGATCTCGCGGATCGCCAGGAGGGCCCAGCGTTCGCCGACGAGTGCAAGCGCGGCGGCGGCAGAGCACGGCCGGCCAGGCACTTCGGGGTGCGGAACCGAGTTCTCGCCCTGCTTCGCGTTCGAGGTCACGTCCCCATCCTCTCGCGAGTCCGTTGTGTTTTCAAACTCGCATCGGCTAGCCTCCGTCCATGATAGTTGGATTTTCAAACCCACCAAGGGCGTACCGGGCCGTGTTCGCGACGGTCACGGCCGCGGTCTTCATGTCGAACCTCGACCTCTTCATCGTCAACGCGGCCCTCCCGGCGATCGGCCACTCGTTCGGCGGCAGCGGCCTGGGCTCCCTCTCCTGGGTCCTCAACGGCTACGCGATCGTCTTCGCCGCGCTCCTCGTAGTCGCCGGCCGCGTCGCCGACCGTTCCGGCCACAAGCCGGTCTTCCTGACCGGCTTGGCGGTGTTCACCCTCGCCTCGCTCGGCTGCGCACTCGCTCCCGGCGTCGGGACCCTGGTCGCGGCACGGCTCGTACAGGCCGCCGGCGCTGCGCTGCTGATGCCGACGTCGCTCGCGCTGCTGCTCGACACGACGGCGCCCGAGAAGCGCGCCGGGGCCGTGCGGGCCTGGGCGTCGATCGGCGGGATCGCCGCCGGACTCGGGCCGGTGGTCGGCGGGCTGCTGGTCGAGGCGGGATGGCACTGGGTGTTCATGGTCAACGTGCCAGTGGGGATCGCGGCGTTCGCGCTCGGTGCGAAGGTGCTGCCGTCCCCCGGACGCGCCGGCGCGGAGAAGAGTCCGCTGCCCGACCTGTTCGGCGCCACCCTTCTCACCGGATCGATCGCCACCCTCGCGCTCGGCCTGATCAAAGCTCCTGACTGGGGTTGGGCGAGCGCCCGCACTCTCGGCGGCCTGGCTGCCGCGGTGCTGCTCGGCGTCTGGTTCGTCCTGCGCTCGGCCCGCCACCCCGTGCCGATCGTCGAGCTGCCGCTGCTCCGCGTCCCGGCGTTCGCATCCGCCGCGGCCGCCCTGACGCTGTTCACCATCGCGTTCGCCGGAATGCTGCTCGGCGCGGTGCTGTGGTGCCAGGGCGTGTGGGATTACTCGGCTCTGCGCACCGGCTTCGCCATCGCGCCGGGCCCCTTGCTGGTTCCGCCGGTCGCGTTGCGGATCGGGCCCGCCGTCGCCAGATTCGGTGCAGGCCGCATCGCGCTGGCTGGATCCGTCCTGTTCGCGGCCGGCATCCTGTGGTGGGCCGCGACCCTCGACACCGGCTCGGCCTACGCGGCCTCGCTCCTGCCCGGCATGATGCTGACCGGCCTCGGCGTCGGCATGACGCTCCCGGTCCTGACCGGGGTGTCGGCGGCCGCCCTGCCTCCGGCCCGCTTCGCCACCGGCTCGGCCATCACGTCGATGGGCCGCCAGATCGGCGCGGTCCTCGGCGTCGCGATCCTGGTCGGCGTCCTCGGCACCGAGGCCCCCGGACACGCTGTCACCGCGTTCCGGCATGGCTGGTACGCGATCGCCGCGGCGGCCCTGCTCGCCGCGTGCGCGACGCTCCCGCTCGTCCGCAACCCGCGACCGGCTGCCGGCGAGACGGCGGACGTCGCAGAGGCCGCGGAGGTCGCGAAGGCCGCGAAGGCCGGCGCCGCCTGAGAAGCGAGTCCCGTCCGTCGACGGAGGCGGGACGCTGATCGTCAGTACCCCGCCTCCTCTCTGCGCCCCGACCCTTGCTTCATCTATCGAAAGTCGATAGATTTCCACCGTAACTCGATGGAATGAGGGGCCGTGGGGAAACTGACTGTGCGTGCGCTGCGCGCCGTGCTCGTGGTGGTGCTCGCCGGCACCGTGTTCGTACAGGCGGGGATGGTGTGGGTGCTGGTCAGCGGGAACGACCCGGAGGACGGGTCGCTCCCGTTGACCCCGCTGCGCGTGATCGTGATCCTGGGCATGGTGTCGGTCCAGGTCGCCCTGGTCTGCGTATGGCGGCTGGTGACGATGGTGCGACGCGGAACCGTGTTCTCCCACGCCGCCTTCCGTTATGTGGACGGCGTGATCGGCGCGATCGTGGCGGCTGCTCTCCTGTGGTTCGCGGTCACGGCCGTCAATGCGCCGGGCCAGCGGGAGGATCCGGGCGTCACCGTCATCATGGGCGGGATCGGCCTGGCCATCCTCGGCGTCGCGCTCATCGTCCTGGTGCTGCGGATGCTGCTCACCCAGGCTGTCGCGCGCGACGTCGAAGCGTCGCAGATGCAGGCCGAGTTGGACGAGGTCATCTGATGCCGATCGCCGTCGACATCGACGTGATGCTCGCCAGGCGGAAGATGTCCGTCGGCGAGCTCGCGGACCGTGTGGGGATCACTCCCGCCAACCTGGCCGTACTCAAGAACGGCCGCGCCAAAGCGGTGCGCTTCGGGACCCTCGCCGCGCTCTGCGAAGTACTCGAGTGCCAGCCGGGCGACCTGCTGCGCTGGGAGGCCGAGGACGCTGCCGGCGGATGACACGCCCCGAGCCGGGCGGGAAGACGCCGGGCACCACCGGGCCGGCGCCCGGCTCGGAGATCGTCTGAAGCGCAGGCCCCTCAGCTGACGTCCGTCCGTTTGCTGAGGGCTGTCATGTCGCGGGGCAGGGTGGGTTGAAGTCGACCGCCGTGAAGTACTGGGCCCATTGGGCTCTGGTGATCCGGGGGTACGCGCTGTCGCAGATGCGGGCGGCGACCCTGTCCAGACCGGTGTCCCGCAGCCGGATCGTGAAGTCGTTGCCGCCGGTGGCCAGGGTGTGGCCGTCCGGGCTGAACGCCACGGCCGGTACGGGTTCGAGTGACCGGTGAGGATGGCGGGAGCGGCCGTACCGCTCACGTCCCACAGCAGGGCCTTGCTGTCCCCGGCGCCGGCTGCCAGTCTGCGGCCGTCCGCGTCAAAGATCACGGTGTAGAGCCAGGAGCCGGACGCCGGTAGCTGCCTCACCTTCGCCGGGTGGCTGATGTCGCTGACGTCAATCAGCCAGACCGTCTTGTCCGTACGGTGGAAGGCGGCCAGTCTGCGGTTGTCGGGGCTGAATACGCCGCCCGTCAGCGGGTCGGACCGGAACGGGGACGGCCGTTCCCGCGGGTTGCGCGGTTCGCTGATGTCCCAGAACCTGAGCGAACCGGACTCGCCGGTGCTCGTCACCAGCGTGCGGCCGTCCGGCCGGAAAGAGGCCATCGTGACGTGCGGCCCGTCCTCGGCGATCCGGCTCAGTGGCCGGGGGTCGCCGCGATCGGTCAGGTCCCACAGTCCGGCCGTATCTTGTGCCCAGACGGCCAGCAGGTGGCCGTCCGGGCCGAAGCCGACGCCGGCGACTTCGCCACCGCCGGGGGCGATCACCGATCTCAGCCGCGGTGTGCGTGGATCCGTCACGTCCCACACGCGGACGGTGCCGTCCTCGCCGGCGGTGACGAGGGTGCGCCCGTCCGGGCTGAACGCCACGCACCGGACGAACTTGCTGTGACCGTGCAGGACCGACAGCGGCCACAGGGCCCGGCCGCCGGTGACCTGCCACAGCCGTGCGGTGCCGTCCCAGCTGGCGCTGGCGAGCAGGTGTCCGCCGGGGCCGAAGGCCAGGGACGTCACCACGTCGTCATGGGTCGCGAGCGACAGATCCCGCAGGTCAAGGAGCCGGTCGGCGTTGGCGAGCACGCGGCCGTCCGGCTGAACGCGGCTTGGTAGAACCCACCCTGGATCGTACTGGTCCGCTTCGGGTCGGCCGGGGCGGTGACATCCCAGAACAGAGTGGACCCGCCTACCGAGACGAGCGTGCTGCCATCCGGGCTGAACGCCACCGACCAGACGATCGCCGGATGACCACGCAGGACGGCCGGCGGCTGACCACTGCTGCCGGCGATGTCCCAGAGCCGTGCGGTGCGATCCCAGCTCCCGGTAGCCACCTTCCGGCCGTCAGGGCTGAAAGCCGCCGAGGTCACGGTGTCGGTGTGTCCCCGCAGGACGTCGAGGAGGAGCGGATGCGCGGGGTCGTCGACATCCCACAGTCTGGTGGTGGTGTCGCCGGTGGTCGCCAGCGTGTGGCTGTCCGGGCTGAACGCCACCGAGGTGTTGGTGCCGGAGTGGCCGGGCAGGGTGGCCAGCAGTCGCGGGTGGCGGGGATCGTTCACGTTCCAGAGTCGCGCGGCGCCGTCGGTGTGACCGGTGGCGATGAGGCCGCCGCTTGGTCGGTACGCCACCCAGCTCGGCGCGGACTGCTGGTCGGGCAGGGTGCTCAGCTCGGCGGGCGCCCGCCGGTCCGTCACGTCCCAGAGCCGCACCGACCGTTCGCTCGCCGTGGCCAGGACACGGCCGCTCTCATCGAAGGCCACCGACATGAGCCGCTCCGGCTGACTCACGACGGCCAGCTGCACGGGGCGGTGGGCGTCCTCGATGTCCCAGAGCCGGACCGTGCGGTCCCAGCTCGCCGTGGCCAGGTCCATGCCCTTCGGGGCGAAGGAGATCGCAACCACGTCGGAGGTGTGCCCGGTGAACCGACTCGTGTACGGCGTCGCGAACGTGCTCATGAGCTGGTCGCGGACGTCGCCGGTGGCTGCCAGCCGGTACGCGGCCAGGTTCAGCTGTGCGGCGAGCGAGGGGGTGTGCTGGCGTACCTCGGCCGCGTCGGCGGCGGCCTTCCGCGCGATGGCGACGTTGCGCTGATGGATGGCGGAGTCACGCGAATCGACGGCCAGCCCGCCCGCGGTCGCCGCGATGACCATCAGCACGGTGAGCAGCGTGACGAGTTGCCGCAGGCGGACCGTCCGCCGGCGGACCGCGGCCATCTCGCCGGCTTGCGCTTCCCGGCTCGCGTCAAGGAAGCGCCGTTCCCTGGAGGTGAGCCGGCTGCCGTCCGCGGCGGCCAGGTCCAGCGCCGCGGCCAGGCGGGCACCCCGGTACAAGGTGTGCGGGTCGCGGTCCTGCGCCTCCCAGCCGGCGGTCGCGTCCGTGAGCCCACGGTGCAGGAGCAGCCGGTCCCGGTCTTCGGTCAGCCAGCCGCGTAGCCTCGGCCAGCACCGGATGATCGCCTCGTGGGTGATCTCGACCGATTCCTCGTCCAGCGTCACGAGCCGTTGCCGGGCGAGGGATTCGAGCACGTGGGCGGTGTCGGGGCTCGGGTCCAGCTCGTCCCTGCTGATCCGGCGCCTGGTGTCCTCGGTGCCGTCGCCCAGAGCGGTCAGCCGGAGGAACAGGGAACGGGCGAGGTCTTGCTGTGCCGGCGACAGATTCCCGTAGGCGGCCTCCGCGGTGTGTGCGAGCGCGTGCTGGATTCCGCCGGCCGCCAGATACCCCTCCAGGGTCAGGCGGCTGCCGCTGCGCCGACGCCAGGTCTCGACCATCGCGTGCGAGACCAGGGGCAACGCACCCGGCTGGCCTGTCGCGTCCGCGACCACCGCTGCCAGCAGCGGGCCGGTCACCGTGCAGTCGGCGAGCACGGCCGGCCGGGTGATGGCCTCGCGCAGCTCCTGGCTGCTCATCGGCCCGACCGCGATCTGCGCGTCGCGGATCGCCTCGACCAGCCGGGAGTCCTGGACACAGTGGCCGTAGAAATCGGCACGCACGCCGACCACCACCCGGGTCCGGCTGGTCTCCGCCGTGGCTGCCGCGATCAACATGGCGATGAACGCGTCTCGTTCGTCCCGGTCCCCGCAGAGGGTGAAGACCTCCTCGAACTGGTCGACGACGATCAGCATGTCGACGTCCGGTGTGCGGTCGATCACGGCCTGCCGGATGCGCAGGTGCAGCGCCAGCGGATCGTCCAGCAGCTCGCTCACCAGCGCGCCGGGGGCTTCTCCCGTCGCCGCGGCCAGGTGGATCGCGCACTCCTCCACGGGATGCGGGCCCGGCATGAACAGCATCACCGGCCAACCCGATGCCCGGGCGCGGGCGATCAGCCCCGCCCGCAGCAACGAGGACTTCCCCGATCCGGACGGCCCGAAGACTGCCAGGAACCGGTGGTCGTGCACCTTGGCTAGGAGCTCGTCGGTCAGCCGCTCGCGCCCGAAAAAGCGGTCGGCGTCCTCCGGCTGGAACGCCGACAGCCCCGCGTACGGCGCGCCCTGCCGGCTGGTTTCCCCGGCCTCATCGTGGTGTGCGCTCGCGGCGATCTCGGCGGCGACCGCATGCCATCGGGCCTCCCATGCGTGGTGGTCGCCCTGACACGCCTCCACATAGGCGAGCGTGACGGCGAGGCTCGGAAACGTGTGCCCGCCCGCAGCGTCGGACAGTGTCGTGGACGAATAGTGCGCCCTTTTCGCCAGTGCCCGATAGGGCGGCCGTCCCGCCGCCTCGCGCAGCTTCCGAAGGTCGGCCGCGAACAGTGTCAGCGGACCGGAGTCCGGGTCGAGCGGGCGTTCGGGGCGTGGCATTGCCTTCCTTTCCGCGGCTTTCCGCGGCTCTTTACCTCTGCGCGTTTCTGCGTCTTTGCGTCTTTGCGCAGCCGTGATGGGTGGTGTTTGTCCAGCTGTTGATGTCCGGAATCCTCGTTCCGGCGCCGGACATCAACCGGCGGCTAAACAAGGGCCAGCGCAACCGCGCAACCGCGATGGGAAGGGGAAATCATGAGGTCCGTGCGACGACTGATGCTGCTGGCGGCGGTCACCGGGCTGCTGGCCGGCCCTGCTTTGACGGGGTCGCCCGCGTATGCCGCGGCACCGCTGCTCAAGTCCAACCTGAACGGAAGGTGCGCCGACATCTTCATGTTCCACCAGGAGAACGGCGCCTCCACCGTGACGTGGGACTGCCACGGCGGCACCAACCAGCAGTGGTACTGGGACGGTGAGCAGATCCGTTCCAGCATGAACCGCAAGTGCCTGGAGATCTACGGCCCCCATCTGGGTGACCAGGGCTCGGTGAGCATGTGGGACTGCAACGGCGGTCTCCACCAGAAGTGGTACCGGAACGGGAGCGAGATCCGTAACCGGGTGAACGGGAAGTGTCTCGACATCCTGGCCGGGCGGCCTGAGATCGGCCAGCTCCTGGTGAGCTGGAGCTGCAACGGCGCGCGGAGCCAGAGCTGGGACTTCTGAACGCCTGCCCGGGCCGGCACATCGCGTGCCGGGCCGGGCAGGGCCGGGGCCTCGGCCGCCACCGGCGGGTCGTAGAACGGACCGTGTCCTGGCTCGCCGGCTGCCGCCGGCTACACCGCCGCCTCACCAAACGAAAAAGCCTCGCGACGAACGCGTAGACGGTTGGGGGGAGGCGGTCGGTCTCCCGGCCGTGGGCACGCTCCTGCACCATCCACCCGCGCCGGCGGCCCGGTTCAGACCGTTCAGACCGTTCAGACCGTTCAGACCGTTCAGGCGCCGGAGGAGACCTCGGCCTTGTCATCGGACCCCGTGCGCTGCGCTTCGGGGTTGTGCGGCCCGCTCCAGTAGGCCCGCCGAGTCCGCGGAAGCGGAATCTCCACCAACTTGCCGTCGTGGATCATCCACAGCCGAAGCAGTCGTCCTCCTCGTCGTGGATCAGCACCTGCACCGTCTCCGGTCGGGGCCACGGCAATGACTCCGGATACTTCAGCAGCCCGGACCGTGGGCGTACCCGCAAGAACTCCGCACCCCAGCCAAACCCCCAGTCCCACCGGGGCTCATCTCCAGAAGGTGCCGCGCCGGGTGCGTGTGTCATCCGGGCGCGTCAGCGGCTCCATCACTTCGTCCGCGCCCTGCGCCAGCACAATGACCTCAGCGATTCTGCTCATGCCCGAATACCAGCGCCGACCAGCCCCTCACCGCAACCGGATTCCGTCGCGGTCAGGCATCTACCGGGGCAGTCCCGCCACCAGGCTCTGCAGGTACTCCCGGCCTCGCGTGAGCTGTTCGGGCAGGTCGGCGGCGTCCGGGTACCAGCGTTTCTCGTACTCCCAGCAGAGCCAGCCGTCCGGTGGTGCGGCGGCCACCGCTTCGGTGAGAGGGAGCACTCCGGTGCCGAGACCCGTCGGGGTCAGGTCCTGCGCTGACCGTACGTCCTTCACCTGTACGTAGCCCAGGTGCGCGGCCAGGGTCCGCCCGGACCGGGTCGGGTGTTCGCCGGCGAGCCAGGTGTGCAGGACGTCCCACACGGCGCCGACGCCCGGGTGGGCGACGTGGTCGAGCACCCGGGCGGCCGCGGCCGCGGCGCGGTGGGAGTCGTGGGTCTCCAGCAGGATCCGCACGCCGTGGCGCTCGGCGAGCGGAGCCGCGGCGAGCAGGCGGCGCACGGCGTGGGCGTCGGCGGCCTCCTCGGGCAGATCGCCGCCTCCCGGGAAGACGCGGACGTACGGGGCCTCCAGATCGGCGGCGAGGCGGATCAGCGCGCGCAGTTCGGCGAGGACCGGCTCGTCGGCGCCGGGGGCGGCCACCCTGGCGTAGCCCGCGACCGCGAGGGCGGTGATGCCTGCGGCGGTGAGGGTCCGCAGTCCGGCGGCGCGCTCGGTGGCCGGGCTGTCGGGGTGCAGGGCTTCCTCGGGGTGGGCGCGCAGTTCGAGGCCGTCGAACCCGTGGGAGGCCGCGAGGGCCGCGCTGCGGTCGAGTGGCGCGCCGGGCAGGCCGAGCGTGGAGAACGCGTACTTCACGGACGGCTCCCCTCGGTCGGCGGCGGCGCGGTGGAGGCGCGCACCATCAGCTCGGTGGGCAGCGTGGTGATCCCGCCCGGTGGCTGCGGCCGACGGCCGGTGACCAGCTGGGCGGCGAGCACGCCCGCCTCGCGCAGGGGCACCCGGACGGTGGTGAGCGCGGGGGCGGTGTCCGCGCAGAAGGGCAGGTCGTCGAAGCCGGCGACGGACACCTCCTCGGGGATCCGTATCCCTTCCTCGCGCAGGGCTGCGGCGACCCCCATGGCAATGGTGTCGTTGGCGGCCGCGACGGCCGTGAAGGGTGCCCCGCGGCGCAGCAGTTCCCGGGTGGCGTCGTAGCCGGCGGAACGCTCGAAGGCGGCATGCACCGTGAGGCCGGCGCAGGCCTCGGGGAGGTCGGGGTCGTGCCGCAGCAAGGCGGCGCGGTGTCCGGCGAGCCGCTCGCGGGTGGTGCTCAGCCCCTGGGGGCCGGCGACGTAGGCGATGCGTCGGTGACCGAGTGTCAGCAGGTGCTCGGCGAGGCGGAAGGCGCCGCCGTGATCGTCGAACATCACGGTGGTGACGGGCAGTGCGGTGGGCACGGGCAGCGGAGGCCGCCCGCACAGGACAACGGGAGCGCCACCCGCGGCCAGCCGCGTGATGCGGCCGGCGAGTGCGCCGGTGTGTTCGAGGTCCTCGACGGCGCCGCCGGTGAGGACGATCCCGCCGGCGCGCTGTCCCTCCAGCAGGGTGAGGTAGGCCAGTTCGGCCGCGGGGTCGCCTTCGGTGTTGCAGACGACGGCGAGCCGGCGGCCTGCTGTTTGCCCGGTGGGCGCCAGGGCTCCCTGCAGGGAGCCGGCGAGGATCCCGAAGAAGCTGTCGGCGACATCGTGGACGAGGACGCCGACGAGGTCGGAGGTGGCGGCCGCGAGCGCGCGGGCAGGGCCGTTGGCGATGTAGCCGAGCTCCTCGACGGCGCGCTCGACCCGGGTCCGGGTGGAGCCGGCCACCGGGTATCCGCCGTTCAGTACGCGCGAGACCGTGGCGGGCGATACGCCCGCCTGCGCCGCGACCTCGGCCAGAGTCACCGCCATGTTGCACCCCTCCTTCAGGACCCGGGTCATCGTCTCATCCAGTGTCTGGATCTCCATACTGCCCGATTAAGAAAGCGCTTTCCATCACTCGAACGAGTGTTGCGCTGCCAACGTCGCCCGCCATAGCCTGATCGGAGAGAAAGCGCTTTCTATCGATGGAGGGGGAACCATGGAGCGTAGGACGATCAAGATCGCGATGAACGGCGTCACCGGGCGCATGGGGTATCGGCAGCATCTGGTCCGCTCCCTTCTCGCCCTGCGCGATCAGGGCGGCCTCGATCTCGGCGACGGAACGGCGCTCTGGCCGGAGCCGGTTCTCGTGGGGCGCCGGGAGTCCGCCCTGCGGGCCATCGCCGAGCGGCACGGCCTGGAGCACGTCAGCACGGACCTCGCGGCCGTGCTGGCCGATCCGGAGGTCGAGATCTACTTCGACGCGCAGGTCACCGGTGCCCGCGAGGCGGCGGTCCGCCAAGCCATAGCGGCGGGCAAGCACGTCTACTGCGAGAAGCCGACGGCCCTGACCTTCGAGGCCTCGCTGGAGCTGGCCCGGCTGGCCGGGGCCGCCGGGATCAAGCACGGCGTGGTCCAGGACAAGCTGTTCCTGCCGGGGCTGATCAAGCTGAGACGGCTGATCGAGAGCGGCTTCTTCGGCGAGATCCTCTCCGTGCGCGGCGAGTTCGGGTACTGGGTCTTCGAGGGCGACTGGCAAACCGCGCAGCGGCCGTCGTGGAACTACCGCGCACAGGACGGCGGAGGCATCGTCGCCGACATGTTCCCGCACTGGGAGTACCTGCTCCACGAGCTCTTCGGCCGGGTGCGCACGGTGCAGGCCCTCACCCGCACGCACATCGGCCGCCGCTGGGACGAGGCGGGCAGGCCGTACGAGGCCACGGCCGACGACGCCGCGTACGGGATCTTCGAACTGGAGGGCGGCGCGGTCGCGCAGATCAATTCCTCCTGGGCGGTCCGGGTCCACCGTGACGAACTGGTGGAGTTCCAGGTGGACGGGACGCACGGGACAGCCGTCGCCGGGCTGCGCGGCTGCCGGATCCAGCACCGCGGGGCGACGCCGAAGCCGGTGTGGAATCCCGATCTGCCGCAGACGGAGGTCTTCCGCTCCCAGTGGCAGGAGGTGCCGGACAACAGTCCCGCCGACAACGGCTTCAAGGCCCAGTGGGAGCTCTTCCTGCGGCATGTCGTCCTCGACGAGACCTGGTGGTGGGACCTGCTGGCCGGTGCGCGCGGAGTGCAGCTCGCCGAGCTGGGCCTGCGCTCCTCGGCCGAGGGCCGGCGGCTGCCGGTGCCGGAGGTGGCGCTGTGAGCATCCGACTCCCCTCGGCCGACGGCGGGTTCCGCCTGCACCGGCCGAACACCGATCCATATCCCCCGCTCACATGCGGCCCGGCCCGCAGCCGTACCTTCTACTCGGCCGCGCACGTGGTCGCCGATCCGCTCGCCGCGTCGGCCGAAGCCGGGCCGGTGGTCGACTGGGAGGCCACGCTGGCCTTCCGGCACCGCCTGTGGTCACAAGGGCTCGGGGTGGCCGAGGCCATGGACACCGCGCAGCGGGGCATGGGCCTGGACTGGCCGACGGCGGCGGAGCTGATCCGCCTCTCGGCGGCCGAGGCCCGGGCGGTGGGCGGCCGGATCGTCTGCGGCGCGGGCACGGACCAGCTCGCGGCCGGCCGCATGCACTCGCTCGCAGAGATCACCGCCGCGTACGAGGAGCAGCTCGCGCACACCGAGGCGTCCGGGGCAGCGGCCGTCCTGATGGCCTCGCGTGCCCTGGCCGCGGCGGCACGCGGCCCCGAGGACTATCTGGAGGTGTACGGCGGCCTGCTCCGGCAGAGCGTCCGGCCGGTGGTGCTGCACTGGCTGGGGCCCATGTTCGACCCGGCGCTGGCCGGCTACTGGGGCCACGAGGACCTCGACGCGGCCACGGATGTCTTTCTGAAGATCATCGCCGATTGTCCGGAAAAGGTGGAGGGGATCAAGGTCTCGCTGCTGGACGCGGAGCGGGAGGTGGACATCCGGCGCCGGCTGCCGGCGGGTGTGCGCTGCTACACCGGTGATGACTTCCACTACCCCGAACTGATCGCCGGTGACGGGGAGCTGGCCAGCGACGCGCTGTTGGGCATCTTCGACCCGATAGCCCCGGTCGCCGCCCGGGCCGTGATCGCGCTCGACCGGGGCGACACCGACGGCTTCCGGGAGCTGCTGGACCCGACGGTCCCCCTGTCAAGACATCTCTTCGCCCCGCCGACCCGTTTCTACAAGACCGGGGTGGTCCTGCTGGCCTGGCTGGCCGGGTACCAGGAGCACTTCACGATGGTGGGCGGGCTACAGTCGGCCCGCTCCCTTCCCCATCTGGCGACGGCGTACGAACTGGCCGACGGCCTGGGGCTGTTCCCCGATCCCGGGCTCGCGGAGGACCGGATGCGGCGGCTGCTCGCCGTGTACGGGGTGTCGTCATGAGCGCGGCGCCGGCGCGGTTCAGCCTCAATCAGGAGACGGTCCGCCAGTGGTCCGTGCCCGAGCTGGTCGCCGGGTGCGTGGCGGCCGGAGTGGGCGCCGTCGGGCTCTGGCGCGGACCCGTGCGGGGGTTCGGGGTGCGGGAGACGGCGAAGCTGGTCGCCGGGGCCGGGCTGCGTGTCAGCTCGCTCTGCCGCGGCGGGTTCTTCACCGCGGCCGATCCGGCCGGCCGGGCGGCCGCACTGGACGACAACCGCAAAGCGGTGGAGGAGGCCGCCGAGCTGGGCGCCGACACACTGGTCCTGGTATCGGGAGGGCTGCCCGCGGGCGACCGGGACCTGGTGGGGGCACGCGGACGAATAGCGGAGGTCCTGGGCGAGTTGGCGCCTTGGGCCGCCGGGCACGGGGTACGGCTGGGGATCGAGGCGCTGCATCCGATGTTCGCCTCGGACCGCTGTGTGGTCTCGACCCTCGGCCAGGCCCTGGACATCGCCGAGCACTTCCCGGCGGAGCAGGTGGGGGTGGTGGCCGACTCGTACCACCTGTGGTGGGACGAGCGGCTGCCCGCCGACCTGCTCCGGGCCGGCGAGGGCGGGCGCATCGTGTCCGTCCAGGTGGCCGACTGGGTGACTCCGCTGCCGGAGGGCGTGCTGCTGGGGCGCGGACAGCTCGGCGACGGATCCATAGATCTGCGGGGCTTCCGGCAGCTGGCCGACGCGGCCGGCTACCGGGGCCCGGTGGAGGTGGAGATCTTCAGCCCCGAGCTGTGGGCCCGGGACGGTACCGAGGTGCTGAGGGAGGTGATCGAGCGCTACCGCGAGCACGTGGACTGAGCGGGCGGGGTCAGCCCTCGTAGTCGTACTTCATGCCGATGCCCAGGGTGCTCTGGGTCGGGAGGATGCCGGCGCCGACGATGTCGAGGACCGGCGGGAGGAGGAGTTCAGCGAGCCGGGCAGCTTCCTGCGGGGTGAGCGCCGACCAGGGGGCCGAGGCGAGTTCGTCGGTGAGCTTCTCGACGGCGGTGCGCAGCGCCATTCCGGCTCCGGTGGCCGTGCCGTCCTCGGCCAGCAGGTTCCGGGCGACGAGCCTGCCGCGGGCGGCGTTCCACTCGTCGGCGGGCCATTGGCGGCCCTCGAACCACTCGGCCGGGGCGGCTCCGGCACCGGAGTGCAGGACCAGCGACTCGACCGGGTCCAGGTGGTGGGCCTGGAGGGCGGCAAGGTGGCCGTCCCCGCGGTGCTCGCGCAGGATCGTCGCCGCGTGCCAGAGCTCGGCGTGCGGGGCCTCGGGCCAAGTCAGGGCGGCGTTGGCGGCGGCCAGTGGGCGTCCGGCCGTGGCGGCGGCCTCGGCCGCACGCCGGGCGAGCCGTGCCGCCTCGGCCAGGTCCGGGGAGGCGATCCGCTCGCCGAGGAGGGCTCGCAGGGAGCGGTCCGCGGCGACGGCGCGGGCCATGAGCACCTGGGCGGGCGGGGCGGTGTGCCAGGACTGCGCGACGTACCGCTCCACCATCCGCGGGCTGAAGCTGAAGAAGAGGGCGTTCACGAGTTCCGGTTCGGCCGGGCCGAGGGGGGCGGCCCGGAAGGCGAAGTACATCGGCCACCGGTCGTCGGTGGCGTAGCCGAGCGCGCCGGCCTCCTCGTAGGCCTCGGGTGCGAAGTAGACGATGGCGTGCACGGGTTCGAGCAGCTGCCACAGCTGCCGGACCGTACTCAATCCGTGTGCGCCGTTGTACGTCATATCGCTTGCCCCCCGGGTCGGTTGGTGCCCAAAACGACAGGGGGTCAGCGTAGGTCAGGAGGGGTCTGAGGGGGTGGTGAGGGTGGGGTCTGAAGGGTGACATAGCGTGCCCACCATGGATCAGGAGCACATAGCCGGACCGGCCGGTGACGGCGAAGGCGCAGGTAGGCGGCGGTTCCTCGCGATCGCGACGGGGGCGGCCACGGCTGCCGGGCTCGGCGCCGTGGCAGGCTGCGGGGGCGGGGACGGCGGCGCCGACGGGCGGAGCGGGGACCGGACCGGCGGGTCGGCGGCACCGGGCGGGAAGCCGTCGGAGGCGAGTGCGCACGGTTTCGACGTCAAGGCCGAGAACGCGAAGCAGGGCCACGCCGACTGGCCGGTCACCAAGGCGGGGCCGGCGCGGGCGATCGAGGGCTTCGCGGACAAGGTCAGCGTGCTGCCCGGTGAGCCCTTCGGTCTGCACGTGTCGACCACCGCGCCGCGGTTCACCGTCTCCGCCTACCGGATGGGCTGGTACGGCGGGGCCCGGGCCCGGCTGGTGTGGCGTTCCGAGGCCCTCCCCGGGGCGCGCCAGCCGAAGCACACCGTGGACCCGGGAACGCGGATGGTGCGCACGCGCTGGGCCCGTATCACCACGGTCGAGACCAAGGACTGGCCGGAGGGCTGCTACCTGCTGCGGCTCGACGCGCAGGGCGGCGAGGGGCAGCGCTTCGTGCCGGTGACCGTCCGGTCGGCGGCGGCGACGGCCGGGCGTACGGTCGTGGTCAACGCGGTGGCCACCTGGCAGGCGTACAACCGGTGGGGCGGCTATGGCAGCTACGACGGCCCCAACGGGGGCTACGCCTCGCGCTCGCTCGCCGTGACCTTCGACCGGCCGTACGAGTACGACGACGGCGCGGGCCTGTTCCTGGTGTACGAGGCTCCGCTGATCGCGCTGGCCGAGCGGCTCGGCATACCCCTGGCGTACGCGACCACGACCGACGTGGCACGGGAGAAGCGGCTGCTGGAGGGCGCGGCCGCGGTGCTCTCGCTCGGCCACGACGAGTACTGGTCCCCTGAGCAGCGGGCCCACTTCACGGCCGCCCGCGACGCCGGCACCAACATCGCGATCCTGGGAGCGAACTGCTGCTTCCGCCGGATCCGGTTGGAGCCCTCCGACCTGGGGCCGGACCGGACGCTGATCTGCTACAAGTCCTCCTACGACCAGGACCCGGGGTTCAAGCGGGGCCATCCGGCGACGGTGGACTTCCGTTCGGCGCCCGGCGCGGACCCGGAGAGCTCGTTGCTCGGCGTGATCTACGACGGCTATCCGGTGGACGCCCCGTACGTGGTGAGCAACCCGGGCCACTGGCTGTTCGAGGGCACCGGCGCGCGGGCCGGCGACCGCTTCGAGCACCTGGTCGGGGTGGAGTACGACAAGGTCAACACCGGTTTCCCGACGCCGCGGCCGATCGAGATACTGGCCCACTCCCCCGTGGTGTGCGAGGGCCGACCCAGCCACCAGGACACGGCGTATTACACGGTGCCGAGCGGAGCGGGGGTGTTCGCGACCGGCACGATGCGGTGGGTGGAGGCCCTGGACGCGACGGGCGACGGCCGCAGCGGGAGGAACCACGGGCTGGACGCGCGGTCCGGGGCGCTGACCACCCGGGTGACGGAGAACCTGCTGCGGGTGTTCGCGGCGGGCCCGGCGGGCCGGTCGCATCCGGCGCAGGAC
Organism: Streptomyces sp. NPDC029164; assembly: GCF_055563995.1. Lineage (NCBI taxonomy): Bacteria > Bacillati > Actinomycetota > Actinomycetes > Kitasatosporales > Streptomycetaceae > Streptomyces > Streptomyces sp. NPDC029164. The sequence goes on along the minus strand of NZ_JBVHWW010000031.1, from coordinate 23,896 downwards.
AACGTCAAGGCGGTGTACGGGGGTTCGTGACACCAGTGGCGTCCGGGACGGAGGGTGGGGTGGACTTCGCGCGGGCGGGGTGCCTAGGATCGTGATCACGGCATCGCGTGTCGGTCACCGGCTGGGTGAGGCATGGAGGCGCCCGTGCTGTGCCTTTCGGAGGCATTCACTCATGTCTGTGCAACTGAACCACACGATCATCCACTCCCGTGACAACCGGGAGTCCGCCACATTCCTGGCGGACGTCCTCGGCCTCCAGGTCGGGGAGGAGTGGGGACCCTTCATCCCCGTCGAGACCGCCAACGGCGTCACCCTGGACTTCGCGACCATCCCGGCGGAGTCCATCACCCCGCAGCACTACGCGTTCCTCCTCTCCGAGGAGGAGTTCGACGTGGCCTTCGGGAAGATCCAGGCCTCAGGCGTCCCGTACTTCGCGGATCCGCACGGCAAGCACCCCGGCGAGATCAACCACCACGACGGGGGCCGCGGCGTCTACTTCACGGACCCCGCCGGGCACGGGATGGAGATCATCACGCGCCCGTACGGCTACCAGGAGCCTGGCACCGACGGCTGAGCCCCGTCCCGTCTCCCTCATGAACCGGTGGCGGTCATGCGGTCCATGACCGCCACCGGCAGGGCCGGGTTCAGCGCCGCCGCCCCCGCCGTCTCCTCGTCACCGAGCAGCCCGATCAGGACCGGCACGGGCAGCCGCGGATGCCGGGCGGCCGTCGCGCGTACGTCGCGGTCCGGGTCGTCGAGCATCCGTACCGCGGAGTCCGCCGACAGCCGGGGGTCGATCGCGGCGCGCAGGCGGACCTCGGCGTCCGCGTCCCGGCTGAACCGTTCCACCAGTCCGGGCGTCGAGTCCGGGTCGTCGAGGGCCAGTTGCCGCAGCCGCGGATGCGGGTGCTCGGCGTAGCGGAGCAGGTCGCGCCGCGGGAAGTTCGGGTGCCCGTAGGGCCGGTCGGGGGTGGAGAGGCTGCCGTTCCACCACTGCCACACCTCCAGCAGCATGTCCGCCGGCGCGTCGTCACACCACTCGGCGAGGAAGAGGCGTACGACCCGGTCCTCGTCCCGGGCCAGCCGTTCCACCACGTCCGGCGGGATCCGTCGGGCCATCGCGACACTGCTGCGCAGCAGGACGTGGCCGGAGGCCGCGAGGCGGCGCATGGACTCGTCGTCCTCGTGCAGCGCCACCACCCACGGGACGGCGCGCCGCATCCGCCGCGGGTCGATGTCCACGTCCACGGCGGCCCGCTGCTCCTCCGTCAGCTCGGGCCGCAGGGACACCGCGAGGCGTACGTCGTCCTCCGGGTCGGCGGCGAGGAGCTCGACCAGGTCGGGGTCCAGGTAGGCGTTTTCGGCGAGGCGCCTGCGCGGCTTCGGGTCCGCTCCGGCGCACAGACGTGCGGCGAGGCCCCGGTCCAGCCGGAGCCCGGTGATGTCGTAGGCCGCGTTCACGGCCTCGAAGTCCGCCTCGGTGATCGGCTCCTCCTCGTGCCGGGCCACCACGGCTGCCAGCCGCACCCGCTCGACCGGGTCGGCGGTCAGCGTGGCCCGGGCCTCGGGACCGAGGCGCGGCCAGGCCGTGTGGCAGGCCGCCGAGCGGACGGCGGGCACCGGGTCGGCGGTCAGGGCCACCGCCAGGGCGGAGGGCACGGCCGGCAGTTCGAGGAGTGTTTCCCGGACCGCGCCGGACGGGTCCCGGGCGAGCACCTCGTACGCCTCGCCCGTGAGCCGGGCGCTGGCCGCCACCGCGACCGTGAGGAGGGCGTACCGCCGTCGCCCCTCCGCTTCTGTCAGCAGCAGGCGGGACCAGCGCTCGGCCGACATCCCCGACTGGACCCGGGTCTCCGCGAGCCGGGCGCGCACCCTCCACTCGGGGTGGTCCACGGCCGCGTCCAGGACCGCTTCGGGCAGGTCACGGCGCCAGAGCAGGTGGCCCCGGGTCGTGTCCAGAAGCCGGATCAGGATCCGATCCGGCACGGCACGGTTCCACGCCAGGGCCTCGCGGACCCGTTGCGCGGCGGCCGTCCCGTACCCCAGCCCGGCCCACTCGTCCCCGGCCTCCCGCGTGCTCCCCATCCGGGAGAAGGTAGCCGGTGATCCGGGGTCCCGATCACCCAGGGCCTTGCACGACCTGCACCTGCCCGTCGTCGTCCACGGTGAGCGCCACCCGTTCGACCCGGTTTCCGACCACCAGCGCGATCCACACGATGCCCCAGAGCAGGCAGGTGAACACGGTCAGGATGGCGTGGAGGACATGGTTCACCTGCTGCCCGCGCACGAGGACCGCCTGCGTCGGGGAGCGGGACTCCACCCGCCAGCCGGTCGCGACGTACTGGCTCACCGTCCAGTCGAGGATCGCCGTCCGCCGAGCCGCGTCGACGGGGCGACCGTCGCCGGGAGGGAGCAGGTGGTCCGGCGGTCGCGGCGGCACGCCCCAGTGCCGCCCTTCCTCACGCTTCGCACGCTCCGGCATCCGGCTCGCCTCCCCGCACCATGGGTCCGGTGACCTTCCTCTGCTCGGCCATGCATCCAGCCTGCGCGGCCGAGGAGCGTCCGGCACGCCGAGCGCGGTGGCTCCTGCGGGAGGTTTCGCATGTATGCGCGTGCGCCAGAGGCGTAACAGCTGGGGCGTGTGGGGCTCTCGAGCGTCACAGACCTGTCACGGCCACTCCACAGCAGCCGGCGCCCCGGCAGAGTGGCGCGATGCGCATACACCACACCGTCACCCTCCTCGCCGCCGCCGCATGCCTCGCGCTGACGGGCTGCGCGGACGCGGACGCGGACCACACAGGCATGAGCGACGAGGGCAAGCCGGACGCCTCATCACCCGCTCCCCGGCAAAGCGCGGCTCCTGACGCCCCCGGTTCCGCAGCGTCCGCCGCCGGCATCCCGCCCAGCCCCGCCCCCGCGCAGCGCACCATCTACCTCGCGGCGCTCAACAAGATCGACCCCGAGATCGTCAACGGCAACGACGACAAAGCCATCTCCCGGGGCCTGAGTCAGTGCCAGTCCATGAAGGACGAGAAGGACCCGACCAAGCGCGTCGAGTCCACGAACAGGCGTTTCATCGGCCCCAACCACCCGGACGGCTTCGGCCCCACCAAGGCCGCCTTCATCCTCGCCGCCGTACAGACCAATCTCTGCCCCACGTACTGACAGGCCACCGACCACTACGGTGCGGGTGTTGCCGCCATCACGATTCGCCTGATCCGAAGTGACAGAGCCCCCGCCGTTCGAGCCGGCAGGGGGGCAGCAGCGGATCATGAAAGCGAGGGAGCCCCGCCGGTGTGCCGGCGGGGCTCCCTCGCTTCCCAGTACAGAGGCCATCGGCTTCGTGCACTGGACAGCAGGGGCGGCAGGATTCGAACCTGCGGCCTTCGGTTTTGGAGACCGGCGCTCTGACCAGCTGAGCTACACCCCTTTGGTGGGACCAACCTTGGCACGGCCCGATCCGGAGATCCACTGTATTTCTCGTTCAACCGGGTGCGAGTCGCTCGCCGGTGTGGGCGCCGGAGCTTCGCAGCCAGTCGATCAGTTCCGCGCTCTCGCTCGTCAGGGCGATGTCGAGCGGGGTGAGCCGGTCGTAGCCGATCCAGTCGATGTCCGCTCCATGGGACAGCAGACGGCGCGCCGTGGTCACCTGGCCGCCGTGGCAGGCCTGCCAGAAGGCGCTGGTGACGTCCTCGGAGGAGGCGCCGGCCGCGAGGAACCCCTCGACCGTGTCGAGCAGACCGAGGGCGGCGGCTTCCTGCAGGTCGGGGCGGGCCCCGAGGGCAAGCAGCCGGCGCGCGGCGCGCCACTGGCCGAAGCCGCAGGCGTCCGTGAGCGGGGTACGGCCGCCGAGGACGGCGCCCGGGGCGCTGACATCGGCCCCGGCGGCGACGAGGGCGTCGACGGCGGCCACGTCGTCGTTGCTCGCCGCCCAGTGCAGCGGGGTCTCGGCGTGCGCCCCGACGAAGCGGGCACCCGGGTCGGCTCCGGCGGCGACGAGCGTACGGATCACCGCGGCCGTGTCGGGGTAGTGGCCGGGCCAGTCGGTGGCGATGTGCAGCAGGCTGCGCCCGCCGGCCGCCGCACCGTGCTTGACGATGCGCGTGGCGGCGAGTCCCGGGTGCGCGTCCAGGAGGTTCCGCAGGCCCGGCAGGTCGCCGCCCCGGATCGCGGCGGTGACGGCGACGGCGAGCGGGTCGCCGGATTCGAGGGACTGCATGGACCGTCCTTCCCCTGGTTTTTCCTGGTTTTTCCTGGGATCTTCTGGGCTTCTCCTGGGCCGCCCTTGGGCTGCCCTTGGGCCTTTCGCGGTCTGCCCCGCGCCGATCCCGAGCGTGGCGCCCAGCCTACGGGGCCGGGGCGGCGGGGCAGTGGGACGGCGCGGGTGGCGGGGGCCGCGGGCGCGGAGGATCGTGAGCAGGGTGAACCGTGCGACGGGGGGTTCCTCCGTGCCCCGGAGCCGGGAGACGGGCCGCCCGGGCCGCCCTGGCCGCCTACGCCGCCCCGGCCGTGCGGCGCGGCGTTGCGGCCGCCTCCGCGGCGCCCTGGTGGCGCTCGCCCTCCTCACGCCCGCCCTGTTGGGCGCGGCCCCCGGCGGCTCCGGCGAGACGATTTCCCTCGCGGGGAACGAACCCGGCCAGCGGCTCGACGTCACACTGACGCAGGTGGTCGACCCCGCGAGTCCGACACCCGGCACCCCTGCCGAGGCCGAGGCCGACGCCGACGGGCCGGATCGGCTCCTCGCCGTCCGGTTCCGGCTGGAGAACTCCGGTACCGCCGTCTACCGGGACTCCCCCGCACCGGCCGCGCACCTGCTCGACGCCACCGGCCAGCGGTTCACCGGGCTCAACGTCCCCACGACGGCGGGCGCGAGCTTCCCCGACACCGTCACGCTCGACCCCGGCGGGACGGCGGAGGGCTTCGTCACCTTCCGGCTCCCCGAGGACGCCGACCCGGCCGCGGTCCAGTTCGCCCTCAACACCGGCCTCGCCGACGACGTCGGCCAGTGGAGCCTCCCGTAGGGCTGCACTCCCTGGCGGCGGTCGAGTTTCGGCCGCCCCCTTGACCGCTCTGGTCCAGACCAATAGTTTCCGGCATGCACAGCGCACGCGCTCACGCCCCCTTCCCGCCTCCGCAAAGGAAGCCCATGCGCCGCAGCATGCTCGGCAGACTGGCCGTCGCCGCCTGTTCCCTCTCCCTGCTCACCGCCTTCGCGCCCGCCGCCGGTGCGGACGGCGGCGGGGCGAGCGGAGCCGGCCGCTCGTACAAGAAGGTCGGTTACTTCACCCAGTGGGGCGTCTACGGGCGGGACTTCCAGGTCCAGGACCTCGATGCGAACGGCTCCGCCGGCAAGCTCACCCACATCAACTACGCCTTCGGCAACGTCAGCCCGCAGGGCACGTGCTTCACCGGGAACGTGCCCGGCGAGGCCGACGCCTGGGCCGACTACGTCCGGCCCCTGGACGCCGCGAACTCCGTCGACGGGGTAGCCGACACCCCGGAGCAGCCGCTCGCCGGCAACTTCAACCAGCTGCGCGAGCTCAAGGCCAAGCACCCCGGCCTCAAGGTGCTGATCTCGCTCGGCGGTTGGAGCTGGTCCACCCACTTCTCCGACGCCGCCCTCACCCCCGCCTCCCGCAAAGCCTTCGTGGCCTCCTGCATCGACCTCTACATCAAGGGCAACCTCCCGCAGGACGGCAGCCGGGGCGGTGCGGGTGCGGCCGCCGGCGTGTTCGACGGGATCGACCTCGACTGGGAGTGGCCCGGTTCCACGGGCGACACCGATACGAAGTTCCGGCCGGAGGACAAGCGCAACTTCACGGAGCTCGTCAAGGAGTTCCGCAACCAGCTCGACGCGTACGCGAAGAGCCAGCGCAGGAAGACGAAGTACGAGCTGACGGCGTTCGTCCCGACGGCGCCCGCCAAGATCGACGCGGGCTTCGACGTCCGCCGGATCATGCGCGACCTCGACTTCGTGACCCTGCAGGGCTACGACTTCCACGTCTCCGGCGAGCCGAAGACCGCCCAGCAGTCCGCGCTCCACGCCCGGGGCGACTTCAGCGTCGACGGCACGGTGGACGCCTGGCGCCTGCGCGGCGCGCCCGCGCACAAGCTGGTGATGGGCATGCCGTTCTACGGGCAGGGCTGGACCGGCGTCAGCGGCGGCGGGGACGGCATGGGACAGCCCGCCACGGGCCCGGCGCCGGCCACCTGGTCCGCCGGGTACGAGGACTACAAGGCGCTGAAGAAGCTGGCCGACTCCGGCACCTACCAGGTCCACCGGGACCGGCGCGGGGGCCATGCCTGGCTGTTCGACGGCACCACCCTGTGGACCTACGACGACCCGCAGGTGCTGCGCGCGAAGACCGGCTACGTACGCGAACACGGCTTGGGCGGCGCGATGTTCTGGTCGCTCGACGCGGACACCGCCGACGGCGAGCTGATGACGGCCGTGGACCGGGGGCTGCGCGGTCACTGACCGCCGCCGCCACCGCCCTACCGGCCCCACGGGCCGACCCCCACCGACCGGCGCCGCCGGGCCGCGGAAATCCATCCGGCCCGGCGGTGTCCCTCCACGTACGCTCCCCCCGCATGAGGAGCTCGACGGTACGGGCGGTCAACCAGCTGACGACGCGTTGGCCCGCGCAGGCCCCCGGCCGGGGACACGAGCACCGTGTTCACCGCGGCCGGGGTCTGGCCGCTGCTCGCCCTGCTCGCGGACGGTTCAGGCGGCCCGGCCCGCACCGAACTGACGCAGGCCCTGGGCATACCCCACCGGGTGTCGCACGAGCAGCCGCTCTGATCATGTGAGCGTATGGCCCAGGCCACCCCCCTCGACGCGGAGCGCGGCACGGGTTCGGCCCCCGGCGCTTCCGCACCCGGGGCCCGGGATACGGCCGCCGCTCCGGCGGACGTACCCAAGGGGGTCTATTTCGAGGGACTTCCCATGGTCGGAACGTTCTTCCACGACAAACAGCCGCTCGGAGGCGACACGTACTGCACGGGCAGTGTCGTCCGCAGCAAGGGCAAGAATCTCGTGCTCACCGCGGGCGACTTCGCCTTCGTCACGGTGACCGCGAACGACAAGGGACTGCCCGAGAACGTCACGGGAGCCCTCACCTTCACCCCCACGTCTTCGTACGAGCACAACGTGACAGTGGTCGGATACCCGTCCAGTGGCTCGGTCAACAGCAAGCACCAGGCCATCAAGTGCGACGTCCCCACCACCCGGCTCTACGGGTTCCGGCAGCTGAAGATGGAGTGCGGAGGCTACTACGGCGGCGTCTCCGGCAGCCCGTGGATCAAGGGATACAATGCGGCTGCCCGCACCGGCCAAGTGGTCGGCAACATCGGCGGATACAACGGCGGCGGCAACGATTCCGACGCCCACTGGATCTCGTACTCGCCGCTCTTCGGCAAGGACGCCCAAGACCTCTACGACGACGCGGACAACGGCATCGGGCCCGACAAGGTCCACCGGCCCGACTACCAACCCCCGACGGACAGCCCCATCCTGCCCGGCAGCGGCGAGACGTGGAAGCACGCCAAGCAGATGGCCTCCGGCGACTTCACCGGCACCGGACACAGTGACCTGCTTGTCATCTGGACCTACGGCGAGACCACCCTCTACCCCGGGGACGGCAACGGCGGCTTCCGGCCCGAACGCCAGCTCCTGGCACCCAACGCAGGCTGGAAGCCTGTCGCCACCATCACCGCCGGCGACTTCACCGGCACCGGAGAGTTCGACCTCATGGTCCGCTGGGACGACGGCAGGATGACCCTGCACGGCGACGTCGGCTCCAACGGCCTCGGCGCCGGCACCGAAATGGCCCCCTCCGGATCCATCTGGAGCCACGCCACCCAGATAGCCGCCGGCCGCTTCAACGCCACCACCTACGTCACCGACCTCATGGTGCGCTGGTCCGACGGCGAACTCAGCCTCTTCACCAACGTGAGCGCCGGCACCCTGGGCCAGGAGTACAAGCTCAAGGACCCCAACAGCACCTGGAAAAACGCCACCCTTCTGACCGCCGGGCAATTCTCCGGCAACCAGAAATGGGACCTCATGGTCCGCTGGAGCGACGGCGAGACCACCATGCACAAGGACACCCGAATGAACAACCTCGGAAGCGAAATCATGATCGCCCCACCCGCTTAGGCACGCCAGCAGGCACGTGCGTGCGCAGGCCGGCTCCCGGACGGCCTGCGTACTCTCCCCGGCCCAAGGGCCGGGGGCCGGTTTGGCGCGGAACAGCGACCACAATGCCGCAGGCCGCCCTGGCCCTCACCGAAGACCGCCGCCGCAGCACAGGCGAGTTGAGCCCGTTGTCAGAGCCTCCCGATAGCGTCCCGGCAGTCAGATCCGACTCCTCTCCGGGAGAACAAACGTGGACATCCTGCTCATCGCCGGCCTGTGGCTCGACGGATCCGCGTGGGACGACGTCGTCCCCGAACTCACCACACTCGGCCACCGTCCCGTGCCACTCACCCTCCCAGGCCAGGGGGACGGCAGCACCTCCGCGACGCTTGACGACCAGCTGGCGACAGTGCTCGCCGCGGTTGACGCGGCGCCCGGGAAGCCCCTGGTGGTGGGGCACTCCGTCGCATCGAGCCTGGCCTGGCTGGCCGCCGACGCGCGACCGGAGAAGGTGGCCAAGGTCGCCCTGATCGGCGGCTTCCCCGCCGCTGACGGGCGGGCTTACGCCGATCTCTTCGCGATCGAGGACGGATTCATGCCCTTCCCGGGCTGGGGCCCCTTCGAGGGAGCTGACGCCGCCGACCTCGACCGGGAGACACGACACCGTCTTGCGTCCGCCGCTGTCCCTGTTCCCGAGGGGGTCGCCCGGGGAGTCGTGCGCCTGAGTGACAAGCGCCGCTTCGAGGTCCCCGTCGTGGTCGTCTGCCCCGAGTTCACCCCCGCCCAGGCTGAGGCGTGGATCGCCGCCGGCGAGAGCCCTGACCTCGCCCGCGCCACCAGCCTCGAGTACGTGGACCTCGACTCGGGTCACTGGCCCATGGCCACCTTCCCCCGCGATCTCGCACGCGTCCTGGCGGAGGCCGCGAGCTCGTGAGCAGCCCGATCTCCCTTTCGGAGAGTGTCCTTGCTTCGCCGCACCATCTGCGGGAGAAGCGGGAGGTCAACACCGTGACCCTTCGCTACGCGGATGTCCCGGACGTGCTGGTTTGCGGATGTCGAGGGGAACCCCTGACCCCTGACGAGGTGGTGCAGGCCCTGCCTGCGGACGAGCCGGGCTGGTCGTGCACGAGCTGTCCTTCGCCAGCCCGGAGGGCACGCGGAGGCACGCGCAGCTGCTGATCTTCTGGATGCCGCCGAACGCCAGTGCACGAGGAGGCTTACACGGCCGGGTACACCGCTTACCTCGCCGACGTTCACGTCCACCTCACCGCCCGGCGCGCCGGCCAGCTCGACTACCGACGGCTCGTCGCCCTGGCCGGCTGAAGACGCTGCGGCCGCTGTCGCCGGAAGCCTGGCGCACCGGCGGCCGCAGCGCGCGTTCCGCGCGGCGCCCGCAGCCCCTCGCCTCGGGCGGGGCCCGCCCTTCAGGTGAGTTCCGTAGCGCTCCACTACCCGCCACGCGAGGTCGGCGGGTCCCAGGCCCGTCTTCCCCCGGCTGGGTCGGCCGGAGTGGCAGGGCTCGCACAGGGCGACCCTGCGGGCGATTCCGGAAGCCGGGTGGAAGGTGACTGTGAGGGCCGGATCGGCAAGGACCTGGTCCTCGTCCGGACACAGGTGGCAAAGCGGGGCAACGGCAATCAGGCGGCGCGGCCCGGCGCTCGTCGTGCGGGAGGCCGAGGTCTTCACCAGGGTCCAACGATGTTGCCGAACGCGCGTGACCCGACGGCGTTCAGGAGGAGGCTGGCTACGTAGGCGACTTACAGAAACGGTTGCCTCCGGATTCGGGGAACGGCCGCGCCCGGTTGCTGCGGAAGATGTCGGCGAGAAGCAGGAACGGTGTTCTGTGCGTGGCGGGCGACGGCGCCCCACAAGGGCGCGCGCTGGCCGAACCCGCCGCCCCTGAGACGCATCAGGAGAGCACCCATTGGGGCGGGTGTCCCGGGCAGGTGAAGACGTGGAGGTCTCGGTCACGGCCGAAGCGGAGCCGGGTGGGCTGGGCGACGGACCGGCCGCCCCGGACCGAAGCCATCCCCTGCAAAGACGGATCGCGGTCTTCCAGCGGCATCCAGCTGTGCGAGTCGGGGTCCATCTCCCCCCGGCTGTCAGCAAGAGCCACATCGGAGCGACACAGGACGCGCACCTGATGTCCATCTGGCCCGTCGACGCCCAGCTGGGAAAGCCGCCGACCCGCCAGCGGGCGGGATTGAGAGAGCGCCCTGATAGTTCGGTGCGTCACGGCCGACTTCAGCCGTCTGGGCATCGTCCCAGGCGTCGATGCGGGCGATCAGAGCTGCGGGCAGCGTGTCGTCCTCCGCCCACGGATAGGTGTCCACCTCCTCGGGGGGCACGACACAGGGTTCGGGGAGTTCGGCCTCCCACGGGAGCAACGGCACTTCGGGCGCGGCGGCAAGGAAGTGGTCCGCACGCTCGGTCTGCGCGGCCTGCCGCCACTGCAGGAGGTACCGGCGCTCCAGGTCCGGGCTGTGGGCGAGCGGGCAGCGGAAGAGCTGCACCAGGTCAGCGCCGCCGGGACCGGCGGCCAGGCCGGGGACGTCCCGGCCGAAGAAGTGGGCGAGCCCCACGAAGGGCACCGGCCCACCCTCCCCCGGGCTGCCGGTCTGGCCGGCGTTGTCCTGGTCATACGCGGAACGTACGTGGCTGGAGCACGTCACGCGAACGGGTAACCGCGAACCCTCCCGTGAAGACACCAGGTCTGGAAGAAGGCCAGGCGGTGGTGTATCCGCAGAGCCGCTGGTCCCCCGGTCAGTTGCCGGCCTCCGCGTGGAGAGCCCGCGCCATGGGAGAGGATCCGTCAGTGACGAAGGAACGGATCTGTGCCAGGTAGGCGTCTCGATCGACACGGCCGTCACTGTCGTCATCCAGCGCGTCGAACGCCGAACCGGCATTGTCTGCGGGATTGCCCAGGGCATGGCGCAGCCGGGTGAACTCCGCCCGGTCGAGATGGCCGTCGCTGTCGGCGTCGGCCAGGTCGAACAGGGAGCCCAGAGCCGGCCTGCACACCTCGTCGAAGGCCTCCGCGCCCGCCCACGCCTCGTACTCCGTGAAGGTCACCCGGCCGTCCTGGTTCGCGTCCATCGACGCGAACACCCTCTCGTGCGCGGTGCGCGCCAAGGACAGGAGCGGGTCGTCACCGGCCCGGCCCAGGGCCGCTGCCGCGCGTTCGGGCCGGGCAAGGTACTCCTGCCGGGAGATGACCCCGTCGCCGTCGACGTCCAGCATCGAGAAGATGTGCCGCTTGGCCGTGATGGTGTCCACCCGGACCCTCATTTCCTGCGCAAAGCCTGAGAAGCAGCGGGCGCCGCTCTCGCACCGGAAACGATCAACCCGGCACCAGGTCACGCAGTGCCGGCGGCCCGGGATCCGCTCCGGCGAAACCGAAACCAACAGGCGGACGCTGGGGGGCGTGCCGTTACCGGTCCTGCGCGGTCAGGAGCAGGACCAGGGCCTTGGAGCGGGTGGTGCCGAGGGCGGTGGCCACCGCTTCCGCGGACAGGCCGTCGTCGCGCAGCGAGTCGGCGGCCTTCCGGCTGGCCCGGGTGGCGATCCGCTCCAGCACACCGGCGGCGCGCAGCGCGGCCAGCGGCGTGTCCGCGGCGGTGGCGGTGGCGGTCAGCTGCTCGGTCATCTCGTCGGCGGCGGTCCGTGCGAGCTGGTCGCACTGATCGGGGGTGAGGGGGGCGCGGATGGCGCGTTGGATGAGCTGGTGGATGCGGACGGCCTGGTGGGGTTCGTCGGGAGAGTGGTCGATCAGGCTCAGACGGTGCAGAGCATGCAGCACATCCGTGGTCTCCTCCACAGTGACCACGGGGGTTTCCTGGGCGGGGCTGCCACCGTGCCGGGAGGTCCGATGGGTGGCGAGGTGGTTGAGGGCCGGTTCGCTGGTGAGGACTGAGCGGGGGATGCCGTTGGGGTCGAGCATGGAGGCGAGCTGGAGCATCGGGCGGGCCAGGCCAGTGGGACGGAGTTTGCGCGCTCCAGGGACAGGGACCAGGCCGCGGCCACGGTGGTCGGCTGGTCGTCGGGCAGGCTCCCTGGCTCGGGGAGCAGGTCGGCGAGTTGGCGTGCGCGGTCAGCGAGGCGGACGCGGTAGCCGGTAGCCGGCGGCGTCCAGGTGGGTGTCGACAAGGTAGGCGGCGGCCTGAGACAGGGCGAGCGGCAGATGCCCGAGATCCTCGGCCAGCGCGGCGAGGTCTGCGGTGTTGTCGCGGCGCTCGTGTGATGCCAGGGCCTGCTGGAGATACGTGGTGGCCTCGGTCGGGGTGAACAATCCCACCGGGACCGGGCGGCCGTGAGCGATCCGGGCGGCATCGTCGGCGGCGGGTGGTGACCAGAGTCCGGCCCGTCTGGGCGGGCGGCCACAGGCCACGCAGGTCCCCCGGGTCGGCGACGTCGTCCAGGACGATCAGCCACCGCGCCGCTTGTGGGGTGGGCTTGGGTTCCAGCCGGGCCAGAAACGCCGCCGCGGCCCGTCCGGATCGGCCGGATCTTCCCGCAGGATGTCGGCAGCGGCCTGGGCGTAGGCGGCTATGACGGCTTGGCGGCTCGCCGCCGTGACCCACAAGAGGAAATCGATCTCCCCGTTCCCCCAGGCACCACGGGCATGGGCGGCGGCCAGCTGAGTCTTGCCGACCCCGCCCATCCCGGCCAGAACCTGTGCCGTCGTACCCGTGCCCGCCTCGGCTTCCTGTAGCCGCCATGCCTCGGCGCGCTCCTGGAACGCGCTGGCCCGCCGGGGAATGACACCAACCTGATGCGGCCACGAGGTAAGCGGACCCGACGCCGGCGACTGAACCTCCGGCCCGGCTACGGGGGCTGCGGCCGGGGTTGCCGTTCCCCTTGCTGGGGCCTGCGCTTGCTCCAGCAGGTCCCGCCAGAACCGCTCGCTCGGCCTCTCCCCAGCCCACTGGCTCCACAACTGGACCAGGGCGAGAACCTGCTCGCTGCTGGCCGCGCTGGGTACCGTCGCACGCTTCGGCGGAGCCGAGAGCCAGGCGCTGACCGCCTGAAACCGTACCGCCACCCTGTACTTCGTCCGCACCGTTGCGGCTGCGGCCTCCCGCCGGGAACCCGACAGGCCTGCGGCCTTGCGGGCACGCTGAGCACGTCCCTCGAGGGCGCGTAGTCGCACGTTTAACTCTCGTGCTGGATCTGGCATCTGCCCCCCCGTCGGCCGTGTCCGCCCCGTCCACCCTGTCCGTACCACCGCCGGCGGACACGGCGTTGACCTTCGGAGCCTAGAGGCCGCTCGTCCGGACCGTCAGTCCCTTCGGACACCGCCCCCGCCGGCCCCGAATCTCAGGTCAGCACCCAGCCGCCTGAGCCGGGCGCCACCACCCAAGGGGGCCCACGATGAAGAACAAGCGCACCATTCGCCGACTCGGCCGCACCGCGTTGTTCAGCGCCGTACGCGGCGCCGGCACCGCTGTCGGTTCCGCCGCGATCGCCGCCGTCATCTGGTGGCTCGGGAACCGCTGACACCAGCCCGTGTCACAGTCGTCGAAGGGAGGCTCTGGCCGCAGTTCCGTGAAACCTGGCTATGACGTGGGTCATCACAGTGGCGAAGTCAAACTTGTGGACCGCCCACTCCTCGTCCTTCAGAGGGAGGTGGATCGTCCGCGGAGTTGATCCGAATCCGTGGGCTGCCCAGACATATTGAGGACATGACAACCCACACGGCGCGCATCGATACGGCAGCGACAGAACGGCCTGTTCCCCGGTGGGCAGCCGGTGCAGCCCATGCGATGCCCTGGGTCGCGCTGCCCGTCTGCCTATGGCGTCTGCCCATCGCCTTCGGCTATGGCATGGGCGGGGAGGTCCTGCCACCCTCACCCTGGAACATCCCCTACGTCGTCGGACTCAGCGTCCTGTCCGAGGCATTTGCACTGCTGAGCTTCGGCTTGGTCCGCCGGTGGGGAGAGGTAGTGCCCGCCTGGATCCCCAAGCTCGGTGGCAGACGCATACCGCCCTTCGCAGCAATCCTCCCGGCGACAATCACTGGCCTCCTCTTCACCGCTCTGATGGTCCATTGGGCGTTCGGGGCCTTCCGCCTCGGCGGTGCTGACGGCTTCCCGTACGCCGAAGGTTGGGACGTGCTGGCGATGACGGTCAGCGGTCTGTTCACCCTGTGGGGCCCCTTGCTGCTGGCTCTGACGTTCGCGTACCACCGTCGGCGTCGCTCTCGCTGAGCGGGTACCCAGACGTTTCACGGAATCGCGGCCAGAGCCCGAAGGGAGGCCGCCTCCGTAGCCGCGGCCCCGGTGGAGCTGCTGCACGCGGACCGCCTCGATCGGAGTCGGCCCGCCGCCCGAATAGGCTCCAGGGTGGGCTGTTCTGTGGACGGGGCCCGCCCTGTGGACCACTCCTCTCGGACGGGCGCTCGTCGGGGTGGACTTCGCGGCGGAGCCGTATCGCGCTGGCTCCGTCTGCCTGTTGGGCAGGCAGACGGAAGATCGTTTATCTGTACACGGCGGCCGTCCTGGCGGTCGCCTCGGTCCTGTCGACAGCGGGGCCGGCGGCCGCGGACTCCAGTTCCTGCACCCACCACTTCTCCGGCCCCCAGGTCTGGATCCGGCTGGAGGGCTCCAACGTCTGGAACACCCCGACCGCGATCTGGACCAACCCGCCGAAGCACGTGAAGACGCGCCAGGTGTCGCTGTACGTGAACGGCAAGCGGTACGCCTTCGACAAGAACCCCGCGACGGCGACCCGGGTGGGCAAGACGCTCAGCTACACGTGGAACCACGACCGGTGGGACGCCGAATCGAAGATCTGCGTCCGCTTCAAGGACATCGACCGCGTGGCCTGCGAACGGGTGAAGGACATCGGGGACAGAGCCCAGTTCTAGGCGTTCCGCTGCTTGCGCTTGGTGACCGCCGCCTGGCCGTCAGCGCCAACGCCCGCCAGTCGGTGGCCCTGGGGTGTGCACCGTCGCGGCCTGCCCGCGGGCACAGCCGTCCAGCACCGATGCACACCGGGCGGCGCCGCGGCGGCCGCGCGAGGGTGCTTGGGGGCCGGGTACCGGTCCATGCCGCGGATCGGGCGGAGCTGCTCGGCGGTAGTCCACGTGTCGTACTCGGTCGGCTCGATGCCGCTGCTCCCGGCGGTGTGCCACAGGGGAACGTTGCCCGTTTCGAAGGTCAGGCGGCGTCCCCGGGGTGGCCGCCCGGGGCTGCTCTGCCGCTGTGGCGAGGACGTCGATCAGGCGCCGGAGCGAGTGCAACGCGGGATCGTCGGGGGCGACGTGGCACCGCAGGCTGTAGGCGCTTCCGCCCTCCAAGGCGTGGACCAGCCTCCCGGCGAAGACGGTGTCGCCCGCGTCGCGCACGGCGGCCCGTACGGACTCCTCGGTCCAAGCCATCCGTGCGAGGCCGGCGGCGAACTGCACTCGGCCTGGGCCGGGTGCCAGTGGCGTTCGTCGTAGTCGGTGAGCAGGGTCGTGGCGTAGCGCTCCACTACCCGCCACGCGAGGTCGGCGGGTTCCAGGTCCGTCTTCCCCCGGCTGGGCCGGCCGAGCCGCAGGGCGCGCACAGGGCGACCCGGCGGGCGATTCCGGAGGCCGGTTGGAAGGTGACTGTGAGGGCCGGATCGGCGAGGACCTGGGCCTCGTCCGGGGACACAGGTGGCAGAGCGGGCAACGGCAATCAGGCGGCGCGGCCCGGCGCTCGTCGTGCGGGAGGTCGAGATCTTCGCCAGGGTCCAACGATGTTGCCGAACGCGCGTGACGCGACGGCGGTCAGGAGGAGGCGGTACTCGGCCCGCTTGAGGCGGACGGTGAGGTGCTGCCGGCTGCCGGGCAGGGGCATCGTTCACCGACAGCCTCGCCCGCCCGGGCGAAGCGCGGCTCGCCGGATGCGGCCAGAAGGCCCAGGACGTCAGGCGCCGGGGTGGGCCGGCTTCTGCTGTGACTCCAGGAGTCGGGCGCGGCACTCCTGGCAGAAGGAGTTCTCTGGGGGAGGACCTGTGCTGCACAGCGGGTGTGTACGAGCCGATGCAGCTCAGCGCCAGTGCGGGCCACCATAGCGAGTGCACCATGTGTGGCGTCATTGCCGGATCGAGCGACACCAGGGATCCGGCCCGTATATGGCCCGACACGCTGCGACTTGCAGTAGGGCTCGGGCGGTTCGGATCCGCGAGCCGAGTGAGGTGCGTTCAAAAGCGGGGGTGGAAGATCTTGAACTTGGGCCATGGCCTGGTCGTGCGTCGCCCGCCAACGAGCAGGGTCTGCGCCATGGCCGGCGGCCAAAGCACCATCTTCAGAAGTCCACACAACCGTTGATGATCACGCGGTGGCCGTTCCTCGATCGGTTCCACTCGCCAACTGGTGCCAGGCATGACCACACCAGGGGGCGCAAAACCGCTCCCGGCGACGTTCGTCCGACACCCCCAGCAGCGCGACCAACAGCCGAAATGACTTCACCCGCTCGTCCTGCGGCAGATTGATGATCTTTTCCAGCTGTACGTTGAGCTGCCCACGCGTGATCAAAACCGCGGGGGTATACGTCGGCCGAAGGCCGGCGCGTCGCATGCTCTCGGGCCCGTCCTCCTCCATTGCGCGGGCTTGCATGCAATGTCCGCCCAGCTCCCGCAGGACCTCGAACTGGTTCTCAGCTGGCAGGGCTTCGAACCACTCGACACCCTGCTCGATCGGACGCAGGTCCTGCGCGAGCATGTTCAGCATGACCGTGCGCTCGTTCATCTGCCTCCCTCTGTGATCCGGCCGAGGCGAGTCGCGCCCGCGGGCCATCGAACCTGACCACGAAGCATGACTGGAGTACCAAGCGCCTGGTGCTTCGGGCTCCGGTACGCGCTGGCCGGGCCGTTCGCGATGCTGCGTAGGGGTTGAGCAGCCCCACAGCCGGTCCTCGCGAGCTGCTGGAACCGCCCTGTCGGTGCGGTCGGCTAGCGTGCGCTCGTGACCACACTCGAACTGGTTCTCGCTCTGGGGGCGGATGACCTGACAGAACGGGATGCTGCCGCTGCTGCCGCAGCTGATCTGGGGTCCTTTTTCGCTCCTACCGGTGCTGATCGGGCAACTGCAGGATTCTGGCTCGCCCGTGAGCGAGCCTGTCCTGCGTGCCGTCTTGCGCCGCATGGGCACGGAGGCGTTCGAGGCGGTGCTCGGTGCCCTGCAGACCTCGGCACCGGGAGAGGCGTCTCATCGATTGTTGGGGGCGTTCGCCGGTTTCGGGGCGGCGGAACTGGACGGCTACGTTGGCGCCCTCCTGCTTGACGATGCAACCCTGCGGCGAGCGGCTGTGACAGCGATCAGCCGCTGGCGCAGCGACGTGCCGACTGCCGCGCGACATGTGCTGCCGCTGCTGGGTGACCGGGCCGCGAAGGTCAGGCAGGCTGCGGTTCAGGCGTTCTCGTCGTGGGGACCCGCCGTGGTGCCGCTGCTCCAGGCGGTCCGCCTCAACGGTCCCGGGCAGTCGCGCGCGGGCGCTCTGGAATCCTTGGCGGAAATCGGCGGCGAGGCGGTGATCAGCGCCCATGACATCGCGGCACTGGAGCGGCTGGCCAGGATCGAAATCGCCGGCGGCATGCCGACGTAGAACACCTCCCTGACAGCACCGCACACCGCACCGGAACCCGGATCGCCAACCAGCGTGCCCGCCATGACCGACTCAACCCCGACCAACTCACCGCCTGGGCTCCGACGCCGGGGAAAGAGGTCGGGGCTCGCGCCCGTGGGGCACAGCACGCTGGAGGGCCGCGGCGTCGAGATCAGCTGCGTCGTGCTGAAGGTCACCGAGCACACCGCGACGGCCGGCGCCCGCGTCGCCGACGTAGGCGCGGCGAATCCCCCCTGAACGCCGAGGGCCACTGGACCTCCACGACCCGGACCTCGTACGACCACCGCCTCGTTGCGCCCCAGCGAGGCCGGAGCCCTGCCGCGACGGCTCCTAGTCTGCCCTTTCCTTCGCCGGGCCCCGCGACGGTGGGACGGCTTGCGGGAGCGCAGGGCGCCCGAGCGCCACGCGACGGTCAGCCGAGGACAGTACGCATACGTGCGGGCGCTGCTGGTGGCGGTGTCACAACTGGGGGACGTAGGGGGCGAGGCCGACGATGAGGATGGACCGTTCGCCCGGCCCTGGCTCGGAGCCCGTGCGGACCGGGCCGACGTAGTGGCTGACTCTGTGGTCGTGGACGGCGTAGCCATCCAGCGGGTCGGTGAGGGTGAAGTCGGCATGGATGTCGGCCCACGGGTCGTCGGGCTGGAGTCCTGCGCTGCCCGGTGTGGCGATGACGTTCTGCCCGCCGGTGACGTTGGTACGGCTGATCAGGTGGGCGAAAGTGAACGTGCTGGCTGAACCGCCGTCCTGGTGCAGGCAGTTCGGGGAAGAAACGGCGTCCTGGCCAGGACGGTCGACGCCGAGCCTGATCAGGTGCACACCAGCCCACAGCGGGCGTCTCCCCAGATTCTTCAGGGACAGGACCTGCTCAATGTCCCAGCGCAGGAGTCGCAACAGCAGAGCGTTGCCACGCAGCACCTCGGGGATGTCAGGGAGCACGCGCCGCTTCCGAGGGTGCTCAAGGTCGCCCTCACCCTGGGAGAAGTCGGTGACCGTACCGTGTACCGGGTCGGGGGTTCCGGGAATCCAGGACAGTTCGTCCTTCCACGGCAGGTACACGGCATGGGAGTACCGGCGGAACCGGTTCGTCCCCGGAGCGTACGGATCGGGCGGCAGATCCGCGCAGACCTTCCGGATCCTGGCCAAGTCCCCCGCAGCGGAGCCGGCCGGTTGGATGTCGAGTTGTGCAGCGCCGTAGCGGGCGAACCCGTGCTCGCGCAGACCGTTCATGACCTCACCCTGAGCCCCCGCATCAGCGTGTGGTCGCCGCTGCGGCACAGCCTTTTCCACGTTTCCTCCAACAGGTCACCTCCAGGGCCGTTCACCCACGGTCCGTGCCAGCCTTACACACTCCTCCCCCGTCACTCCGAAAGCGTTGGGCGAGGGCGGTTGGCCGTGACGCGTGGGCCTCAACTTGCGTGTCGCAGACCCGCCGGGGTCTAGGACTTGTCCGGCGGATCATGGCCGGGTCCGCGGCGTCTGGCGCGGCACCTCGCCGCGTTGCCGAAACGTCCCGACAGCCCCGGTCTCGCGGATGACGCGAGCGGTCCGGGCGGAGTAGGACGCGGCAGGCGACATTGACTGGCGGGTATCGGTCGACTCGACGATCGTGCGAGCCCACCAGCACGCCATGGAGGGCTTCCAACGGTGCTTCGGATCGGTCACCATGGAGGTCCGTCGGCGATCCGAGGGTGGGATGAGCGAGGGTGGGGACGCTTTGGACGGGCAATCGGAGCAGGCCGGACCCGCGCCGTGGCTGGCGCTGGCCTGTCTGGTTGGGCTGTTTCTGGCCTACGTCGTGCTGACGAACTTCACCGGGGAGCTGCGGGCGGCGCTGTGGGGCAAGCCCGGGACTGTTACCGAAGCCGGCTGCCGGACGTACGACAACACCGTGGCCAATGCGGGAACGTCGACGTCCTGCTCAGGCGCCTTCACCCCGGACGACGGCGGCTCGTCGTTCGACGTCCCCGTCGAGGGCGACATCGATTCGCAACCGGTCCGTGCGTGGCTGGTGGACGGTACGTCCGGCACCGCGTACGTCTCACCAACGGTGTGGGCGGGGGTGCTCCCGCTGGGGCTGTCCCTCCTCCTGGCCGGTCTCCCGGCGGCGGTGACGGTGAAGCGCGTGCGCCGCGTCCACGCACAGCGCCCTAGAGAGCCTCATCAAGGATCAGACCCAGAGTCGAGTGCGTGATCGACGACGAGCACGACGGGTTCAGCGAACACGTCACCTGGCTCGACATCGACAAGCCGGGCGCGGGCCTGCCCGACCTGAACGACCCCGTCACTACCGAACAGTAAGGGTTGGCGGGTCGAAGACGTAGTACGCGTGACAGTCTCCGTCCTTCTCGAGGTAGGCGGACTGAGGCTGATGACCGCGGGCGTGATCATCAGCGTGCTGTATACGGCCAGGGACTTGTTCAAGAGCCGTTTCAGCGGCTCCGGTACTGCGGGGTGGACATGTCCGGCGCAGCCTGATGAGCGCCGCCGAGGCGGGCAGTGCCTCCAGCTGCTCGCGCAGGCCGGGGTCGGTGCAGCGCAGCATCGTCGGGAGTGCGGTCGTGCTCGTCATGGTGCGGTGTTCCTTTTCTGTGCTGTGCCTGGTGAACCGGGTGCTCTCCAGGTGAGGGGGATCGTGTCGGCTGAACCGGACAGGGCCGTGCCGGGCGGCCTGGGGCGGTCAGTCGAGGTCGGTGGTGCCGGTGGCGGCGCGGGGCCGGTTGCGGGCCCACTTCTTGAGATCGCCGACGCGGTAGAGAAGTTCGGCGCCGCGCTTGTCGACCGAGCCGGGGAAGGCCGGGTCGTTGGCGCGGGCGTAGCGCAGGGCGGCGATCATGATGTCCGGCAGGTGGTGCTGGTGGGCCTCGCGCAGCCCGACCGCCAGGTCGTCGTTGTCTGTCGGGGCCTGTGCCCGGGGCCCCCGATGGGAACATTTCGCCGTAGCGTGCACGCAATTCCTCGCGTCCGCTCTCACCGGAGACTGCAGTCGACCGTCCTCTCGTCGTCCCTGTTTGCCCTGGCCACCCATCAATTCCGCCGCCTCGATGCCGCGTGACGATGCGGCACTCCGCCGGCCCCAACGGCTTCAGCGCGGTCCGAGCGGTCCGATGACGTACGTCTGCTGAGCCGGGCCGGGTCAGCGCCGGCAGGTCGGTCTCGCGAGCCTGTGTCGTATGGCGCAGGTCCCCGCCGATGCGGCTATCGGGCACCGCCAGACCCGGCTTGCGTGGGACAACCCGGCATCATGATCATCATGGGTCGGTTCTACCGGCTCCCGGGCCGTCGGGAACAGCCTCAGGCTCCGGCTTCACCCGCGCGGGCACCTCGATTCACCGTTGTGCTCCTCCGACCTCGGGGAACATCGGGCGCTGCGCACGCCCGCCCGGCCGCCGACAGCGGCGGCCGCTCGGTGATATAGCGTGCGCACGTCAACACGTGCGCACGTCAACACGCACCGCGCACACGGACGCACACCAGGAGACCGCTCCATGACCCAGCCGCCGCAGCTGTCCGCCCCGCCGGCCCAGCCGTCCCGGAGCCGGAAGGCGGGCATCGCGAAGATCGTCGTGATCGCCGCTGTCGTGATCGCCCTCGGCACCGGTGCGGTGTACTGGTTCGTCAGCCGCGATGACATCGACCGGGCCGAGGTCGGCGACTGTCTCACGAACGACGGGAACCTGATCTTCCCGGACCTGCGGGTGGTCGGATGCGACGGCGAGGACGCGGCGTTCAAGGTGGTCCGGGTGCTGCCCGACACCAAGGACACCTCCAGGTGCCAGGGTCTGACAGACATCGGCTTCAACGAGGAACTCGACAGGAACCGGCACCGCTCCGGCAAGCAGTACGTGCTCTGCCTCAACGGGATCAAGAGGTAGCGGCCACAGGCGTAAGTCGTAGCGGGGTGGGAGGGGGCAAGTCGGTGAGGGTGAACCAGACCTCGGACAGGAATTCCTCGATCTCGCCCAGCGTCAGGGAGTGGCCTGACAACGTCGCGACCGCGCCTCGACCGCCGACCGGGGCCTAGCTGGCAGCTGGGCCTGGTCCTCCTCCGTGCACGTCGGCACTTCGCAGGGGCCACGGAGCAGTGGGGGAAGAACTGGCAGGCAGAGGACTTCCGCCTGTGGGTCGACTGCCACGTCGAGGGACAACACGCCACTGCACGGCCACCCAGCAGGGTGAGCAACACCCTCCCCCGCCTCGGTGCGCCCCGACGCCGCCGCCCGGCAGCCGGCTTCGAGCCCGGCTACACACGACTCGGGCGGGTCAGTCGGCCGGTACACGCCGCGTCGGCCGTGGCCGTCAAAATGACCGCCACGGGTATGACCTGGGCTTTCTAACAGGCGCAGTGTGTACGCCTCTTCGACGCCGGTTCCGGGCAGGTCGCGCCGGGGCCGGGAACGCTGCAACGATCGCTGTCACCGCGGCGGGCACCCGGCGTTGCGGGCTCTCGCTTAGGTGATGACTGGCCCAGGCTGGCCCGTGCTCGGTTCATACGGCAGTGACGCCCTCGTGTAGGCAACACCTCCCGCGCACCGACACGCGGGACTAACCTGCCTGCATGCCTTGGTTAAGTTGACCAAGGCAAACCCTGGGGGGTGCCGTTTGAGCGGTGACAGAAGCGACGATGAGCCGGATCTTCCGCAGCCTGCTTCCAGGCAATCGTCTGAGCCTCCGCCTAAGGGCTGTCCCGTAAAGGGCGCTTGAGTCGGTGCGGACGTGGCTGTTCGCTGTGCGGCCCGCCTGCCTATCCGGCGAGGGCGAGGTTGTGTAGGCGCGCGATGCCGAGCATGGTGTGGTGGACTCCGTCGCCTTTGAGGCGGCAGTCTCGGAGGATCTTCCAGGTCTTCATGCGGGCGAAGACGTGCTCGACGCGGGCGCGGACCTGTTTGTGGGACCGGTTGTGGGCCTCCTTCCACTCGGGCAGGCCTTCGCCCTTGCGCCGGCGGTGGGGCATGACGAGTCCGGTGCCGAGATAGCCGCCGTCGGCAATCGTGGTGGTTTGCCGACAGCAGCTTTGGCACCGGATTCCTCCCATGCCTTGCAGTCGTTGCGGTTACCGGGGAGGGGGCGGCCGATCACCACGACGAGTCGGGTGTCGGCGTCGATGACCACCTGGTGGTTGGTGGAGTATCTGTAGTTCTTCGATTGCTCGGCGATGGTGTGGTCGCGGGTGGGTACCAGGGTGCCGTCGACGATGAGCACGGTGTTCTTGGCGAACCTCTTGCGGGGCTGGAGCGCGAGCATGGGCCCGATGTGGTCGATGATGCGGTCGGCGGCGGACTTCGAGACCCCGAACAGCGGGGCGAGCTGGCGCATCGTCAGGTTCGTGCGCCAAACCGCGACCAGCAGTACCCGGTCCTCAAGCGGAAGGCTCCAAGGCCGGCCCTTGCGGACCGAGTCCGCACCCTCGCGCCGCAGCATCGCTACTAGCTTCCCGAAGCAGCGCGGGCTCAGCCCCGCGAGCGGGGCTATCCAAGACGGCTCCGACGCCGTGATCACACCAGCCACAGCAAGATCATTTCAGCTCCGACCGGCGAGAGACAGCGTGCTCGCACGACAGAAATCAGGCGATGAGGCCAGGCGCGCCAGCGAGGATGTGCACATGAGTGAAGACCTGGTGACGTTCCTAAAGGCGCGGCTGGACGAAGAGGCCGACCTGGCCCGGCGCTGCGACGGTGACGGATGCGGGCGGTGGTCCGCCCACGGGCACACCGTCGATTTCTGTCAGATGGAGCTCGCAGGTTTCCACCCCACGATTGCCTTGCATGTGGCCCTGCACGACCCGGCCCGCGTTCTGCGTGAGGTCGAGGCCAAGCGACGCATCCTGGCCCGCCACGTCCTCAGTCCGGCCGTAGGCGACCCGGAACTACCGTGGGACGACCGCGATGACTGCCAGTTCGACGGAGACCCCTGGCCATGCGACGACCTGCTCGACCTCGCGTCGCCCTACAACGACCACCCTGACTTCCCCCGAAGTGCCTGAAGCGGCACAACCACGAGCAGAGCGCATGACGGAGGCGCCGCCCCGGGCACCGAGCCCGCCACTGGAGATCCTTTACGGGACAGCCCTTAGAAGCCATCTCATTTGGATGGTTGGGTAGGCTGTCGTTCGTGGTGGGGATTGTTGAGCGGCTGGTGCCGGATGAGTTGTGGGCGCTGTTCCAGC
>NZ_JBVHWW010000030.1:37311-117194 GCF_055563995.1 Streptomyces sp. NPDC029164 | reverse complement strand
CCCCGCAGGGCGCCGAACACAACAAGGCTCCGCTCTCCGACCCCTCGCCACGTTCGGCGCCCGAGGAGACACCCCGGCGCGCGCCCGACCCCGGCCCAACCGGCCCCCACCCCAAGCCCCGCCGGCGTTTGAGGCGCGGGGTCCGGGGCGGAGCCCCGGCGGCGGCGCCGCCCGGGCGGAGCTACGCGCCCTGCTTGAACTCCAGGCTCGCCGCCATCGCGCCGAGCTGTTCGAACGAGGCCGTTCCCGTCACCACCGTGACATGGCCCTGCTCCTGACGGACGAGGGCGTCGTACTTCTCGCCGTCCCACCGCTCCCAGGTCGTGTCGCCGACCTGCTGGGTCTGGCCGGTGGCCGTCGCCTTCTGGGTGACCCGGGCGAGGTACTTCGGCGAGGTGTCCGTGGACTGCTCCACCGCCACGTACTGCTGCTCCGGATCGAGGAAGCCCAGGTGCCAGGCGTTGGAGTTCTTGCGCTCGTACGTCACCGAGGTCGCCCGCCACTGCTCCGGGAGCCCCACGGGGGCCGCCACCGGATACGGGGCCGCGCGCCGGGCCGTGAGCGTTTCCACCCGGTAGTCGACCGCGTGCGTCGGGTCGGCCTCGTCGTCATGGGGGACGAAGAGGTAGATCCCGGCGACGACGATGCCGATCACGCTCAGCGACCGGACCATGTCCCAGACCGTCTGCTTGCCTTTCATACCTGCCACGGCACCATCGTCCCGCATCGCGAGGCGGCGATCACCGCCGGGGTCGCGCGGGCGCGGCGGGCGACGGACGCTGGAGATTCCACCGGGGAACCGCAAGATGTCCGCTCAGGCCAAACGCCTGACCGATATTCCGCTCATACGTGACCCGCCCTGCTCAATATGTCGACGTACCGATAGAGTTCCAGCACCCTCACTTCCCGGCCGTCGCCGTACAGAAAGGTGCGCTCCGATGACCGAGCACAACCTGCCGCCCCAGCTCGAAGTCTCTCCGGAGGCCCCCGACCGCAACCTCGCCCTGGAACTCGTCCGGGTCACCGAGGCCGCCGCCATGGCCGCGGGCCGGTGGGTCGGGCGCGGCGACAAGCTCGGCGCCGACGGCGCCGCGGTCAACGCGATGCGGACCCTGATCTCCACCGTCTCGATGAACGGCGTCGTCGTCATCGGCGAGGGCGAGAAGGACGAAGCCCCGATGCTCTTCAACGGCGAGCGCGTCGGTGACGGCACCGGTGCCGAGGTCGACATCGCCGTGGACCCGATCGACGGCACCACCCTGAACGCCAAGGGCATGCCGAACGCCATCGCGGTGCTCGCGGCCGCCGACCGCGGCACCATGTTCGACCCGTCCGCGGTCTTCTACATGGAGAAGCTCGTCACCGGTCCCGAGGCCGCCGACTTCGTCGACATCAACGCCCCCGTCTCGGTCAACATCCGCCGCGTCGCCAAGGCCAAGAACATGGCCGTGGAGGACGTCACCGTCATCATCCTGGACCGCCCCCGCCACGAGGGCATCGTCAAGGAGATCCGCGAGACCGGCGCCCGGATCAAGTTCATCTCGGACGGCGACGTCGCGGGTTCGGTCATGGCGGTGCGCGAGGGTACCGGCGTGGACCTGCTCCTGGGCATCGGCGGCACCCCCGAGGGCATCATCTCGGCCTGCGCCATAAAGTGCCTCGGCGGCACGATCCAGGGCAAGCTGTGGCCGAAGGACGAGGCCGAGCGCCAGAAGGCCATCGACGCGGGCCACGACCTGGACCGGGTCCTGCACACCAACGACCTGGTGTCCGGCGACAACGTCTTCTTCGTCGCCACCGGCATCACCGACGGCGAGCTGCTGCGCGGTGTCCACTACCGCTCGGAGACCGCGACGACGTCCTCGCTGGTCATGCGCTCGAAGTCGGGCACGATCCGGCAGATCGACTCCACGCACCGCCTGTCGAAGCTGCGCGCGTACAGCGCGATCGACTTCGACCGCGCGCAGTAGGACGGCAGCGCGCGTCCACAGCGAGAGGGGCGGTCACCGTGTGCGGCGGTGACCGCCCCTCTCGCCGTGCCCGAGCGGCTCGTACGGGGCCGCGCGCGTACGGGGCTGCGCGCGTACGGGGCCGCTAGCCCGCGGCCGCGACGGGCCCGGCTGCCGGGGCCTGGCGCAGCTCGGCCGACCTGCGGCGCATGCGGGCCAGGACGACGCGGCGCTCGGCGGCGGTGAGGCCGCCCCAGACCCCGTACGGCTCGGGCTGGAGGAGTGCGTGCTCCCGGCAGGCGACCATGACCGGGCAGCGGGCGCAGACGCGCTTGGCGGCCTCCTCGCGGGAGAGCCGGGCGGCCGTGGGTTCCTTGGAGGGCGCGAAGAACAGCCCCGCCTCGTCCCGGCGGCACACCGCCTCCGCGTGCCATGGGCCGTCCTCAGCCCTCGCCGGCACCCGCGGGTTCGGCACGGCGGCAACCTTCAGGGACTGATGCGGCGGATGCGGCACGGTCTACTCCTGACGACGGGTACGCGAGCGAGAGACGATGCACCTGTCCCTACCCGCTGCACGCGCCCCTATGCCCGGGTGCCACCGGGCGCCGGGGGTTCGTCCGAAACGCGACCCTCCGCCGTGAGCGGCTTTCAGCCGTCCAGGTGCTTGCGCAGTTTGCGGGCCAGATCGACGAGGCGGGCGCCCCGTTTGGGCCGCGCCTCGATGTTGCCGAGCAGGGCGAAGCCCCGGACGATCACCACCGGCGCCTGCGGGTCGCTCTCCCCGCGGCCCTCGCCGCGCACCTCGAAGTTGCCGAGGACCCCGCTGCCGTAGCCGCGCAGGGTGACGTTCTCCGGGACCACGACCTCGACGTTGCCGAGGACGCACGTCACGTTGATCTCGGTGACCTGCTGCTCGAAGACGGCCTCGGTGAGGTCGAGGGTGACGTCGCCCATGACCGAGACCGCGCGGGTGTGCGCGCCCGGCCGCCAGCGGCCCTTGCGGGCGGAGCTGCTGCACACGGCGACGATCGTCTCGGCGGGCCCGGCGGCGCCGGCCGGCGGCGTGGGGCCGATCTGCGCGAACGGGGCATGGGCGCCGCCGGGTGCGGGCAGATCCCGTACGAGAGCCTCCAGCTCGCCGACCGTCTTGAGGGCGTACAGCGAGTCCAGGCGCTCGGAGTGCTCGTCGGAGGTCAGCCGGCCTTCGGCGACGGCATCGCCGAGGATCTGCGCGATCCGGTCCCGGTCGGCGTCGGAGGCGCGCAGCTCGGCGGGAGAGGCTGCGGCTGCGGGGGCGGCGGGGTGCTTTTCCAGGTCCACGGAGCCAGCATAGCGAGACACGATAGATCGCGATACTGCCGAATGAGCCTTACCTCACAGACACGTCCCCGGCGGGAGGTCCTACGCTGGAGGACTGCGCTGCCAATTGGTCGTCAGCGCTGTCTGCCGAGTGAGGAATGGCCCCAATGCCGGAGTTCGCGTACACCGACCTGCTGCCCCTGGGCGAGGACACCACCCCGTACCGGCTGGTGACCGCCGAGGGCGTGTCCACCTTCGAGGCGGACGGCCGTACGTTCCTCAAGGTCGAGCCCGAGGCGCTGCGCAAGCTCGCCGAAGAGGCCATCCACGACATCCAGCACTTCCTGCGCCCCGCGCACCTCGCGCAGCTGCGCCGGATCATCGACGACCCCGAGGCCTCCTCGAACGACAAGTTCGTGGCCCTGGACCTGCTGAAGAACGCGAACATCGCCGCGGCCGGCGTCCTGCCGATGTGCCAGGACACGGGCACGGCGATCGTGATGGGCAAGCGCGGCCAGAACGTGCTGACCGAAGGCGGCGACGAGGCGGCGCTGTCGCGCGGCATCTACGACGCGTACACCCGCCTGAACCTGCGCTACTCGCAGATGGCCCCCCTCACCATGTGGGAGGAGAAGAACACCGGCTCGAACCTGCCCGCGCAGATCGAGCTGTACGCGACCGACGGCGGCGCGTACAAGTTCCTCTTCATGGCCAAGGGCGGCGGCTCGGCCAACAAGTCCTTCCTCTACCAGGAGACCAAGGCGGTCCTGAACGAGGCCTCCATGATGAAGTTCCTGGAGGAGAAGATCCGCTCGCTCGGTACGGCGGCTTGCCCGCCCTACCACCTGGCGATCGTGGTCGGCGGCACCTCCGCCGAGCACGCGCTGAAGACCGCGAAGTACGCCTCCGCGCACTACCTGGACGAGC
Organism: Streptomyces sp. NPDC029164; assembly: GCF_055563995.1. Classification (NCBI taxonomy): domain Bacteria; kingdom Bacillati; phylum Actinomycetota; class Actinomycetes; order Kitasatosporales; family Streptomycetaceae; genus Streptomyces; species Streptomyces sp. NPDC029164. Next base: position 113,019 of record NZ_JBVHWW010000030.1, on the reverse strand, counting down.
TGCCGACCGAGGGCTCCGCCACGGGTCACGGCTTCCGTGACCTCGGCCTGGAGGAGAAGGTCTTCGAGCTCACCCAGAAGATCGGCATCGGCGCCCAGTTCGGCGGCAAGTACTTCTGCCACGACGTCCGCGTGGTCCGCCTCCCGCGCCACGGCGCCTCGCTGCCCGTCGCGATCGCCGTGTCCTGCTCGGCCGACCGCCAGGCGACCGCGAAGATCACCGCCGAGGGCGTCTTCCTGGAGCAGCTGGAGACGGACCCGGCGCGCTTCCTGCCGGACACGACCGACGCGCACCTGGCCGAGTCCGCGGACGTGGTCTCCATCGACCTGAACCAGCCGATGGACGACATCCTGGCGACGCTGACCAGGCACCCGGTGAAGACCCGACTGTCCCTGACGGGCCCGCTGGTCGTGGCGCGCGACATCGCGCACGCCAAGATCAAGGAGCTGCTGGACTCGGGCGCGCCGATGCCGCAGTACCTGAAGGACCACCCGGTCTACTACGCCGGCCCCGCGAAGACCCCCGAGGGCTACGCCTCCGGCTCCTTCGGCCCGACCACGGCCGGTCGCATGGACTCCTACGTGGAGCAGTTCCAGGCGGCGGGCGGCTCCAAGGTCATGCTGGCCAAGGGCAACCGCTCCCAGCAGGTGACGGACGCGTGCGGTGCGCACGGCGGCTTCTACCTGGGCTCGATCGGCGGCCCGGCGGCGCGGCTGGCCCAGGACTGCATCAAGAAGGTCGAGGTCCTGGAGTACGAGGAGCTCGGCATGGAGGCGGTCTGGAAGATCGAGGTGGAGGACTTCCCGGCCTTCATCGTGGTCGACGACAAGGGCAACGACTTCTTCCAGAACCCGGCTCCGGAGCCGACGTTCACCCACATCCCGGTGCGCGGACCGGGTCTGTAGCGCGACGGACCGAGGGCCTCTCCCCCGTTCGGGGGAGAGGCCCTCGGTCATGTCCGCCCATCGGCAGATGGCAGGCCGGCGGGCTCCCGGCGAGGCTGTTCCCGTACCCAAACAGCCCTTGGAACACGGGAGTTCGCCATGAAGAACCGCAAGCGCGCCCTCATCCTCGCCGGAACCGCCGCCGCACTCGTGGCCACCCTGGTCGCGGCGGGCCCCGCCCCCGCCGCCCCCGCCGCGCAGGCCGCGCAGGCCGCGCCGAAGCTCGCCTCCGTGCACGGGGGCGGCGCGATCTTCTACCCCTACTCCGCCAAGGACGACATCCGCTTCACGGTCGACGCCGAGTCGACCCCGTGGACCAGGCCGTTCCCGGCCCCGGGAGGCGAGCGGGGCCTGCCGACGGACGCCCGGGGCCGGGTGACCATCTCCCACCACTACACGGAGACCGGCTTCACCGCCACGGCCGAGGCGGAGGTGGACTGCCTGGTCACGGGCGGCAAGACCGCCACCCTCACCGCCGTGGTCAAGACCTCGAACGTCGGCTGGGACGGCAAGCGGATCGGCATCAGCGTCCAGGACGGCCGGGGCGGCGAGCCGGACCGCGTCGGATTCTCCTGGGGCGTCGCCAACGTCGACGTGAAGCCGGACGGCACGGTCGCCGAGGGCACGGTGGGCACCTGCATGGCCCCGGCCCCCTTCACGGAGGTCACCAAGGGCGGCTACAAGGTCACTCCCGCCCCCCTGTCCCCGCAACCGAAGCCGTAGTCACGGCGTCGGACCCGCCCTTTCCGGAAGGGCGGGGCATCCGGGTTAACGTCGGGGACACAGCTCCGCGCCTGCGCGTTCACCCTGGTTTGCAAGGATTTCCGTATGACTGCGACGACTGCGACGCCCTCCCTCCGCACCGACCGCGCCGTCCGCGTGGTCGCTCATCGCGGGGCCTCCCACGAGCACCCCGAGCACACTCTCGCCGCGTACCGGCAGGCCGTCGCCGACGGGGCCGACGCGCTGGAGTGCGATGTGCGGCTCACCGCGGATCAGCGGCTGGTGTGCGTGCACGACCGGCGCGTCGAGCGGACCTCCGACGGGCGCGGGGTCGTCTCCGGGATGACGTACGAGGAGCTGTGCGCCCTCGACTTCGGCGGGTGGAAGGGCGAGGAGCACCGCGGGGCCCGGGTGCTGCTCTTCGAGGACCTGCTCCGGGAGGCGCTGGCCGCGCCGCGGCCCGTCGGGCTGGCCGTCGAGACCAAGCACCCGACCCGCGCCGGCGGCCGGCTGGAGGCCGAGCTGGTGCGGATGCTCCGGGAGTACGGGCTGGCCGACGGGTCCGCCGGGCTGGTGGAGGTGATGAGCTTCTCCCGCAACGCGCTGACCCGGATGCACCGGCTCGCGCCCGGCCTGCCCGCGGTCTACCTGATCGAGCGGCGGCTGCGCCCGGTGCGGCCCCCGTACGCGACGCACGCGGGCCCGGGCATCGACCTCGTACGCCGGGATCCGGGTCTGGTGGCCCGGCTGAAGGCCAAGGGGCTGTCGGTGCGGGTGTGGACCGTGGACGAGCCCGAGGACGTGGAGCTGTGCCTGCGGCTCGGTGTGGACACGCTGATCACCAACCGGCCGCGCGAGGTGCGCGCGCAGCTGGACGCGATCTAGCGCGGCGGCCCGGCTCCGGGTGGCGGAGCCGGGCCGGATCCCCCCGTCCCGCTCAGCTCGGGTTGGGGTGGTAGTTCCAGGACGCGTTGTTGTTGTACGTCACGGAGAGGTTCCGCTTCGACTGGGCGGTGACCACGTCGTAGGGGCCCTTGTACCAGCTGTTGTAGTGGACCCGGACGGCCTGGGTGGCGTAACGGCTGTCCGCCGAGGCCGCGTTGTTCTTGACCTGCTGACCCGCCCCGTTGCCGGTGCCCGGGCTGAACACGCCGGCGAAGTCCCAGGACGGCATGCCGTCGATGTGGTTCATCGTGGCGACGGCGCCGGCCTGGTAGGAGTTGTAGTAGACGCAGGCGAGGCCCGGGTAACAGCGCTGCGTGGGCGCCGCCTCCGCCGCGGACGGCAGTGCCATGACCAGGGCTCCGGAGGCTGCGACCGCCGCGACGGCGGCACGCATGGATTTCATGGAAGTGATCCCCCTTGGATGGTGGGTGTGCCCGGCTCCGGGTGGCGGAGCCGGGCCGGGTCGGCGCAGGTCCCGGCGCGCGGCCTCCTACTGGACGTTGGCCAGGGCGGTCTGCTTCGCCTTCTTGATCGGGCCCATCTCGTTCGCCTTGGCGTCGATCAGCTTCTGCTGGATCTGCGCCTCGGCCGAGTGCCAGACGTCGACCAGCTTCGTCTTGTTCTTGCAGGCCACGTCCGCACTGGCGACGGCGGTCTCCTCGGCGGAGACCGTCGGCACGGCGAACTTCGGGTCGTCGTTGGCCTGCATCGGGTCCTTGTAGGAGTACCCCTTGCCCTTCATGCAGGCGGACCAGGACGCGAAGACCTTGGTGACGCGGGGGTCCTTGAGGGACTCCTTGTAGGACTGGCCGTTGATGTCCTGGGCGAGGTCCGCGTAGAGCTTCTCGCTGCCCCCGGTCAGGGACCGCGCGGACTCGGCGATGCAACCGCCCGGCGGGACGTCCTTGCCCTGGACCTGGCTCGGCGCCGCCTGCTTGGCCTTGGCGGTGTCGCCGACCTCCTTGGTGGTGCCGGTCATCGCGAGCCACTCCGCGTCGCTCAGCACGGGCTCGACCGCCCCGGACGGGGCCGGGCCGTCGGCCGCGGCCGCGGACGCGCCGCCCGCCTTGGCCGTGCGCGGGGAGGCCGCGAACTCCGGCTTGTAGCCGGATCGGGCCGCCTGGGCGGCGTCCACGGTGCCGTAGCGCAGGTCGGTGAAGGTCTCGCGCGGGTCGGCCGGGGCCTGCTCGGGCGCCTGGAAGGAGGCGAAGCCGAGGCCCTGCATGCACTTCTGCTGGAGCCGTCCGCCGGCCTGGTTCAGCTTCGCGAACTCGGCCGGAGTCGGCAGGTACTGCTCGATGGGCAGGGTGCGGACCTTGGCGGAACCGGCGATCGCCGTCGCGTCGGCACCAGCGGTGGCGCCGGCGTCCGTACCGGCGGAGGCGGCGTAGCCCGCCATCACGGCTCCGGAAGCCACGGCCACCGCGAGGAGGGAAATACGGGTGCGCTTCTTGTTCATTTCGCTCATCATTCCCATGGTTCTCAGACGCCGTTCGGGTGGTAGTTCCAGGACGCGTTGTTGTTGTACGTCGCGCTGAGATTCCGCCTCGTCTGGGGCTCGACCACGTCGTAGGGGCCCTTGTACCAGCTGTTGAAATGAACGCGAACCGCCTGGTGCGTGTAGCGGCTGTCCGCGGAGGCGGCATTGTTCTTGAGCAGCTCCGTATCCCCGTTTCCGGTGCCGCGGTTGAACGTCCCCGAGAACAAGTACGCCGGATAGTTCTCGATGTGGTACATCTGCGCCAGAGCGCCCGCCTGGTTCGAGTTGTAGTACAGGCAGGCCATGTCCGGGTAGCACCGGGCGGTGGGCGCCGCCTGGGCTGCGGACGGCAGCGCGAGAACCAGCGCTCCGGATGCCGCGAGCGCCGCGACGGCGGCACGCATGGACTTCGTCTTCATGAAAGCAATCCCCCTTGAATGGCACTCCTCGGGGACGGCCGGACCCCCGAAAGCGCGACAACCACAGGATCGTATGCAGGGAATGCGGGATGGGGCATCCGATAAGTTACCGGCGAGTCCATTTTCGGCCATGACTAAAGTCGCGCATAAGCCGACGCTAAAGCCGCACATAAATACACCCGGCCGGGGTGCGCCGGCCGGGTGTGGGGGGTCGGAGAGTACGGGGCGGTCGTGCGGTTCCGTTTACCCGGGGGGTTACACGAAACGCTGGTTCGCGGATCCGTTGCAGGTCTGCAGGCGCAGCGGCTCGTGCGCGGCGGCCACCGTGAGGCACATGCCCGGGGCGGCGGCGGGGCGGAGGGTGGCGCCGTCACGGACGAACTGCTGGTTCGCGCCGCCGTGGCAGTTCCAGATGATCAGGCCGGTGCCGGAGCCGTAGTGGGCGCCGGGGGTGTCGAGGCAGCGGTCCTGGGTCAGTTCGGTGTGGACGGACTTGCGGGCGGCGTCGTACCACCAGCCCTGGTTGCGTCCGCCGTGGCAGTCCCAGCCCACGATCTTCGTCTCGTTGGCGCTGGAGCCACCGAAGGAGTCGAGGCAGTTTCCGGTCGCCTCGTTCTTCAGGGGCTTGAACTTGTCGTCCCAGGCCCCGGCCTGCAGGACGGGCGTCCCGGTGCTCGCCGGGTCGGCGCAGGAGGCCTCGCGCAGGCCCGAGCCGTAGAGCTGGGTCAGGCAGGACGCGAAGGCTCCGTGGCCCCGGTAGTTGGGGTGGAAGGACTGGCGGGCGGTGTTCTCGTCCCACGGGAAGTGGTCCCCGAGGTCCAGGTAGAGCCCGCGGGCCCAGGCGTCCTCCATGCACACCTCGTGCCCGTGGAAGAGCCGCGAGTTGTCCAGGTAGGTGGCACCGGAGGCGAGGGCCGCCGCGCGCATGCCCTTCTCGAAGGTGGGCACCGCGTAGTTGCGGCCCCAGGTGGCGTCGGAGTCGTAGCCGGCGCAGCCGCCGGGCAGCTTGCCGGGGAAGCTCGGGTTGTCGTGGAAGTCGGGCCCGATGGGGCTGGGGTAGCCCATCACGACGAGCTTGTAGTCGGAGTCGGCGTAACCGGCGTCGCGCATGACCGTCTTGAGGTCCGCGACCGTGCTCTCCACCTTGGGCCTGAGGCCGTCGACGCGCGCCTGCCAGCCGGGCGCGTACTTGGGCTCGCAGGTGCCCTGGCTGAGCACCCAGCGGGTCACGCAGTCGGTCATGACCGGGCCGAACTGCAGGTCGTCGTTGGCCCCGGCGACCAGCAGGACCATCTTTATCTTCGTGTTGCGGGCCTTGATGGCCAGGCTGTCGCTCTGCACCAGTTCGTCGGCGTACTGCTTGCTGCCGCCGATCCGGATGTTGCCGGTGTAGCCGCCGGAGCAGGCGACGTTGAAGGTGAGGTCGGCCGGGATGCCGGTGCGGTGGATCGCCGAGTCGGGCGAGCGGTGACACTGGTTGTTCGGCGTGTTGGTCGCGGGGTCGTAGTTGCCCACGCCCTCGCCGGAGATCTCGCTGTCGCCCAGTGAGATCAGGCCGGTCTTACGCTCGTTCAGCGGGCGGATGGCGGCGTCGCCGTAGATCCTGGTGGCCTCCGCGGCGCGGATGGCCTCCAGCTCGGGCGAGAGGGGGGTGACGGCCCCGGCGGCGGTCGCCGCCTGCGCCATGGGGGTGACGGCGGTGACGCCCCCCAGGGCGGCCGCGATCGCCGCGACGGCGGCGAAGGTAGATCTGAGCATGGGTCTCGTACGTGCACGTGCCATGAACGCCTCCCCGGTTGTCGGTGTTACCCCCGGTATTTACTGGCCGGTAGGGGAGTTGGGAACACTTCGAACAAGACAATTGCTCAAGTTTTTGAGGAGGCCAGGAAAATGACCGAAGATCAGCAGGCCGATGCGTTCCGGATCGAGCACGACTCCATGGGCGACGTACGGGTGCCCCGGCACGCCAAGTGGCGTGCGCAGACCCAGCGCGCGGTGGAGAACTTCCCCGTCTCCGGGCAGCGGCTGGAACGCGCCCACATCGAGGCGCTCGCGCGCATCAAGGCCGCCGCCGCCGCGGTGAACGCGAAGCTCGGCATGGTGGACCAGGACCTCGCCGACGCGATCCGGTCCGCCGCCGCCGAGGTCGCGGACGGCCGCTGGGACGACCACTTCCCCGTGGACGTCTTCCAGACCGGCTCCGGGACCTCGTCCAACATGAACACCAACGAGGTGATCGCCACCCTCGCCACCGAGCGCCTCGGCCGGGAGGTGCACCCCAACGACCACGTCAACGCCTCGCAGAGCTCCAACGACGTGTTCCCGTCGTCCATCCACATCGCCGCCACCGCCGCCGTCACCGGGGAGCTGATCCCCGCCCTGGAGCACCTCGCCGCCGCGCTGGAGCGCAAGGCGGCCGGGTTCGCGCAGGTGGTCAAGGCCGGGCGGACCCACCTGATGGACGCCACCCCGGTCACCCTGGGCCAGGAGTTCGGCGGGTACGCGGCCCAGATCCGCTACGGCGTCGAGCGGCTGCGCGCCTGCCTCCCCCGCCTCGCCGAGCTGCCGCTCGGCGGCACCGCCGTGGGCACCGGCATCAACACCCCGCCCGGGTTCTCCGCCGCCGTGATCGCCGAGGTGGCCGCGGCCACCGGGCTGCCGCTGACCGAGGCCCGCGACCACTTCGAGGCCCAGGGGGCGCGGGACGCGCTGGTGGAGACCTCCGGGATGCTCCGTACGGTCGCCGTCTCCCTCACCAAGATCTGCAACGACCTGCGCTGGATGGCCTCCGGGCCGCGCACCGGATTGGCCGAAATCAACCTGCCCGATCTCCAGCCGGGCTCCTCGATCATGCCCGGGAAGGTCAATCCGGTGGTCCCGGAGGCCGTCCTCATGGTCGCCGCACAGGTCATGGGGAACGACGCCACCGTCGCGGTGGCGGGCGCGGCCGGCAACTTCGAGCTCAACGTGATGCTCCCGGTGATGGCCAGGAACCTCCTCGAGTCGATCCGGCTGCTCGGCGGCGCGAGCCGCCTGCTGGCCGACCGCACGGTCGACGGGATCACCGCCAACGAGGCGCGGGCCAGGGAATACGCCGAGTCCTCGCCCTCCGTGGTGACCCCGCTCAACCGCTACATCGGCTACGAGGAGGCCGCCAGGGTGGCCAAGAGGTCCCTCGCCGAGCGGAAGACGATCCGGGAGGTCGTCCTGGAGTCCGGCTACGTGGAGCGCGGCGCCCTCACCCTGGAGCAGCTCGACGAGGCCCTGGACGTGCTGCGCATGACGCATCCGTGAGACGCCGGATCCGGCCTCCGGACGGGGGCCGGATCCGGTCGATTCCGGTCCGTCAACCCCCCAGTGACCTGCACCGCAGCGGGGGCTCGGGCCTCCGCCCTAAGATCTGCGCATGACAGGTACCTTCAAGCCCGGGAGCGGTTCGGCGCAGGAAGCGCCGCAGGGTCCCGCGCGGGGCACGCGCTGGGCGCCCGGGGAACAGATCCTCTGGCGCTACCGCGACCACGCCCCGGGCCTGAAGGGTTCGGTGCACATCTGCCGCCCGGTGACGGTGGTTCAGGACACCGACGAGCTGCTGGCCGTCTGGATGGCCCCGGGCACCGAGTGCGTCAAGCCGGTGCTGGCCGACGGCACCCCCGTCCACGAGGAACCGCTCGCCACCCGCTACACCGCCCCGCGGACGACCGTACGGTCGCGCTGGTTCGGCGGCGGGGTGCTGAAGCTGGCCCGGCCCGGGGATCCGTGGTCGGTATGGCTGTTCTGGGGACACGGCTGGCGGTTCAAGAACTGGTACGTGAACCTGGAGGAGCCGCGGTCGCGGTGGGCCGCAGGGGTGGATTCCGTGGACCACTTCCTCGATATCGCCGTCTACCCGGACCGCAGCTGGAAGTGGCTGGACGAGGACGAGTTCGCCCAGGCGCAGCGGTCCGGCCTGATGGACCGGGAACAGGCGCTGCGGGTCCGGCACGCCGGGCGCGCGGCGGTCGGGGTGATCAAGGAATGGGGGGCTCCGTTCTCCGACGGCTGGCAGGACTGGCGGCCGGATCCCGCCTGGGGGATTCCGGCCCTTCCGGAGGACTGGGACCGCACCCCGGCGCATATGACCTCATGAGACCCTTGATGCGCCCCCGGGGTTCAAACGTAGGATCGTGCTCCGCGAGGTCGCGCGCGCGGGCCGGTGCGTCCGGGCCGCGCATCCACAAGTGTCGTACCGCACGCGGAAGCTGACGGGAGGTCGGCGCGGGGCGAGAGGCAAAGAGGAACCTCGGGGCGATGGTGCCCGGGCCGCTGAGCGGGTATACCGCGACTGACCGAGTTGAGTGCAGCGCACATCGAGCGCAAACGGACGGAATTCCACGCGTGACGGAGTACCCCACCTCCCAGGAGGGCCCGCAGCCCGTCGCCTCCGGCGGAGGAACGGACGAGGCCGGCCACGGCAAGGCGCCCATCGCCGCCGCCGAGGCCGTACGCACGCATGCGCCGGGCGCCGGCGCCGGCCATGCCGCGGAGCCGGGCAGCGGCGCGGCCGCGGCGGCTTCCGACGCGCGCTCGGCCCGCTCCGCGGCGGGCGGGGCGGCAGGACTCCCCCGGCCCCGGCGCAAGGCTTCCGCGCCGGGCGAGTCCGGTGGCCCCACGGCCTCGGACCCGGTCCCGGGCCAGGACGGCGTCCGGCTGCGGGACGGCGCGGCCGCCCGCAACGCCGCGGGCGCCGCCGCCGGGCTCGGCGACCCCTCCGAGCCGCCCCGCCCGCGCGGTGACGGCCTCGACCCCGCCGCCGCGGGCGGCGAGAGCGCCCGGCAGCCGGCCTCACCGGGAGCGGTGGCCGCACCCGGTGGGGACGGGACCTCCGGGCAGAACAGCGGGTACCGCACCGGAGGCGAGCGCCACGGCGGCGGGACCGGCATACCGGGCGCAGGCACCGGAGAGGCCACCGCCGCGCGCCGCGAAGGGGACCGGCTGCGTTTCGTGGGCGCCGCCACCCGGCGGATCGCCCGCGGCATCGACCTCGACGAGATCGTGCTCGGCCTGTGCCGGGCGACCGTGCCCACCTTCTCGGACGCCATCCTCGTCTACCTGCGCGATCCGCTGCCCGTCGGCGACGAGCGGCCCGTCGGCCCGGTCGTTTTAAGGCTCCGGCGCACCGACCGGCTCCGGCCGATCGACGATCTCACCGACATCGGCAGCACCATCGGCGCGGGGATGGACCTCGCCGGGGCCGCGGGGGCCACCGGCGAGCTCGACTTCAGCCAGCTGCCGCTGGTCGGCCCGCAGGGTGACCTGCCCGCGGCCGAGCTGTGCGAGATCCGGCCCGGCGGCGCGCTCGCCGAGGTGCTGCGCGGCGTACGGCCCGTCTTCGGGTCCTCCGCCGCCGCCCGGGCCGCGCTGCCCGAGCTGCTCGGCGTGGACCATCCGCTGCCGCGCGGCAACCGGGCCGTCCTCGCGCCGCTGCGCGGCCGCCGCCGGGTGATCGGCGCCGCCGTCTTCCTGCGCAGCCCGGAGCGTCCCGCCTTCGAGCAGAACGACCTCCTGGTCGCCGCCCAACTGGCCACCCACACCGCGCTCGGCATCGACAAGGCCGTCCTGTACGGCCGTGAGGCGTACATCGCCGACGAGCTGCAGCGCACCATGCTGCCCGACAGCCTCCCGCAGCCCACCGGCGTGCGGCTGGCCTCCCGTTACCTGCCCGCCGCCGAGACGGCGCGGGTCGGCGGCGACTGGTACGACGCCATACCGCTGCCCGGCAGCCGGGTCGCGCTCGTCGTCGGCGACGTCATGGGCCACTCCATGACCTCCGCCGCGATCATGGGCCAGCTCCGCACGACGGCGCAGACCCTCGCGCAGCTGGACCTGCCGCCCGCCGAGGTCCTGCACCACCTGGACGAGCAGGCGCAGCGCCTGGGCTCCGACCGCATGGCCACCTGCCTGTACGCGGTCTACGACCCGGTCGCGCACCGGATCACCATCGCCAACGCCGGCCACCCGCCGCCGGTGCTGCTGCACCTGGGCGGCCGCGCCGAGGTGCTGCGCGTACCGCCCGGCGCGCCCATCGGCGTCGGCGGCGTGGACTTCGAGGCCGTGGAGCTGGACGCGCCCGCCGGGGCCACCCTGCTGCTCTACACGGACGGTCTGGTGGAGTCGCGCCTGCGGGACGTGTGGACCGGCATCGAGCAGCTGCGCGAGCGGCTCGCCACCACCGCGCAGCTGACCGGCCTGGACCACCCGCCGCCGCTGGAGGCCCTGTGCGACGACGTGCTGGACATGCTCGGCCCGGGTGACCGGGACGACGACATCGCGCTGCTCGCGGCCCGGTTCGACGGGATCGCGCCCAGTGACGTCGCGTACTGGTTCCTGGACCCGGAGGAGACCGCTCCGGGCCGGGCCCGGCGGTTCGCCCGCCGCGCCCTGACCCGTTGGGGCCTGGAGGAGCTGAGCGACTCGCTGGAGCTGCTGGTGAGCGAGGTGGTCACCAATGCCGTCCGGTACGCCGAGCGGCCCGTGACCCTGCGCCTGCTGCGTACGGACGTCCTGCGCTGCGAGGTCGGCGACGACTCCCCGCAGCTGCCCCGCCAGCGCCGGGCGCGGGACACCGACGAGGGCGGCCGCGGCCTGTTCCTGGTCAACCGGATGGCCCGCCGCTGGGGTGCGACCCGCCTGAGCAGCGGCAAGGTGGTCTGGTTCGAGCTCCCGTTGCCGGGGGCGAACGACCGCCACTGACCGGGTCGGCGAACCGGCCGCATCCTCACCCGACGAAAAACCGCCGCCCCGCAGCCTGAAGGCTGCGGGGCGGCGGTGTGTCAGCGTTCTTCGTTGCCGCCGAACAGCGGCGGGTCCGGCGGCTTGGGGCCGCCGGTCTTGGTCGGCGTCGTCGTGGGCGTCGTCGTCGGCGTGGGGCCGCTCTTCGTCGGCGTGGGCTGCGTACTGGGGGTCACCGGCGTGGTCGGGGACTGCGCCGGGGCGCTGGGGGAGGCCGGCGGGCTGGAGGACGGGCTCGTCGTGGGCGTCGGCGAGGTGCTGCGGGACGGCACCTGCGTGGGGCCCATCTCCGCGTCCGACACGTCGAACTCGCCGGTTTTCACGCCCTTGAGCGCGGCGAGCGTGTACGCCTTCCAGATCGAGGCGGGGAAGCTGGAACCGCCCGCGCGTCCCAGGCCGGCGGTGCCGGTCAGGGTGACCTGGGTATGGGTGCCCGGCTCCTCGCCGAACATCGCGACGACGGTGACCAGCTCCGGCGTGTACCCGGTGAACCAGGCGGAGAAGTTCGACTCACTGGTACCGGTCTTGCCGGCCGCCTCGTAGGCGCTGCTCCTGACCTTGTTGCCGGAGCCGCCCTCGTCGTTGACCACGCCCGTGAGCACCTTGGTGACGGTGTCGGCGGTCTTGCGGCTGATGGCCTGGCTGCCGATGGCCTGCTGGGGCGCGAACTCGCGTTCCTTGTGCTCGGCGCTCTTGACGATCGTCGGCGTGACCTTCTTGCCGTGGTTGTCGAGGGAGGCGTAGACGCCGGCCATTTCCACGGTGCTCGCGGTCATCGTGCCGAGCGCCATGGCCGGCCTGTCCTCGGGCCAGCCCTCGCGGTCCACCATGCCGAGTGCGAGGGCCGTCTTCTTCACGTTCTGCGGCTTCACGTCCACGATCATCTGCGCGTAGACGGAGTTCACCGAGGAGTTGGTCGCCTCCTGGACCGTCATCAGGGGGGTGCCGTAGTTCAGGTTGTCCTGGTTCTGCGGGTTGAACGGGATCTTGCTGCCGACGACCGGTCGCTTGCTGGTGCCGTCGTAGAGCGAGTTCGGGGTGATCGGCTTGCCGTCCTGGGTCTTCGACCCGTTCTCCAGGGCGGAGGCGAGCACGATCGGCTTGAAGGTCGAGCCCGGCTGGTAGTCCTTGCGCAGGGCGTTGCTCTCGGACTTCTCCGTCAGGCCCTGGCCGCCGTACATGGCGACGATCGCACCGGTCTTCGCGTCCACGGAGGTCGCGCCGGCCTGGACGCTCTGGTCCTGGGGCCGGCCCTTGGGGTCCTTGCGGTCGAGCTTCGACTCCAGCTCGTCGTCGACGGCCTTCTCCAGCGCCGCCTGCTTCGCCTTGTCGACGTTGAGCGTGATGCTCCAGCCGCCGGCCGCGATCTGGGCGTCGGTGATGTTCTGCTTGTTCAGCTCGTCGTTGGCCGCCTGGACCAGGTAGCCCTTCTGGCCGTCCATGCCCGGGCGGGGCTTGGGCTTGATCGGCGGCGGGAGGGTCATGGTCTTGCGCTTGGCCGGGTCCAGCTTGCCCATCTCGACCATGTTGTCGAGGACGGCGTTGAAGCGGATGTTGACCAGCCGCGTGCCGTTCGGGCCGGCCGTCGCCAGGTCGTACTGGCTGGGGGCCTGGATGACCGCGGCGAGGTAGGCGCCCTGCTCCAGGGTGAGCTTGTCGGAGTCGACCCCGTAGAAGGCCTGGGCCGCGGCCTGGATGCCGTACGCGTTGCGGCCGTAGAAGTTCGTGTTCAGGTAGCCGACGAGGACGTCGTCCTTCTCCATGCGCTGGTCGACCTTGAGGGAGATCACCAGCTCGCGGAGCTTGCGCGTCGCCGACTGGTCCTGCGTCAGGTAGTAGTTCTTGACGTACTGCTGGGTGATCGTCGAGCCACCGGCCTTGCCCTTGCCGGTGGCCGTGTTGAACAGGCCCCGGGCCACGCCCATCACGTCGATGCCGCGGTCGCTGTAGAACGACTTGTTCTCGATGGCGATGAACGCGGTGCGGACGTCCTCGGGGATCTTGTCGATCGGCACGATCTCGCGGTTCGTGTCACCGGTGCGGGCCATGATCGAGCCGTCGGAGTACCGGTAGGTGTTGCTCTGGAGCGTGGCCTGCTTGTTGGGGTCGGTGGGTTCGTCCACCGAGAAGTAGAGGATGATCGCCGCGGCCATGAGGAGGAGGATCCCGCCGAGGAACGTCCCGAGGATCTTCTTCCACGTGAAGAAGCGACGTATGCCGCTGCGTTTGCCGGCGCCGCCCTTGTCCTTCGCGCCGCCCGCGCGTCTGCTCGGCGCACGCCCCGCACCGCGCTGCTGCGCCTTACGCACTTCTGCTCGGCCCATCGCTCCCGCTCCGCTCGATTACCCCCCCGACGTCAGCTCAGAAAGCTAACACCGCAGGCTGTGACAAAGGATGGTCAACCGTGACCAATATCGGTCAATTCGGACGTGAGAATCAGCACCCACATCACTGGAACCGACGCTCACCTAAGCCGAAGGGTTGCCGCAACGCAAAAAAGTGATATCACTTTGCTAGGCGGTCCGGGCGGCCGCGACCAGAGAAACGGGGCAAATGATGACGAACCAAATCGCCAATCCGGACGGGGTACGGGAGTTCACCGCGCGCAGCGTGGGCGGCGGTCTGGCCCTACTCCTCGGCCTGGCAGGCCTGTTGGCGGGCGGCGGGCTCATCGCGGCGGGCGCGGTGGCGACGGCCGCCGCGGCCAAGGCGGCGCTCATCGCCGCCGGCGTGCTCACGATCCTCGGCTCCGTGATAGCGATGAGCGGCCTGAACACGGTGGCGCCGGGCGAGGCCCGTGTCGTGCAGCTGTTCGGCCGCTACCGGGGCACGATCCGCACCGACGGACTGCGCTGGGTCAACCCCTTCACCTCGCGCGAGAAGATCTCCACCCGGGTGCGCAACCACGAGACGGCCGTCCTGAAGGTCAACGACGCCTACGGCAACCCGATCGAGCTCGCGGCGGTCGTCGTGTGGCGGGTCGAGGACACCGCGCGGGCCACCTTCGAGGTCGAGGACTTCACGGAGTTCGTCGAGACCCAGACCGAGGCGGCGGTCCGGCACATCGCGATCGAGTACCCCTACGACGCGCACGAGGAGGGCGGCCTGTCGCTGCGCGGGAACGCCGAGGAGATCACCGAGAAGCTGGCGGTCGAACTGCACGAACGGGTCGAGGCGGCCGGGGTGCACATCATCGAGTCCCGCTTCACGCATCTCGCGTACGCTCCGGAGATCGCCTCCGCGATGCTCCAGCGCCAGCAGGCGGGCGCCGTCGTGGCGGCCCGCAAGCAGATCGTGGAGGGCGCGGTGGGCATGGTCGAGCTCGCCCTGACCCGCCTGGCGGAGGAGGGCATCGTGGACCTGGACCCGGAGCGCAAGGCCGCCATGGTCTCGAACCTGATGGTCGTCCTCTGCGGTGACCGCGCGGCCCAGCCGGTGGTCAACACGGGGACCCTCTACCAGTGACCCCCGGCGGCGAGCAGAACCCGGCGGGCCGGCAGGCGCGCAAGCAGGTGCTGCTGCGGCTCGATCCGCAGGTGTACGAGGCGCTGGCCCGCTGGGCCGGCGAGGAGCTGCGCAGCGCGAACGCGCAGATCGAGTTCCTGCTCCGCCGCGCCCTCGCGGAGGCCGGACGCCTCCCCTCCAGCCCCGGCCCCATCCCCCGCCGCGGGCGCCCCCCGAAGTCCACGGACTGACCGCGCCCAGGGGCCGGGCCGCGCTCCACGCGGTCCGACCCCCGCCTTCCGCTCCCCTAGTCGGTGGGCCACACCGGGAGCGGGCGTACGGCTTCGCGCAGTGCGGCGGCGATCGCCCGGAACTCCTCCTGGCGGGCCGTCCCGGTGCGCATGGCCAGGGCGATCCGCCGCGAGGGCGCGGGCTCGGCGAAGTACCCGGTGGACAGGTACTCGTTGCGGGCGGTCTCCAGCCGCAGCGCGGTGCGCGGCAGCAGCGTCACCCCCAGTCCGCCGGCGACCAGCTGGACGAGGGTGGAGAGCCCCGCGGCGGTCGTCGTGACGTCCGCCCCGGTGGTGCGCCCCGCCTCCCGGCAGATGTCGAGGGCCTGGTCGCGCAGGCAGTGCCCTTCGTCGAGCAACAGCAGCTGCAGTCCCCGCAGTTCCTCCAGCGGGATGTCGCGGCGCCCGGCCAGCGCGTGCTCCCTGGGGGCGAGCAGTACGAAGTCCTCGTCGAACACGGGCAGTTCGGTGACCCCGGGGACTCCGAGCGGCACCGCCAGCAGGAGCAGGTCCAGCCGTCCGGTGGCCAGTCCCTCCAGCAGGGTGGCGGTCTGCTCCTCGTGCACCTGGAGGTCCATCCGGGGGTAGCGCCGGTGGAAGAGCCCGAGCACGGTCGGCAGCAGGTACGGGGCCACCGTGGGGATCACCCCGAACCGCAGGATCCCGGTGAAGGGGGCCCGTACCGCCTCGGCCTCCTCCAGCAGCCCGCCCATCGCGTCGAGCACCAGCTGCGCCCGGGCCGCGATCCGTTCGCCGGCCGGGGAGAGCAGCACCTTGCGGGTGGTGCGCTCCAGCAGCTGTACGCCGAGGGCCTCTTCCAGCGCGGAGACGGCTCCGGAGAGCGCCGGCTGGCTCATCCCGATGGCCGCGGCCGCGTCCCGGAAGTGCAGATGCCCGGCGACCGCCGCGAAGGCGCGCAACTGTGCGAGGGTCGGCTGTTTCGCTCCCCTGTTACCCACGGCCACTGATAGGTACCTCCGATCACCCACCACAAGACTAGCTATTTCCGTAATCAATGGAGGTGTGTCAGCATGTGAGATACGTCCAACCCCAGCGGAAAGCCCCCAAAAGGGGCTATTTCCCCTTTCTCAAGGAGAGCGCGTGCTCACTGTTGGTGACAAGTTCCCCGCCTTCGACCTGACCGCCTGTGTCTCGCTCGAGGCCGGTGCCGAGTTCGCGCAGATCGACCACAAGACTTACGAGGGCAAGTGGAAGGTCGTCTTCGCCTGGCCGCTGGACTTCACCTTCGTGTGCCCGACCGAGATCGCCGCCTTCGGCAAGCTGAACGACGAGTTCGCCGACCGCGACGCGCAGGTCCTCGGCTTCTCGCTGGACTCCGAGTACGTGCACCACGCCTGGCGCAAGGACCACGCCGACCTGCGTGACCTGCCCTTCCCGATGATGTCCGACATCAAGCGCGAGCTGTCGGCCGAGCTGGGCATCCTCGGCGAGGACGGCCTCCCGATGCGCGCCGTCTTCATCGTGGACCCGAACAACGAGATCCAGTTCTCGATGGTGACCGCCGGTTCCGTGGGCCGTAACCCCAAGGAGGTCCTGCGGGTCCTCGACGCCCTGCAGACCGACGAGCTGTGCCCCTGCAACTGGAACAAGGGCGAGGCCACCATCGACGCCGGCGCGCTGCTGGCCGGTGAGTGACGGATGTCCCTGGACTCCCTGAAGTCGGCCGTACCGGACTTCGCCAAGGACCTGAAGCTGAATCTCGGTTCGGTCATCGGCAACAGCGACCTCCCGCAGCAGCAGCTGTGGGGCACCGTCCTGTCCTGCGCGATCGCCGCCCGCTCCCCGCGCGTCCTGCGTGAGCTGGAACCCGAGGCGAAGGCGAACCTCTCGCCGGAGGCGTACACCGCCGCCAAGTCCGCCGCGGCGATCATGGCGATGAACAACGTCTTCTACCGCACGCGGCACCTGCTCTCCGACCCGGAGTACGGCACGCTGCGCGCGGGCCTGCGGATGAACGTCATCGGCAACCCGGGCGTGGAGAAGGTCGACTTCGAGCTGTGGTCGCTCGCCGTCTCCGCGATCAACGGTTGCGGTCAGTGCCTGGACTCGCACGAGCAGGTCCTGCGCAAGGCCGGCGTCGACCGCGAGACGATCCAGGAGGCCTTCAAGATCGCCTCGGTGATCCAGGCCGTCGCGGTCACCCTCGACGCCGAGGCCTCCCTCGAAGCCGGGGCCGTCCTCGTCGCCGAGTGACCACCCGTACGACCGTCAGGGCCCCCGCAGCCGTCTCCGGCCGCGGGGGCCCTGCGCGTTCACTTGCGCAGCGCGGCCATCAGCGCCCGCACGTCCTCGACCGCCGCCGCCACCAGGGTCTCCCGGTCGGGCCGCGCGGAGAGCGCCGACCGCGGATCGGGGCCGTCTTCGAACCGGTCGAAGAACATCACCTCAAGGAGGAACACCGCACCGCCGTCACGGACCCTCAGCCGGACCCCCTCGCCGCCACCGGGAGCACTGACGAGAGCCTGCTCCCCCAGGCCGGGGACCGACTCCCACTGGCCGGCGCCGTCGGCGCCGCTCCGGTCGTACCGGGAGCCGAGCTCGAACTCGGGCGTCGGATCGGTCTTCTTGTGCAGCTCGACCACGGCGGACACGAAGAACCCCCCGACGGCGGCCGAACGGTCACCGTTGTGGCTGCAGGACGCCCAGTCCATGGCCGGATGCCGGCCGCCCCGCTCCGGGTCGGAGTCCGTGAAGGCGCCCAGTGCCGCGGCCAGGGCCGGCGCCTTGAACTGGTCGCACAGGTCCTTCGTGACGCGGTGGCGGATCTCCGGCTCGTTCAGCCGGTCCCCGTAGGCGTACAGCCCGCCCGCCCACAGCGCGGAGGTGGCCACGACCGTCGCCGCCACCCACCACCACGGCCGGCGCGGCCCCCGCGCCTCGCGCACCACCGTGTCCTGCGCCACGGCGGCCTGCGGGACCTCGGCCGGCCGCCCCGACTCCCACGCCCCGTCCAGTTCCGGCTCCGTGATCATCCCGCCCCCTGCCCCTAGTCCTTCAGCGCCGCCATGAGCTCACGCATGTCCGCGATCAGCGCCGCCTGGACCGCGTCGGCGTCCGTGGCGGCCCGGCCGTCCTTCTCCGCGAAGCTGGTGACGAACACGCGGATGCTGAACACCGCGCCGCCGTCCAGCACCTTGAGGTTCAGCCCCCGCTCGCCGGCCCACGCCGTCATCACGGCACGCTCACCGAGGTCCGGCACCTCTTCCGTCCGCAGGTCGCCGACATTGGCGAGGTCGTCGACCGGCGGTACGCCGAACTCCGTCGAGGGGTCGGCCTTCTTGTGCAGGGCGAAGTTCACGTACACCGAGAAGTCCCGCGGATAGTCGGCGTTGTTGTTCAGGACGCACGTCGCCGCGTCCACGGCCGGGTGGCTGACCTCCTTGTTCACCGGCCTCTTGTGCAGGTCCCCGGTGATGCCGCTCAGCGCCTGGGCCCTGAAGTCCCGGCACAGGTTCTTCGTCGCCCGGTACGAGAGCGTGGGCGCCGACAGCCGGTCCCCGAGGGCGTACAGCCCGCCGGCCCACACCGCCGACGCCGCCACCACCCCGCCCAGCGCCCACAGCCACGGGCGCGAGGTGGCGGCCGCCGCCCGCTCGCGCGGCGCGAGCTGCTCGGCCGGCTCCGCCGCCCGCTGCGTGTCCCATTCGCCGTCCAGCTCCGGATCGGTGATCATGCCCGCCCCCCGCAGTCCCAAGTCCCGGGCGCCGCCATCGGCATGCGCCCGTCCTTGATCATCGCAGCCCGCGGCCGGTCCGGGCTAGGAACTGCGGTCGTCCTTGTCGGGTACGACGCCCAGGGCCGTCGAGCCGTGCGGGGCCGGACCGACCATGCCGGCGCCGTGGTGGCGCTGCTCGCGCGAGTACGCCCGCAGGTATCCCACCACCGTGTTGGTGACCGCCACCAGCGGAACGGCGACCACCGCACCGCCGATGCCCGCGATCATGCCGCCGGCGGCCACCGACAGCACCACCGCGAGCGGGTGCACCCGTACCGCACGGCCGAGGATGAAGGGCTGCAGCACGTGCCCCTCGATCTGCTGCACCGCCAGCACCACCAGCAGCACCATCAGGGCGGTCCACACGCCCTGGGTCACGAGCGCCACGACCACCGCGAGGGCACCCGAGACCACCGCGCCGACCAGCGGGATGAAGGCGAAGAGAAAGATGAAGACGGCCAGCGGCACCGCCATCGGCACGTCCAGGAAGTAGATGCCGAGGCCGATGAAGATGGCGTCGATGAGCGCGACGATGACCGTGCCGCGCACGTACGCGGTCAGTGTGCGCCAGGCCCGCGGACCGGCCCCGGCGACACCGGCCCGGGCGGCGTTCGGGACGAGGCCCAGGGCCCAGTTCCAGATGCGCTTGCCGTCGTAGAGCAGGAAGAGCGTCGAGAACATCGCGAGCAGGATGCCGGTGAGGACCTCGACGAGGACCGTCACGCCCTGGAGGCCGGCGGAGGTGATCTGCTCGGTGTTCGTCCCGATGGTCTCGCTGAGGTTCTTCGCGATGTCGTTGATCTGCTTCTCGGTCACGTGGAACGGACTGTCCAGTGCCCAGAGCTTGAGCTCGTTGATGCCGTCGCGGACCCGGTCGGACAGGTCGTCGAGGTTCTCCATGACCTGCCAGACCACGAACCAGCCGACGAGCCCGATGACCACGAAGCCGAGGATCGCCGTGACGGCCGTGGCCAGCCCCCGCGGCAGGCCCAGCCTGCGCAGCCGGACGACGAAGGGCTGGAGCATCGCGGTGACGAGCATGGCGGCGGCGAAGGCGAGGACGACCAGGCGGACTTCGCTGATCACCTTCATCAGCACCCAGAGCATCCCGGCGAGGAGCAGCAGCCGCCAGCTGGCCTCGGCCGCGACGCGCATCCCCCAGGGGATGACGCTCGCCGGTTCGGGGCGCTCGGGGACGGCCGGCGCGGCCGGGTGCGGTGCGGGGGCCTGCGGGGCGGCGACGGGCGGTACGGGCGCGGCGGCGGGCGGCTCGGAAGCCTTCGGCGCGGGCGCGGCCGCGGCGGGAGCCCGTAGGTCTCCACCGGTCTCGGCCTCGACCTCGGCGCGCCGCTCGTTGAGCCGCGCCTCCATCCGGTTCAGCCTGTTACCGAGCCGGCCGAGCCAGCCTTCCCGCTTCGCCATGTCGCTTCCTTCCCCCGCCCCCGTGTTCGGGCACGCCTCGAAGACCGTACACGCGAGAAGCCCCGCACCGTAGGACGGTGCGGGGCTCCTCGAGGTTGAGCGCGCTCTAGTACCAGCCGTTGGCCTGGTGGTACGTCCACGCGGCGCAGGGGCTGCCGTAGCGGACGTTCATGTAGTTCAGGCCCCACTTGATCTGCGTGGCGGGGTTGGTGCGCCAGTCCGCGCCGGCCGAGGCCATCTTCGAACCGGGCAGTGCCTGGACCAGACCGTACGCGCCCGAGGACTTGTTCACGGCCAGGTAGTTCCAGGTGGATTCCTGGTTGATGATGTTCGAGAAGCACTGGAACTGGCCGGCCGGGACCATCTGCTGGGCGATGGCCTTGACCTGAGCGACCGTGTAGGAGCTCTGCAGGGCGAAGTCGCCCGCGTCGCGGGCGGCGGAGCGGCTGGCGACCTCTGCCTTCGCGTCGCGCTCCTTCTTCGCCTTCTCGTCCGCCGCCTTCTGCGCTTCGGCCTTCTTGGCCTTGGCGTCCTCGGCGGCCTGGAGGCGGGCGCTCTCCTCGGCCGAGCGCTTGGCATCGGCGTCGGCGGCGTGGGCGATGGTGTCGGCCTGCTGCGTCAGCGACGCGCTCTGGACCTCAGCCTGGTCGCCGACCGGGATGTCGGCAAGGAGAGTCGCGCCGGAAGCGGTCGTCTCGAGATCGTTCGTGGGGTCGCCGGTGGCAACGCCCACGACTGCGCCGACGGTGGTGACCGCGGTGGCCGAAGCCACGGCGAACCCCCGGACCGAGATCCGGCTCACACGGTGTCCTTCCAGCAGCGTCCGCAGTGACCGCGCGGGCGCAAAAGTGCCCCTCGACTCTGGCCTCCGTGGTTCTACGGTCACTGGAGGCGCGGGCCCGTGGACAACTCCCTCGCGGGGGTTGCTCCGTGAAACTCCGGGCGGCATACGGCATTCGACTGTGGAGTTGTGGTGCTGCGCGTACCTCACGGGAGATACAGAAGTGCCGTATGCGGGGCCTGACGGAAACCAGACTCTGCCGGAACGCGACACCGCAAGGCAATTCTCCGTTGCGTGGGAAAGGTCACACCTGGCATGTCGCCATCTGTTTCGCCAAAGGCCTGTGCAGCACGACGCCGCCCGGCTAGGCTCTCGGGCCTTTGCCGGGCGGCGCCAACTCACCTTCCCGCTATGAGGTTTTTGACCGTTTCGGCCTCCCGGAAGGGGGCGCTGTCGGGGTCAGAGGTTTTCGAGCATCTCGGTGACCAGTGCGGCGATCGGGGAGCGCTCGGACCGGGTGAGCGTGATGTGCGCGAAGAGCGGATGTCCCTTCAACTTCTCGACCACGGCGACGACTCCGTCGTACCGGCCGACCCGCAGGTTGTCCCGCTGGGCCACGTCGTGGGTCAGAACGACCCGCGAATTGGCCCCGATTCGGGACAGAACGGTCAGCAGGACGTTCCGCTCCAGCGACTGCGCCTCGTCCACGATCACGAAGGCGTCGTGCAGCGAACGGCCGCGGATGTGGGTGAGCGGCAGGACCTCCAGCATCCCGCGGTTCAGCACCTCCTCGATGACCTCCCGCCCGGCGACCGCCGAGAGGGTGTCGAAGACCGCCTGCGCCCAGGGGCTCATCTTCTCGGCGGCGTCCCCGGGCAGGTAGCCGAGGTCCTGGCCGCCGACCGCGTACAGCGGCCGGAAGACCATCACCTTCTGATGCTGCCTCCGCTCCAGCACCGCCTCCAGGCCGGCGCACAGCGCCAGCGCGGACTTTCCGGTGCCGGCCCGGCCGCCCATCGAGATGATCCCGATCTCGGGGTCGAGGAGGAGGTCCAGCGCGATGCGCTGCTCGGCGCTGCGGCCGTGCAGCCCGAAGGCCTCGCGGTCGCCCCGTACGAGCTTCACGTTGCCGTCCGCGGTGACCCGGCCGAGCGCCTTGCCGCGCTCGGACTGCAGGACCAGTCCGGTGTGCACGGGCAGCTCGGCGGCCTCGGGCACGTAGAGCCGCTCCTCCGAGTAGAGGAGGTCCACCTGCTCTCCGGAGAGGGCGAGCTCGCTCATGCCCGTCCAGCCGCCATCGGTGATCGCGAGCTCCGCCCGGTACTCCTCCGCGATCAGCCCCACGGAGGAGGCCTTGATGCGCAGCGGGAGATCCTTCGAGACCACCGTGACGTCGTAGCCCTCGGCCTGCAGATTGCGGGCGACGGCGAGGATCCTCGAGTCGTTGTCCCCCAGTCGGAAGCCGGCGGGCAGGACACCCGGGTCGGAGTGGTTGAGCTCGACACGCAGGGTGCCACCCAGATCGCCCAGCGGGATGGGAGCGTCGAGGCGACCGTTGCGAACCCGGAAGTCGTCGAGCAGGCGCAGGGCCTGGCGCGCGAAGTAGCCGAGTTCGGGATGGTGCCTCTTTGCCTCCAGCTCGGTGATCACCACGATCGGGAGCACGACCTCGTGCTCGTCGAAGCGGGAGATCGCGTTGGGGTCTGCCAGCAGGACGCTGGTGTCGAGGACATAGGTCCGCCTGTCGGGCAGGCGGCGCTTCGTGCTGGTCACCACGGAAGGACGTACCCCCTCGGAAGAGGTCGGGCCATGAAGACCGGACCGGTCATCGGCACCCATGCCGGGGCCGATTTCCGGCCCTCCCACTCCGTCCGTGCGCATCGCACGTGCGTCCTGGTGCAAAGGGCCTCCCGGGCGGACGACCCCATGCCGTCCGCTGAGACTCGACACCCGTGGATCGGGCGTCGACCTGAAAGGGATATTCCCCGATCAGGCCAGGCCATGCCATGGCATATGACGGACGCTCGGTGAATCCCTGGTGAAGGGTTCGAGGGAAGGGGCCGAGGGGATCCGCGGGGACCTGCCGGCCCCGCGCGGGATCAGGTGCCGTAGCGCCGGTGGCGGGCCGCGTAGTCGCGCAGGGCCCGCAGGAAGTCGACCTTGCGGAAGGCCGGCCAGAAAACTTCGCAGAAGTAGTACTCGGAGTGCGCGCTCTGCCACAGCATGAATCCGGACAGCCGCTGCTCGCCGCTGGTGCGGATCACGAGGTCCGGGTCGGGCTGGCCGCGCGTGTAGAGGTGCTCGGCGATGTGGTCGATGTCGAGGATCTCGGCGAGCTCCTCGAACGAGGTGCCCTTCTGCGCGTGCTCCAGGAGCAGCGAGCGCACCGCGTCGGCGATCTCCTGCCGGCCGCCGTAGCCCACCGCCACGTTGACGAGTATCCCGTCGACGCCGTGGGTGGCCTCCTCGGCCTCCTTCAGGACGCTCTGGGTCCCGGCGGGCAGGATGTCGAGGTTGCCGACGTGGTGGACGCGCCAGCGGCCGTCCGCGGCGAGGCCCCTGACGGTGTTCTCGATGATGTTGAGCAGCGGTCGGAGCTCGACCTCGGGACGGTCCAGGTTGTCCGTGGACAGCATCCACAGGGTGACGACCTCGACGTCCGTCTCGGTGCACCAGCCGAGCATCTCGGAGATCTTGTCGGCGCCGGCCTGGTGGCCCTGCACCGTGGAACTCCCCGAGGCCTTCGCCCAGCGCCGGTTCCCGTCCAGGATGACGCCGATGTGCTTGGGCGCCGCGTCATGGTCGAGGCGGCCTTCCACCCGGCGTGCGTAGAGCCTGTACACCAGGTCGCGCAGCTTCACGATCTTCCAGCCCCTCCGTGCAATGCCCCCGTGCCATTTGCGGTCTCCCCCGAGGCGGCCACATTACTGCGCGGCGGGATGGGGTACCCAACTCGGTCTGTCACAAGTCCGTGATAGGGAGGACAACGTGACTGATACCAATCCCTATCGGGCAGAGCCCTCGCGCTACGACTCCATGGAGTACCGGCGCACCGGCCACAGCGGCCTCAAGCTCCCCGCGATCTCCCTCGGCCTCTGGCACAACTTCGGCGACGACAGGTCCCTGGAGTCCCAGCGGGCGATCCTGCGCCGGGCCTTCGACCTCGGCGTCACCCACTTCGACCTGGCGAACAACTACGGACCGCCGCCCGGCTCGGCCGAGCTCAACTTCGGGAAGATCTTCGCGCAGGACTTCGCGTCCTACCGCGACCAGCTGATCCTCTCCACCAAGGCCGGCTACTTCATGCACGAGGGGCCCTACGGCGAGTGGGGCAGCCGGAAGTACCTGCTCAGCTCGCTGGACGCCTCGCTGAAGCGGATGGGCGTGGACTACGTCGACATCTTCTACTCGCACCGCTTCGACCCGGAGACCCCGCTGGAGGAGACCATGGGCGCCCTCGCGTCCGCGGTCCAGCAGGGCAAGGCGCTGTACGTGGGCGTCTCCTCGTACACGGCGGAGCAGACGGCCGAGGCCGTGCGCATCCTGCGCGACATGGGCGTGCGCCCCCTCATCCACCAGCCCTCGTACTCCATGATCAACCGCTGGACGGAGGAGGACGGGCTGCTGGACACCCTGGAGGACGCCGGCATGGGCTGCATCTCCTTCGCGCCGCTCGCGCAGGGGATGCTGACCGCCAAGTACCTGAAGGGCATCCCGGCGGACTCGCGCGCCGCGCAGGGCAAGTCCCTCAACCCGGACCTGCTGTCGGACGAGGTGCTCCGCCGGCTCGTCGGCCTCAACGAGATCGCGGCCCGCCGCGGCCAGTCCCTGGCCCAGCTGGCGCTCAAGTGGGTGCTGCGCGACGAGCGGATGACGTCGGCTCTGATCGGCGCTTCCAGCGTGAAGCAGCTGGAGGAGAACGTGGCCGCGCTGGCGTCCGCGCCGCTCTCCGAGGCCGAGTTGAAGGAGATCGACTCCTTCGCGGTGTCCACCCCCGGCACCAACATCTGGGCCCAGCGCGGCTGACCTGCGCGTTCGTCTCACCGGCCAGCCGAGGGGCGGTGAAACGAAAAACGGGCCGGTCCGTGGGGGGGATACGGACCGGCCCGAGGGGGGGGTTCCACCATAACCCTTCGTAAAGCATGCTGCGTGCATTGGCGCGCCACGACTACGCTCCGAAACCACCCAGCAGCACTCCGGTGAGTGTTCCGGCCGCCATGAAGGGGCCGAAGGCGAAGCCCTGCTCGCGGGTCCCTGAGCCGCGGAGCAGCAGGATGAGGCCGTACAGGGCCCCGTAGAGGAGCCCCAGGAAGGCCCCCGCCGCCCATACCCCCCACCCGTACCACCCAAGAGCGACCCCCAGCGAGAGCGCCAGCTTGACGTCCCCGAAGCCCATCCCGGCGGGGTTGATCAGGTGGAGCAACAGGTACGCGGCTCCGAGCGCGCCGCCGCCGAGCAGTGCGAGCCGCCAGTCGCCTCCGGCGCGGGGCAGGAGGGCGGCCACCCCGAGCAGGGCCGCCGCACCGGCCGCGAGCGGGAGGGTCAGTACGTCGGGCAGCCGGTGCACGGCGCGGTCCACGAGGGCGAGCAGCACGACCACCGGGGCGAGCCCCACGTGGACCATGACCTCGGGGCGGGCCCCGACGGCCGCCGCGAGCACGGCACAGAGCGCCCCGACGAGGACGGCGAGGGGGACGGCGGCTCGCCCGTAGAGGTGCGGCGCCGCGTCCGCGGTCGGCAGGGTGTCCGAGCCCCGCACGACGACCTCCGCGGCGACCCGGCAGCGGGCCGGGCCGAGCCAGCCGCGCACCCGGTGCCTCTCCGGACAGCGGTCACGCCAGGGCTCCCCCGGCTCGACGGAGAGCCGGTACGCGGCACGCGGCAGCAGCCATCCGGCGGTGGCGCCGTAGCCGGCGGCGAGAACGATCAGGGCGAGTCCCATGCGGCGACGGTAGCCCCGAGGGCCCCCGCCGCGCGTGGCTTCCGGGGCCCGGCCCCGATCTCCCCGCCGGCGTTCGAGGCGCGGGGTCCGGGACGGAGCCCCGATCTTCAAGCCCCGCCGGCGTTTGAGGCGCGGGGTCCGGGGGCCCGGCCCCGAACCCCGCCGGCGTTCGAGGCGCGGGGTCCGGGGCGGAGCCCCCGGCGCCTAGGCTGGCCGGCATGGCGAACTGGCAGGACGGCCCCGGCACTCTGCACGCCGGCACGCACCGCATCCCCGTGGAGGTCGCCACCTCGTACGGCGCAAGAACCCGCGGCCTGCTCGGCCGGGACGGGATCGACGGCGCCATGCTCCTGACCCCCGCCGCAAGCGTGCACACCTTCCGGATGCGCTTCGCGATCGACGTGGCCTACCTCGACCGGAACCTCCGCGTGCTCGCCGTGGTCACCATGCCCCCGGGCCGCCTCGGGCTGCCCCGCCCGCGCTCCCGGCACGTCCTGGAGGCGGCGGCCGGAGCCATGGCCGGCTGGGGGCTGCGCCCCGGGACCGCCGTCAAGGTGGACGTACCGGGGCGTCTCACGCCCGGCTAGGCGGCACCCCTTCGCGGCAGTAGGTTGGGGCGGTTGAGCTGGGGCATCAGGGGAGCGGCATGACGGAGAACGCGCGGATCAAGGCGCTGGAGCAGATCATGCCGGCGACGCACGGCGCCGACGAGGACATCGACTGGCCGGCGGCCGAGGCCGCTTGGGGGACCCGGTTCCCGGCCGATTTCATCGCGTTCATGGGCCGCTTCGGCGCGGGCTCGATCAACGGCGAGGCGAGCATCCTGCTGCCGCTGCCCAAGCCCGGACTCCAGTGGGATCCGGCGGAGATGGCCGAGGAGACCGAGAACGCCCGGCAGGCCTGGGAGACGGAGGGCGGTCGCGCCGCCTTCGACGTGGACCCGGAGGCGATCATCGCCTGGGGGGTCACCGGCGGCTCGGACATCCTGTGCTGGCTCACCTCCGACCCCGACCCGGACCGGTGGCCGGTCCTCGTCTGCGGGCGGCACACCGCCGACTCCTTCGCGGTGTATCCGTACGGCATGGCCGAGTTCCTCTACCGGCTCTGCTCCGACGAGTTCGACGTGAGCCCCGTCAGCATCACGTTCTGGGACGGCGGCCACCTCAGCTTCGTGCACTGGCGCAAGGCCCAGCGGCGCTGGCAGGAGGGCCGCAACCCGGAGACGGGCGAGCCCGACCCGTACGCCGGCGAGTTCGCCGACTGAACCGCCGGGCCCCTCAAGGCCCTCGCCCGCCCCCAGCCCGTTTCCGTGACCGGAAACGGGCTTTTCGGCAGGTCTACGCGCGTCCGAGTCGTTGATCACATATCGGAAAACACCAGCCGGAAAAGCCGCACTTGGAGCATTGACCACAACTACGCCCCCAATGCAATCAACCACCCCTTCGTCGGGAGAGAATTCCGGCCAACGGGCACATCCAGATACACCTCAGCCCGGAGCAACTCATAAGTAACAACGGGATTCAAAAGAAAATCAGGGGAATACACCCGTGCGACGAAGAATCTTCGGCACGACCGCCACCACGGTTGTGCTCGGCCTGTTGATGCCTCTGGCCGGATGTGGTGGCTCCGGAGACAGTGCAGGTGACGGCAGTACGCTGCATCTGGTCGCCGCCGAATACGGCGACAGCTCGGCCACCAGTTCCAAGCCCTACTGGGACAAGATGACGGCTGATTTCACCGAGGCCAACCCCGGAATCAAGGTCGACGTCAAGCTCCTTCCGTGGGCCGACATCGACCGCGAGGTCTCTCGTATGGTCAAGGCCGGCAAGGCGCCGGATGTCGCGCTCATGGGCTCTTACTCGGACTTCGCGGCCCAGGGTCAGCTCTATCCCGCGGACGAACTCCTCTCGGTCACCGCCGAGGCGAATTTCCTCCAGCCGCTCGCCGACGCCGGTTCCGTCGGCAACACCCTCTACGGCCTGCCCTTCGTGGCGAGCAGCCGCCTCCTCTTCTACAACCAGGCGCTCTTCACCAAGGCCGGCATCAAGGAGCCCCCGAAGACCTGGTCCGAGCTCAAGGCCGCCGCGAAGGCGCTCAAGGACAAGGGCGTGGCGTACCCGTACGCGCTGCCCCTCGGCCCGGAAGAGGCGCACGCCGAGGCGATGATCTGGGAGCTGAGCAACGGCGGCGGCTACGCCGACAGCGCCGGCAACTACGCCCTGGCCTCCGATCAGAACATCAAGACGTGGGGCTGGGTCAAGGACCAGCTGGTCGCCCCCGGTCTCACCGGACCGACCGCGCCTTCCAAGCTCAACCGCGCCGACGCCTTCGCCGCCTTCCTGCGCGGCGAGGTCGGCATGCTCAACGGCTACCCGTCGCTCGCCCACGAGGCGCGCGGCAAGGGCATCACGGTCGGCACCACCGCCATGCCCGTCTCGGACGACCTCGGCGTCGGGGAGAACCCGCCGGCCGTCGGCGTGGCCGACTGGATGATGGCCTTCAAGCAGAGCGGGAAGCGCGAGGAGATCGCCAAGTTCCTGGACTTCGTCTACCAGGACAAGAACCTGACCGAATTCGCCAACCGCTACCACCTGCTGCCCTCGACCATCACCGCGTCGCGCACCCCGGCCGGCGGCGGCCTGGACAAGAACGACCAGCAGTTCCTGGACGCGCTGCGCGGCGCACAGCTCTACCCGGTGAACGACCCGACCTGGCTGACGGTCAGCGACACCATCAAGCGCAACATCGGCCGCGCCGTGGAACCGAACGGCGACCCGAAGGGCGTCCTCGAGGACATCGCCGCCCAGGCGAACCAGGCCGCCAAGAAGAACTGAAAGACCCTCGACACGGGACTTTCACCCCGGCCGCAGAGCACCCCATGCGGCACCATGGCCACTACGGCACTTGATCCAAGGCCGCGGCCCAGTCGCCCGCCGAGCACCCACAAGGTGCGCGGGGCGGCCGGCCCCCACTCGTCAGCGCTGCTGTCCGTGGTTCGTGGCGAACGCCGTCCGGTACTGCTCGCAGCTGGAGTTCCAGCGCAGCGTGCCCGTGAGCGTCCCGTAGCCCGAGCGCGTCACCGACCACTCCACCGCGTACTCACCGGTGTCACAGGCGATCCGCTTGCCGCCCGCGACCTTCTCGCGCCCGGTCGCGGGCTTCCCCGTCAACTCCTTGCGCACCTGCGCCACCTCGGCCCCCTTGGCCGTCCGCAGCACGGCGCGCACGACGATCGGGTGCGTGCCCTCCTTGACCGTCACCGCCTTCTTCACCACCGTCGAGTCCGACACCGACCAGGCGAACTCGTACGAGGGCAGCCACGCCAGCGTCTTCGGGTCGGCGACCTGGCGCTCGAGGGCCGGCCCGTCGGGGTGGCCGGGGCGGGCGACCGTCTTGTACTGGACCCCCGGGTAGAGCCGGAACTGACCCTGCACCTTGTGCATCTCGTCCTTGGTCCACATCGACTTCATGCCCTTCTCGCCGCCTGCCGGGTCCTGGAGGTACGGCGCCTCCGCGGCGGTGGCCGGCTGGCCGAGGGCGGGGGCGAGGGCCGCCGCGGCGGTGGCGAGGGCGAGGGCTGCGATGCGGGTGCGCTTCATGCCCGGCCCAACGGGACCCTCCGGCGGGCCGGAACGACGCCGGGCGCGCTTTCACCCGTACGGGAGCGCGGTGGCGCCGTCGACGTACGCGGCGGCCGATCCGGCCTCAGGCCTGACCGGTCTCGAAGCGGCTGATCCGGCCGCCGCCGGGGGCGATGACGAAACGCCAGGTGGTGCGCATCTCGCCCCAGGTGTCGTTGCGGTAGTTGACGAGCAGGGTGCGGCCGCCGTCGGACTCGGACTGGACGTCCATGTGGCCGCCGGAGTCGAAGATCTCGCGGTCGATCCACTCGTGCAGGTCGCGGTCGGAGCCGTCGTCGGACATGGTCGCGTCGGCGGTGAGGACCGCGAGGAAGGCCTCCTTGTCGTGCGCGTTGACGGCGGCGACGAGGGCGCCGACCGAGGGGTCGGACAGTTTGCCGGGGGCGATGGCCACAGGAGCCTCCTGGTGGTGCGTACGAGTGGTGCGACCAGAGAACAACGCGGGTGGCTCCGTACGGTCGACCCTCACCCGTTCGCCGGGCGGACGGCGTGTCAGGGGGCGGTGCGGACCGGGAAACCGGTGGGGCGGCCCTGCTCCTCGAGCCAGTACAGCACCTGGTCGAGGGCGTCGACGGTCTGCGCGCGGTTGCCGCCGCCGTCGTGGAAGAGCACGGTCGGGCCGTTGCCGATCTCGCGCTTGACGGCGTCGACGATGGCGGCCGTGCCGGGCTTGCCGAAGTCCTTCGTGTCGACGTTCCAGCCGAGCGGCCGCATCCCGTGCGCGGCGGCGATGCGCCGGCTGTCAGGGGTGAACGCGCCGCCGGGGGCGCGGTAGTACTCCACCTTCGCACCGCTGCCCGCGGCTTCCTCTATCAGCTTCTTCGCGTCCAGGATCTGCTGCTCCTGGTAGGCGACGGGCTTCTTGTCCATCGCGGTGTCGTGGTCCATGGAGTGGTCGCAGAGCCGGTGCCCGGCCGCGACCACCTTCTTGACGAGGTCGGGGTGTGCCTTGGCCTGGGGGCCGACCATACAGAAGGTCGCCTTGACGCCGTGCCGTTGGAGGACCTCCAGCACCTTCGGGGTCCACCGGGGGTCGGGGCCGTCGTCGATGGTGATGTTGACGGCGTTCTCCCCGGCCTCCGACGCGTGGGCTATGCCCTCGGGTATCGCCTGCGGCCGCGACCCGGCGGCGCCACCGGGGTCCGTCGGCCGGGACACGTTCTGTTGCGTGGCGGCCTTGCCCGGCTCCACCAGGGTCGCCACTCCCCACACGGTCGCCGCGACGGCGGCGGCCGAGGCCACGACGACCACACCTGCGCGAATGCCCCGCTTGTTCTCTCCCGCCATGAACCTCATGAAGTGTCCACTCCCCATCCGCTGTGTGAGCGTTCCGTGGATCAGGACGTCCCACGCCACCGAGGAGTTCCAGTCAATTAGGCCTTAAATTCCATGTAATGACACCAAAGTGACTGATGGGACTTTAGCCCCGATCCCCAACTGGGGGTGTGTGCCGAGGTGACGCCGCGATGCCACCCGTTTCCCGCTGCGGGCGCCTCTGACGCCGGCGAAGCCGCAGTGGTGCGGCCGCGGTGCATGGCGCGACTCAAACGCCGGCGAGGCTGAATTCGGGCTGGGGTAGCAGCCGGGCCGGTTGGGACGGGGTCGGGTGTGTGCCGGGGTGTCCCCGCAGGGCGCCGAACACAACAAGGCCGATCAATCCGACCCCTCGTCACGTTCGGCGCCCGAGGAGACACCCCGGCGCGCGCCCGACCCCGGCCCAATCGGCCCCCACCCCGGCCCAAGCGGCGCAGCCAACAGGCGGCACCACCGACCGTTCCGGTGATGCCGCCTGTTGTGTCGAACCGTTAGAACCGATCAGCGTGCGACGGACTCCTGAGCCGCAGGAACGGCGGCCTCATCCGGAGCCTCGGCCGCCGGCGCCGGCCCGGCGCCCCGCAGCGGCACCTCCTTGACGAACCAGGCCGCCGCGAACCCCAGTACGGCGATACCCGCGCCGAGCAGGAACGCCGAGTGCGTACCGGCGGCCACCGCGTGCTGGTAGGCGTCCCGCACGACCTCCGGCAGCTTCGCCAGGCTCGCCGCGTCCAGCTGCGCGGACCCCGCGGCCCCGGCCGCCTCCGGCCCCAGCCGCTCGGACATGGTGTCCGTGACCCGGGTCGTGAAGAGGGAACCCATCAGCGCCACGCCGAAGGATCCGCCGAGCGTACGGAAGAGCGTCGCCGAGGACGACGCGACGCCCATGTCCTTCATCTCGACGCTGTTCTGCGCGACCAGCATGGTGATCTGCATCAGGAAGCCGAGCCCGGCGCCGAGGACGGCCATGTACAGCCCGGACACCAGGCGGGTGGTGTCGGTGTCCATCGTCGCGAGCAGGAACAGCCCGACGACCATCAGCGCACCGCCGATGATCGGGAAGATCTTGTACTTGCCGCTGTTGGTGGTGACACGTCCCGCGATCAGCGAGACGACCATCATCGAGAGCAGCATCGGCAGCAGGAGCAGCCCCGAGTTGGTGGCGGACGCGCCCTGCACCGACTGCTGGAACAGCGGCAGGTACAGCACGCCGCCGAACATCGCGAAGCCGACCAGGAAGCCGATCACCGACATGAGGGTGAAGTTGCGGCTGCGGAAGATGTGCAGCGGCATGACCGGCTCTTCGGCCTTGGTCTCGGCGTAGAGGAAGGCGGCGGTCGACAGCACGCCGACGACGATCAGGCCGATGATCTGGCCGGAGCCCCAGGCGTACTCGGTACCGCCCCAGGTGGTGACGAGCACGGTGGAGGTGATGGCGATGGTCAGCAGCGCCGCGCCGAGGTAGTCGATCTTCGGGCGGACCCCCGGCTCCGTCTTCTTCGGCAGGTGCAGCACCGCCGTCACCATGGCGAGCGCCACGGCGCCGAGCGGCAGGTTGATGTAGAAGGACCAGCGCCAGCCCATGTGGTCGGTGATGGTGCCGCCGACGAGCGGGCCGCCGATCATGGCGAGGGACATCACGCCGGCCATCATGCCCTGGTACTTGCCGCGCTCACGGGGCGGGATCAGGTCGCCGATGATCGCCATGACGCCGACCATCAGACCGCCGGCGCCGAGGCCCTGGATCGCGCGGAAGCCGATCAGCTGGCCCATGTCCTGGGCCATGCCACTGAGCGCGGAGCCGATCAGGAAGATGACGATCGAGGTGAGGAAGGAACCCTTCCGCCCGTACATGTCGCCGATCTTGCCCCAGATCGGGGTGGAGGCGGCGGTGGCCAGCGTGTAGGCGGTGACCACCCAGGAGAGGTGCTCCAGGCCGCCGAGCTCGCCGACGATGGTGGGCATCGCGGTGCCGATGATCATGTTGTCGAGCATCGCGAGCAGCATCGCGATCATGAGCGCCATGAGGACGACCCGTACGCTGCGCGGCTTCACCTCCCCCGAAGTCCCCGCAGGCTTGACTGAGTCCACCATGTCCACTCCCCCGGCCCACAGGCCCTGCTACTCGCACTTCGTCCCGCACCGGCACTTACTTGCCGCCCGGCTAGTTCACTACACTGGGGACGGTAGACCCGTAACTAGCCGGGCGTCAAGTAAGTAATTTGGGGAGAGCCATGTCCAGCAGCAGTCCGCAGCGCCGCCGTGGCGACACGCGTCAGCGCATCCAGGACGTCGCACTGGAGCTCTTCGTCGGGCAGGGGTACGAGAAGACGTCGCTGCGCGAGATCGCGGAGCGGCTGGAGGTCACGAAGGCGGCGCTGTACTACCACTTCAAGACCAAGGAAGACATCATCATCAGCATCTTCGAGGACCTGACCCGGCCCATCGACGAGCTGATCACGTGGGCCGAGGGCCAGCCGCGGACGCTGGAAACCAAGCGCGAGGTGCTGCGGCGCTACAGCGAGGCGATGGCGGCGGGCGCGGCGCTCTACCGGTTCATGCAGGAGAACCAGGCGACCATGCGCGAGCTGAGCATCGGCGAGACGGTGAAGGCGCGGCTGTTCCGCCTGGTGGAGCTGCTGCGCACGCAGGACGGCCCGCTGACGGACCAGGTCCGCTGCGTCAGCGCGCTGTTCACGCTGCACGCCGGGATGATGTTCCTCCAGCACGTGGAGGGCGACCCGGAGGAAACCCGCCTGGCAGCCCTGGAGGTCGCCACGGACCTCATCACCCAGGCGCACCACGAGGCCTGACGACGCATCCGGCGGCGTGGCGGTTCACATGCCGCGGCGCGCGCGGGCGGCGAGCGCCCGGGCAGGGCCGCGGGGGCGGTTGAGTA
This sequence comes from Streptomyces sp. NPDC029164, assembly GCF_055563995.1. Lineage (NCBI taxonomy): Bacteria > Bacillati > Actinomycetota > Actinomycetes > Kitasatosporales > Streptomycetaceae > Streptomyces > Streptomyces sp. NPDC029164. The sequence goes on along the minus strand of NZ_JBVHWW010000030.1, from coordinate 79,271 downwards.
CGGCTACGCGTACCCTCCCCCGATGCCCGGCGGAAGCTGTCGGCATGGCGCAGCGCTCCCACGACCCCACCAGCCGACCCCGCGTCCGCACGGCGCCGGAAGGCCCTCGCGGCGTCGGCTGTCGAGCCGGCCCTGGCCATCGTGGTGGCGCCGCGGTGGGATTCGCCCGGTGGTTCACCCCGATCCGGGAGGGGGCGACCGCCTTGAGGCGCGGCGCGCGCCGACTGCGCCCGCCATCCGGCGGGCACCCCGCCGACCGGCCGCGGGGATCCGCGCCTGCCGGCCCCGTGGGCACCCTCCCAGCTGCGCGGGGAGTCACCCGTGCAGGATCAACTGCCCGCCGGCGCCGGTGTGGTGGCGGACCAGAAGTCGTCCTGAACGTCCGGACGCGGAGGGTACGGGGCAGGACGGTCCGGGGTGTTCGGCTTGGAGGTGGGCTGCTGGATGCCGGTGTCCTCCAGGCACGGCGTGGACGCTCCGAGGAAGAACTGGCCCTCGCCGGCGACCTTGACCTCCAGGCTGTAGCCGTCGGGAGTACTGGCGTAGATGCCGGGGAACGTCGGGCTCTTGCGCACGCTGGTGATCTTGTAGCCGCGCTCCTTCCAGGACCGCTCGATGACGCCCAACAGGGCACCCCGGCGCTGTTCGGACACGATGGTCAGGACGGCGATCGACCGGTCGGCGGCCGCCATGCCTGTCGTATTGCCCAAGGCGTTCGTGCAACCGGCGTCCGAGGACGGACCGTGGTTCCACTTCAGTTCCGGCTGCACGGCGGCCAGGGTCTCCTGAAGGATGACGTCGGCGCGCTCGGCGCCCTGCTGCAGCTGCACGGTGTCGTTCCTCTTGGCTGATCCGTCGTCGGCACCCGGGCCGCAGCCGGCAACGAGCGCTGCCAGGGCGAGGAGTGCGCCTGCGGTGCGGGGTGACTTCATCGGGGTTCCTCGGTGCTGATGTCCTGGGGATGCCCCGCAACGATGAGCGCGATGTTGGTCGCGGACTCTCTGTCCTTCGTGGGGTTGAAGTAGTTCGAGTGGGCGTCCATGGGGCCGTCGCCCCCGATGATGGGCCTGGGCCCGTCGTCCACCTTGAACCGGTTGGCACCGAACTCCCTGCGGGACGGATCCGTACCGAAGTAGTTCTGACTGTCGTCGGTGACGGCATCGCCCACGACGAAACCGTGGACACCGCCGACGACGCCTCCGATGAACGCTCCGCCCACCGTACCGACCGGCCCGAGGGCCGATCCTGCCACGCCGCCGGCGACGGCAGCCACTCCGCCACCCACCAGCATCGCCCCGGACTCCACCTTGTTCGGGGCCTTGGACACGGGGTCGTTGTCGGCAGCGCCGACGAACACGTGGTCCTTGCCCACCCCCAGCTGTTCGGCGCGCTGGGCACCGGTGCCGGGGCTGCCCACCAGGACGATGTCGTCGACGCCCGGGATCCCGCCGCTCTGCAGCGCCGCCTGGCCCACGGTCAGCGATCCGTACGAGTGGCCGATGGCCGTGACGTGAGGGTCGGGGTTCTGGTTGGTGGCACTGATCCCCGCCATGAACTGGTTGTACGCGGGCGCGCCCTTCTCGGCGTGCTCCTGGAACATGACGTCCGTGTTGTCGACCACACGCGCCGCGGGCAGCTGCGGCGCGTCGTAGCCGAGCCAGACGATCGACGCCGAGCTCGAGTCGAACTCCTGCGCTCCCTTGGCGGTGTCGCGAGCACGCTTGAGGTCGTTCCGGGCGAACTCCGCGTCCAGTGCCGTGCCCAGCCCGGGTATGTACGCGGAGACGTTGCGCGACGTGTCGGGGTTGCCGTAGGCCACGATGGCCCGGCCGCCGCCCTGGTCGCCGATGCCCAGCAGGTACATCGGCGGGTCCTTGGGCCCCGGGTTCCGCAGCTGGTCGTCGATCGAGCGCATGCCCGCCAGCTGGGTCTGGGACTTCTCGTCGCTCTGCTCCGACAGCTTGCCGATCAACAGTTGCAGGTTGTCCCGGTTGGCCTCGTCCCGGACCTCGGACGGGACACCGTCCAGGTTGCCGATCACATCGGGATAGGTGGCCAGGAGCTCGGCCCGCTGGTCGTCGCTCAGCCCCTGCCACCAGCTGTGGCGGTCCGCCGGGGACCTGTCCTCCGGGATGGTGTCGCGCAGGTAGTCCCCCGCCTCCTTTCGGACGACGGCGGCGTCGCCCGCCGCGTCGGCCCAGGTGGCCTCCGTGACGTCGAGCCCTTCCGGGGCCTTGAGGCGATTGAGCGCCTGGGTGAAGCGGGAGTCCACGTCCTGGGCTGCCTTCAGCGCGTCCAGGATGCGGGTGGCGATCTCCTGGGCGAGGCCGTGGTGGGGGTTCGCGTTGGTGGGGAACGGCGCCTTGCCCAGCGGGTGGGTGTCCGCGCCCTGGAGGTACAGCGGCTTGTCGACGCCCCGTACGGAGCCGCCCGGCACGGGTTCCTTGGTCAGGAAGTTCTCGCCCCCGGGCGGGTACTGCACCGATCCGTCCGGATGCACGGTGAAGCCGCGGGCTGACGCGTCCTCCAGCGCCGCCTTGAGGCGCACCTGCTCCTCGGCGAGCTCGTGGGCCAGAGAGTTCAGCGTGGTGCGGACGAGGCCGCATTCGGTGTGGATGAAGTCGAAGTTCCGGTCGACCCGCTTCAGCCGATCGCGCGCCGCTGTCGCCGACACGCCCTTCTGGTCCTCCAGCGACTTGATCATCCGTACGCTGATCCGGTCGCGCCCCGCGTCCGCCCGGGTGCTGACATCCGCCCACGCCGCTGCCGCCTCGGTGAACTCCTGGGTCTTCGCATCACGCAACTGCTGCCAGGTCAGGGTCACTTCGACGCACCCTGATGCGTGACGAGGTACGAGAACCTCAGCCTGTTGTTCTCGTCGATCTCGCCGATCTCCCGCGCGACGTTCTGCAGGGCGGACTGCACCGACCCGCACTCGTCACGTACGGCGGCCACCCGCTTCTCCCAGGAGGCGCGGACCGCGGCCAGTGCGGCCGTGGCGGAGAGTCCCGCCGTACCGGCCTCGACGCCCTCATGGGCGGCCGCCATCTTGCCCAGGCCCTGCGCGGTGGTGACGCGCAACTCGCCGGCCGCGGCCGAGGCCTTGGACCAGGGCCCGCCGGAGTGGGCCAGATCCTCGCCGGCGCCGCCGTTGCCACCGCCCGGGGCGTCCGTCGACGCGAGCCGCATCGCCGCCGGTTCGCCGAACAATTCCTGCCAGCGCGCCGGCAGATCCGTCTGTGTGCTCATGTGCCGTGCCGCTCCCCCTGGGCGCTCCCCGCGCCTACGCCTCGTACGAAACCAATACCGGGCTCTCGAACACAAGCTCATCGGGCGGCGACATGGGGATTGACCTGCGATGACATAGCAGCCGGGGTCGGGGCCGGCAAGGGGCGGCATACTCAGGTGCAGGCCCGGCGCCTGAGCCGGAGCACTCACCGGGCCCGGGCGCCGGGGGTGGGCGGGTCAGAGCAGGCGGCGGGCCTCCGGGGTGATCGGGACGTCGTTGATGCTGGCCTCGCGGCGGCTCATCAGGCCGTCGGGGGCGAACTCCCACTGCTCGTTGCCGTGGCTGCGCCACCACTGGCCGGCGGCATCGTGCCACTCGTACTCGAAGCGGACCGAGATGCGGTTGCCGGTGAAGGCCCAAAGCTCCTTGCGCAGGCGGTAGTCGAGCTCGCGCTGCCACTTGTCGGCGAGGAACGCGCGGATCTCGGTCCGGCCGGCGAGGAAAGTGTCGCGGTTTCGCCAGACCGAGTCCTCCGTGTACGCGAGGGCGACGCGCTCGGGATCGCGGCTGTTCCAGGCGTCCTCGGCGGCCTGGACCTTGGCGCGGGCGGACTCTTCGGTGAAGGGGGGCAGGGGCGGACGTGTCACGGCGCATCCTTGGGGAGCAGGGGTGAGAACGATCGTTCTCCAGCCTAGGAGAACGAGCGTTCTCCTCGCAAGGGGGGAACGAGCTACCCTGCCTTCATGGACGACGAAGAGGCGCGGACCCGACTGCTGGACGCGGCGGAGGAGCTGTTCTACCGGCACGGCATCCAAGCCGTCGGCATGGACCGCATCCGCACCGCCTCCGGGGTCCCCCTCAAGCGCCTGTACCGACTCTTCCCGGCGAAGGAGTCCCTGGTCACGGCCTATCTGGAACGCCGCGACCAGCGCTGGCTGGACTCACTGCGCACGGCGGCGCTCGCGCCGTCGGAGCCGCGGGCGCGGGTGCTGGCGGTGTTCGACTGGCTGGCGGCCTGGTTCGCCGAGCCCGACTTCCGGGGCTGCGCGTTCCTCAACGCGTACGGGGAACTGGGCGCGGCGGCGCCGGAGATCGTTCGGGTGCACAAGGCGGAGCTCCACGCCCTGCTGGCCGACCTGGCCGCCGACCCGGCCCTCGCCGACCAGCTCCTGATCCTGACGGAGGGGGCGACGACGGTGGCCGCACTGAACCCCGGCCCGGAGCCGGCGCACCGGGCCCGGGAGATCGCGGAACTCCTCCTGGCTGTGTGACGCAGGTCACATTCACTGAGCCCGCGAGGCTGTCACATCCGGGCCGCGTTTTCCGTCAAAGCTGTGTAACCGTCGACACGACAAGGACAGAACGATGGAAGCGCGTCTCGACTTCTTCGGCAACGCGGTCTCAGCCAAGTTCGGCCGGTACATCAACTCCGCGAACAAGGTCATCGTGGACTCGACCCTGCCGCACGCCACGCAGGAGCTGGTGAAGCTCCGCGCCAGCCAGATCAACGGCTGTGGATTCTGCACCGACATGCACTTCAAGGACGCCTCGCACGCCGGGGAGGACCCGATCCGGCTCAACCTGGTCGCCGCCTGGCGCGAGGCGAAGGTGTTCACCGACGCCGAGCGGGCGGCCCTGGAGCTGACCGAGCAGGGCACCCGCATCGCCGACGCGGCCGGCGGCGTATCGGACGAGGCCTGGGCCAACGCGGCCAAGTACTACGACGAGGACCAGCTCGCCGCGCTGGTCTCTCTCATCGCGCTGATCAACACGTACAACCGCATGAACGTGATCGTCCAGCAGCCGGCGGGCGACTACCAGCCGGGCCAGTTCGACTGATCACGCGCCGCACGCCGCGGACCCCGCGCCGGACCGGCCCCGACAGGGGAGGGGCCGGACCGCGCGCACCGCTCCGCGCAAGCCCCGTCCCGGGTACGGGTAGGGGTACGGGTACTCACGACAGGACCCCCGGATCCACCCGACCATGGAGGGAGTCCACACACTCCGGGTCGGCGAAGGACAGCCCGAGACGTGGCCCTTCCTGCCCGAGCTCGTCCTGTGCGCGTACTGGCCCAGTCGCTCTGCTCTGAACGTTCGCCGGAGCCCTCCGCGGCCGCCTCCGGCGCGACGGGACGCGCAAGGACATCGGCTGAGGAAGCGAACCCGCGCGGGACGGTTCCGGCCGCTTAGCCGCCGGCGCTGCGGGGGAAGGTGATCTCGACGCGACGGTTCTTCTTGCGGCCTTCCTCGGTGCTGTTGTCGGCGATCGGGTAGTCCTCGCTGTACCCGCGGACGTCGAAGACCACGCTGGGATTGGTGACGGTCTTGGAGAGCTCGGCCTGGACGGCGTCGGCGCGCTGCTTGGACAGTTCCTTGCCGTGCTCGTAGCTGCCCTGGTCGTCGGTGAAGCCGAACACCCGTACGCGGGTGGCCTTCTGCGTGTTGATCTCGGCGGCGATGGCCTGGATCCGGGCGGCGGCCTGGGCGTTGAAGACGGCACTGTTCTCCGGGAACAGCACCTCGGACTGCAGCGCCATCATGACGGTCTGGTTCGTCTCCTGCCGCCGCTGCTCGCCGCCGAGGTCTTCGACGACCTCGGCGATGTCCAGCACCTTGACGGGAGCGAGCGTCCCGCCCTGCGGGATCTTGAGCCCGGGGGCGTTGGAGTCGATGGCCACGGGGGCGGAGGCGGATGGCTCCGTGCCGGGGGGTACGGACGGCTTCACGTCATCGGCGTAGGCGGCAGTGGCCCCAATGAGGTGCCCTCCGGCGATAACGAGTGTAGAAACTATGACAGTTGCGGCTACTTGATGGCGTGTGGTCATGGGGTCACCCAGAGATTTTGACAGCGGCCGTGGCGAAGGTCGGGAGGCTGAATTCCACCTCAGTGGTAGAAGCCGGGGGTGCCGGGAACTGAGCGAAGAACGGGATCACCTGGCCGGCGTCGACGCTGGATACGCCCGTCGTACACAAGCACCTGGACTCCGTGTCCCGAAGCACGTAGTAGCGCTTCTTCCCGGCCTTGTCGACCAGCGTGGCACCGGCGACCGACTCTCCGGTCCCCTTGAGCTCGATCCCACGCCAGGCCACGGTGTCCTTGTACGACTGGGTGCCCGTGTTCTTGATCTGCCCTGTGACAGTGAGGAAGCCACCGGATTCTCGGCGCGCCGAGTTGATCAGAAGGGTCATGCCGGCCTGTCCGTTCAGCGTGGCGATGACCTCGGTCGGCTCCGAGCCCTGGCTTGCGCTCGGTGCCGGGTTCTGAGAACCCGCCCCTTGAGGTTGCGGCGTCGAGGACTTCTGCGGGTCCTTCGGCTTGTTGCTGTCGCCATCGCCGCCACACCCGGCCAGCGTGAGGACCATGACCGCCACACTTGCAACGGCCAGTCCCCCACGGACCTTCACCATGCGCCGAATGCTCATCTATGAACGCTTCCTTGTCTCTTCGTTCCCTGTCAGCCGACGAGTCGCACGCCGAACAGCTTCTTGGTCAATGCCTTGAGCGAGCCCGGATTCAGCGGATCAAGTTCGATCAGCTCCCCGCCGCAGGTGAAGGTCACCGTTGACGGAACCGGCTTGGGCGCAGGCGTAGGCGTGGGGGTCGGTGAGCCGCCCTCAGCCGGCGCTGTGGGGGTCGGACTCGGAGTGGATACCGTGCCTAGACGGCACTTCGACTCGATCAAGGCCGTGGCCGTTGCTGTTCCATGCATGCTGCCGGTCTCAGGAATCACTGACTCTCCGACTGTCCCGTTCGTCTCCACCGTGACGGTGAGTTTCGGGAGCAGGGAGTCGTCGCACCCCGTTGCGTTTGCGTCGTTCTTCGCCGCGAAGGCTTCCGCCGCCGCACAGGCCTCACCAGCCGTGAAGAAGTCCCCATCCACGATCTTCTTCCACTCCGCGGGCTTCAGCGCGGAGAGATTGAGACCGGGCAACAGCCTGTCCCTGGCCTCACGCCCGGCAGCCAAGGCGGCAGCATCCGCAGCCCCCTGGGCATCGCTTCGCCTGACCGACGCCTGACCGATGGCGAAGAAGGCGAGTGCGGCGAAGACCAGGCCCGCCACGACCACCACGTAGATGGGAAACGCCTGCCCCCGGTCACGCCCAGGCTTCCCCCCGGTGTCCACTAGCCGGCTTTGATGTCCGTCACCGCTTGCTTGATCCGCTTCGTGATCTCCGATCCGACTCCGGAACCGACGATCGCTCCCACGATCACGATGACCACCAGGATGATGCCCAGGTATTCGAAGGCCGTCTGGCCGCGGTCGGGGTGGGCGTGGCGCTTGCGGAGGGTTTTTACGGCCGTGTCCGTCCAGCCGTTCACCCTGATCCGTGCCTCCACGGCGGCCTTCAGCAGCGTGTTCTGTGACATGGGGGTTCCCTCCCGGGCCGGTACCGGTGTCGATCTGCGGACGGTACGGCGAGTCACCAGTCGTAACCAAGGGTCCCGGGACCCAATTACGGACCCACTGCGCACTCTGTCTACCCATGACCGGTCACTCCTGGACGGGCGGTTCCCAGCCAGCGGGCTATCGCCTCGCTGCGCGTCGCGCTCTGGAGCTTCGCGAAGATGCGGTTGATGTGGTTCTTGACCGTCTTCTCGCTGATGAAGCAGGCTGCGGCGATCTGCTGGTTGCTCATCCCGGACGCGATCAGATCCATGATCTCCACCTCCCGGGAACTCAGCCCGAAGACAACAGAGTTGTGCATCCGCTCAGAAGACTGTGCCACAGCTCGTTGCGGATGCGAAGAGGCCCGGAGTTCCGCGAGGAGTGCGCTCGCCGCCGTCGGGGTGAAGTGGGGGCGGCCCAGCGGGGCGTCCCGGACCGCCCTCAGCAGCTCGTCCGTCGTGAACTCGCCGTGTACGAAGTAGCCGCCGGCGCCCAACGACAGGGCCTCGCAGATGATGTCGGCTTCCCTGCTGTACGTCAGCATCAGTACGGGAGCCAGCTGGACCAGGTGCGGCAGCGCCGAGATCCCGTCCACGCCCGGCATCCGGACGTCCAGCAGGATCACGTCCGGGGCGTGCCGGCGGGTCAGGCTCAGTGCCTCGCGGCCGTCCTGCGCCTGGGCCGTCACGTCGAGGTCCCCGGCCGCGCTGAGGATCGCCGCCAGGCCCGCCCTGATGACCGGGTTGCCGTCGGCGATGAGCACGCTCAGCCGTGCCATGGCTCAGCCACCCCCGAACAGCGCGCCGAAGTCGACGTTCGCGCCGTAGACGAAGCCGCAGACCAGCAGGATCAGCGTGCCGGGGAGCATGAACATGGTCACCGCGAACGTCGCCTTGGGGACGGCCCGGGCCGCGCGGCGGCGGGCGTTCTGGGCGTCCGTACGGCGCATGTCCTCGGCGATCGCGATCAGGGTGTCGACGATCGGGGAGCCGAGCTCCTCGCCCTGCTGGAGGGCCGTCACGAACTGCGCGACCTGTTCGCTGTCGTTGCGGCGGCGCAGTTCGTCGAAGGCCTGGCGGCGGCTGACGCCCATGTCCATCTGCTGGAGCGTGATGCGGATCTCGTCCGCCCACGGGCCCTCGTACTTGTCCGCCACCCGGTCCAGCGCCTGCCGGAAGCCCAGACCCGCGCTCACCACCACGGCGAGCACGTCGAGGAAGTCGGGCAGGGTCCGCTCGATGTGGTCGCGGCGGACCCTGATGGCCGACCACAGGCCGGCCTCGATCCAGAAGAGCCCGAAGGCCACCATGAGCAGGGCGGCGACCAGCTGGCCGTTGATCAGCATGGAGAAGGCGCCGAGGGCGCCCAGGGCCCCGTACACCGCCCGCCGGGCCGCGTACCGGTCGATCGTGAGGCCGGCCGGGTTGCCCGCCATGTCGATCTGACGGCGCTTGCGGGCGACCCGGGCCGGGCCCATCACGCTCAGAACGAGCGGGGCCCAGCGGATGCCCATGCGGTCGACGAGGGAGCCGACCGCCGTCGTGCGGGTGGCTCCGACCTCCAGGGCGAGCGCGAGGTCCGTGGGCAGTTTCACGTCCGCGCGGTAGAGGCGCAGGCCGTGGAAGGCGCCGAGGACCGACAGGGCCACGGCCAGTGCGAGCAGAAGTCCGATCATCGTCCCGTCCGCCCCCTCACACGTCGATCTTCGACAGGCGGCGGATGAGGATGAAGCCCAGGGCGAAGAGGCCCAGCGCGACGAGTACGGCCGTCTGGCCGAGGAACGCGCCCGTCATCCGGTCCAGCGCGCCGGGCATCATCATGTCGACGAGCAGCAGCGAGCCGAGTCCGATGGACGGGACGAGGTACGCCGTGACCGTCACCTGGGACAGCTGGGTACGGATCTCACGGCGGGTCTCCTTGCGCTGTTCCAGCGTCACCGTCAGGTTGCGCAGGCTGTCCACGATGGCGCCGCCCGCGCGGGCGGACAGGACGAGGGTGGAGACGAGGACGACCAGCTCCCGTGACGGGAGGCGTTCGGTGAGTTCGCCCAGGGACTCCTCGATGGAGTGGCCCACGGCGAGGCGGTCGGCGACGCGCGCCAGTTCCTCGCCCGCCGGAGCCTCCAGCTCCTCGGCCGCGATGCCGATGGCCGTACGGAGGGCCAGCCCGGCCTGGGTGGCGTTGGCGAGGATGCGGGCCAGGTCGGGGAGCTGGTTGATGAAGCGTTCCGTACGCCGCGCCCGCTGCCAGTTGAGGAAGGCGTTCGCCGCCCAGACGCCGATCACGCCCGCCACCGGACCGAAGAACGGCGCGAGGAGAGCGGAGGCGATGAGCCAGACGCCCGCGATCGAACCCAGCATGTAGACGAAGAACTCGCCCGGCGTGAGGTCCAGGCCGGTGGTCGCCAGCTTCAGCTCGATGCGGCGGCCCAGCCTGGTCGTGCGCAGCCGCCGGTCGACGCCCCGGAAGCGGCGCCGCCGCCCGAGGGGCTCCGGCATTCCGCTCGACGAGAGGCGCTCGATCAGGGCGGCGCGCTGGGCGCGCCCGGCGACGTACGCCTGGAGGCCCGCGACGACGAGCACGCACGCGAGCAGGGTGGCGCCGAGGGTGAGGAGGATCAGTGGGTTCACAGGGCGGTCCGGGTGATGTGCGGGGTGGTGAGGGGGTCGTCCGGCAGGGCGACCCCGAAGGCCTGCGGGATGGGCTGGTTGTTCATGTAGAGCCGCTCGGCGATCCGGCGCGGCAGCGGGTAGTACTCGAAGTAGCCGTGCACGCGCCCGTCCGCCGCCATCGGCTGGGCGGCGAAGCGGCAGACCGTGGTGATCCGGAAGGGTTCGCGGCCGTGGGATTCCAGGATGGAGATCTCCGTGATGCGGCGTGAGCCGTCCCCGAAGCGGGTCAGCTGGACGATGACGTTGACGGCGCTGTTGATCTGGTCCTGAAGGGCCTCGAAGGGGATCTCCACCTCCGACATGGAGGCGAGGGTCTGCAGGCGCATGAGCGCGTCGGAGGAACTGTTGGCGTGGACGGTGGCGAGGGAGCCGTCGTGGCCGGTGGACATCGCCTGGAGCATGTCGAGGGTCTCGCCGCCGCGGACCTCGCCGACGATGATGCGGTCGGGGCGCATGCGCAGGGAGTTGCGTACGAGGTCGCGGATGGTGATCTGGCCCTTGCCCTCCACGTTCGGCGGGCGGGATTCGAGGCGGATCACGTGCGCCTGCTGGAGCTGGAGTTCTGCCGAGTCCTCGATGGTGATGATGCGCTCCCCCTCCGGGATCAGGCCGGAGAGGGCGTTCAGGAGGGTGGTCTTGCCGGTGCCGGTGGCGCCGGAGACGATCAGGTTCATCTTGGCGGCGACGAGCCCGGACAGCAGGAGCAGCATCTGCTCGTCGAGGGAGCCGAGCGCGATCATCTCGTGCAGGGTGAAGGCCCGCGGGAAGCGCCGGATGGTGAGGGTCGCGCCGGTCAGGGAGAGCGGCGGGATGATGACGTTGACGCGTTCGCCGCTGGGCAGGCGCGCGTCGACCATCGGATTGGCCTCGTCCACGCGGCGGTTGACGGTGGAGACGATGCGCTCGATGGTCTGCATCAGCTGCTCGTGCGAGGCGAAGCGGAGCGGGAGCCGCTCCACGCGGCCGGCGCGCTCGACGAAGATCTGGTCGGGGCCGTTGACCATGATCTCGGAGATCGAGGCGTCTTCGAGGAGCGGTTCGAGCACACCGAGGCCGAGGGCCTCGTCGACGACCCGGCGGATCAGCTGGGCGCGCTCGACGGTGGAGAGTACGGGGCCCTCGCGGCTGATGATGTGGCCGAGTACGCGCTCCAGGCGCGCCCGGCGCTCGGCGGGCGCGAGCGCGGACATCTCGGCGAGGTCGATCTCCTCCAGCAGCTTGGCGCGGTAGGAGGAGACCAGCCTGCCGTCCTCGCGGGGGCTGTGCCGGTCGTCGGGGGTGTTGACCCGGGAACGCAGGCTCATGGTCCGGTCACCTTCGGGTCGTCGTTGGGCATGACAGCCGTTGCCGATGCCTTGTGGGCGTCGAGGCCGGGCACGATGGAGTTGGCGGTGAGGGTGACGGTGACGCTGACCGCATCGGCCGAGGTGGCCCAGTCGAACGCGGCGCTCTCCGCCAGTCCGCCGCTGATCGCGGCCCGGCCCGCCGCCTCGCCACCCTTGCCGTTACGGGCTTCCACGCGTGCGGCGGTACGCGCCGCCGTGTCCGCCTGCTCCTCGGCGTACGCGACCCAGCCGAGCTGGATCGCGCACAGGGCGACGAACAGCAGGATGGGCACGAAGCCGATGTACTCCAGGGCCACCTGGCCCCGGTCGGAGCGCCAGTTCCGGTTCCGGTTCATGTCACTCCTTCTCCATCGCCGCACCGCCCGTGCCCGTGATCTCGCCGAAGTTGAGCCCGGGGTAGAGGACGGGGATCTTGAGCCTCACGGTCGCCTTGTAGATGTCGCCCGAGGGGGCGCAGACCGCGCGCATGCCCCACGCGTCCCCGATGTGCTCATTCGCCGCCGCAATACAGGCCGCCTGCTCCCCCGTCACCGCCCCCGCCCGCGCCCCCTCGTCCGCCGCGTTGCCCGCCAGGGAGAACGCGTAGCCGATCAGTACGCACTCCCACACCGCCGCCACGAGCAGCAGGATCAGCGGGACCATGCCGACGAACTCGATCGCCACCTGGCCCCGGTCCCCTCTCCGGGCGGGCATCCGTCAGCCCTCCCGGCCGCGGCGCAGGCGGGACACGGCGCCGGCGGCGCGCACCGCGACCGCCGCGCCCGGGGCGGCAGGGGCCGCGGCGGTGTCCGGGACGGAGAGGAGGCCGAGTTCGCCCGCCAGCGTCCACAGGGCCTGCTTGACCGTCGAGCGGTTGTCGAGGTCCTGGACCCGGCCCGCGTCCACGACCGCCTGGAGTTCCTTGAAGGCGGCCGGGACCGGGGTGCGGGTGGCGCGGGTCTTGGTGATCTTCTCGATCAGGGCGGGCTGGATCTCCGTGTGCTTGCTCCAGCGGTTGACGACCATCGCCGTGTCCTCGGCCTTGCGCACCTGGAGGCGTTCCCACATCCGGACCATCCGCTTCGCCGCCCGTACCGCGACCACGTCCGGGGTGGTGACCAGCACCGCGACGTCCGCCATTTCCACGGCGGCGGCGTTCGCGCCGGTCACCTGGGTGCCGCAGTCGATGACGACGAGTTCGTAGCGGCTGCGCAGGGCTCCGACGATGTGCCGGGCGGCCCGGTCGTCGACCTCCTCGCCCCGCTCCCCGTCGGCCGGGGCCAGCAGCAGCGCGAGGCCCGTGCGGTCGTCGTAGACGGCGTCCTGGAGGACCCGCGGGGAGATGTCCTGGATCCCGGCGAGGTCGGCGATGGAGCGGCGGAACTGCACGTCGAGGTACGAGCCCACGTCGCCCGCCTGGAGGTCCATGTCGACCAGTGCCGTACGCCGTCCCGAGGCGGCCGCGGCCAGCGCGAACTGCACGGCGGTGAAGGTGGCGCCGACCCCGCCCTTGGCTCCGGCGACCGTGACCACGCGGCCGCCCGGCCCCGTGAAGACGTCGGCGGCCGAGCCCTTGCCGAGGTGGCGGCGTACGCCCACGGACCACTGGGCGGCGGCCTGGACGCGGGCGGCGAGCTCCTCGTAGGAGAGCGGGAGGCCGATCAGGCCGCGCGCGCCCGAGTCCATGGCGGCGGAGAAGAGCGCCGGGCCGGCGTCGGAGGAGACGAGGACCACGCCCACCGCCGGGAAGCGCAGGGCGACTTCGCGGATCAGTTCCAGTGCGGGGACCGGGCCGATGCGCTCGTGGACGAGGACGACCTCGGGCAGCTCGTCGATGGAGTCGACGGCCAGCCGGGCGAGGGTGTCCAGCAGCGAGGTCGAGTCGGGGACCGGTGCGGCCGGCTCGGCCGACGGGAGCTGGCTGAGGAGGGTGGAGATGGCTCGCGCGGCGTCCGGGTCGCCGACCGCGGGGAGGATTCGGGTGGTCATCCGTGATGCCTCACTTGTCCCCGTCGAGGGTGTACGTACGGTCGCCCGGGGCGGGTGCCGAGTCGGTTCCGGGGGCCACCAGGGCCAGGCGTACGTGCTCCGCGAAGGACTCGGCGTACGCGACGCGCTGGGTGTCCTTGGTGTTCAGGGCGAAGGTGATCGGGACCGCCTCGGCGGGGCCCTTGCGGTCGCTGTCCTTGGCTTCGAGGGCGGTGAGCCGGCCGACGCCCAGGACCCGGGCGTTGGCGACGATGATCACCGACCGCGAGGGGTCGGTGTCCTTGGCGCCCTTGAAGGTGGCGATGATGTTGACCTTGGCGCCAGAAGTGATCTTGCCGGCCACACCGGTCGCCGCGTCGATCATGATGGCGATCTCCTGCTCGCCGGGCTGGAGCTGCGGACGGTCGACGAACATGTCCGCCTGGAGCAGCGAGCCCTTCTTCAGGGTGGTGAGCGCGATCTTGTCCTTGAGCGCGCCGAGGTCGGTGACGGCGGTCTCGGACAGCCAGCGCCTGGGGATCCTGACCTCCTCGAACTGCCCGGCGGCGAGCGGGCTGTACGGCGCTATGTCGCCCTTGGCGCGGTACGCCACGACCTCGGCCCCGACCTTGGAGTTGACGTCGCCGATCACCACGAGGACTCCGGCGAAGGCGCCCAGGGCACACAGGACCGACAGGAGCAGCAGGATGACGCCGCGGCGCTGGCGTGAGTTCATCGGTCTTCCTACCTCGCCGTTCTTCGTTCGTTCGCAGGGGTCGGTCGGTCAGGGTCTGGATCGGGCGGTGCTCGCCGGGGGCGGTGGCGCGGCGGGCGCGGCCGTGAGCGGGGCGGCGCAGAAGCCGCAGCGGTCGCCGATGAGTTCGAGGCCGCACCAGCGGCACTGCTCGCGGCGGACCGAGGCGACCAGCTGGTAGAGCACGGACAGGTCCGGGATGCCGGCGGCGAACTCGACGAGCTTCTGGGTGCCCCACCAGCCGGGCGAGCCGGCGGGCAGCGGGTTCTCCATGACGCCCTGCACCTGCCAGGCGGGGGCGAGTTCGGCCGTGACCCAGTCGGAGGCGAGCTGGCCGCGGGCGAAGGTGAGCTGGGTGGCGAACCCGGGTCCGGCGGGCACCGCGGCCGACGCCTGCGCCCCGGCGGCCCCGAGCTTGGCCAGGTGTGGCGTCGGGTGGGCCAGTACGGCGAACTGCGCGCTCGGCGACCAGGACCTGGCGTGCGCCCCCAGCCCGACCGGGACCCGGACCCGGTCGAGCTTGGCGACCGAGCCCAGGAGGGCGCCCGCGTAGACGTAGTGGGACAGCAACCGGGCCGCGGAGGCGATGATTCCGGGGCTGAAGTCGCAGACGCTGAGCTGACGCAGCTGACGGACCAGCAGGGCCGTGCCGAGCGGCGGCAGATCGATGCCGAGGAGCGCGATCCGGTCGGTCTCCAGGATGGCGCGTACGGTGTGCAGCCGCTGGACGGTGGCGCGCGGGAGCCAGGGCGGTACGAGGGCCACGAGGTGGCCGTGCCGCTCCAGCAGCGCGCTGGTCTCGGCGAGCGCGCCCTCCAGGTCGAGCTGCTCGGGCGGGTGCAGTACGGCGGCCCCGGGCGTGTGCCGGTCAGGGGCCGGAAGTACCAGATCGGCGCTGGTGACAGCGATGGCGGTCGGCACGTGAATTCCCCCGTTCCCCCACGTTCACCCGTGTGCCACGGGCCCGTCGCGCGCTGGACGCGAAGACGCCGCGCACGCGCATGTCCTGCGCGACCGCAAACGATCGACGAGCTTCCCCCTTGCCTCAGCACCATATCCGCGCCACCCCAGGCGGGGCAGGGCCTTGCCGATTCCCGTACGGCCGCCCTCTGTCACAGGTGGCGGGAAACCCGGACAACAGGGATCGACTCTTCGGTCATTTCAAGCCACATCGCAAAGACTCTTGACACGAGGATTGGTCTGGACCAACTTGGCAGCGCACGCCTTGAGTCGGACTCACCCCACCCGGTCCTCCTCTCCCTTCACCACCTTCCTCCCCCCACCGGAGCCCACGTGAACCGCATACGCTCCCTCGTCCTCCCCATCGCCGTCACCCTCACCGCGGGCGCCCTGACGGCCCTCGCCACCGGTACCGCGCAGGCCGTCGACGTCAACGTCGCCCGCAACGGCGGCTTCGAGTCGGGTCTCGCCAACTGGTCCTGCACCGGCGGAACCGGCGCCTCCGTCTCCTCGCCCGTCTACGCCGGAGCCGGCGCCCTCAAAGCCACCCCGGCCGGACAGGACAACGCCCGCTGTAGTCAGACCGTCACAGTCAAGCCGAACTCGACCTACACGCTCAGTACGCAGGTCCAGGGCAGCTACGTCTACCTCGGCGCGACCGGGACCGGCACCCAGGACGTGTCCACCTGGACCCCCGGATCGGGCGCCGGCTGGCAGAAGCTCTCCACCACCTTCACCACCGGCCCCAGCACCACCCAGGTCACGGTCTACACGCACGGCTGGTACGGCCAGCCGGCCTACGTCGTCGACGAGTTCAGCGTGTTCGGACCGGACGGCGGCGGCGGCACCGACCCCGGCCCGGCCATCCCGGGAGCCCCCGCCGGGACCGCCGTTTCCGGCCAGAGCGCGAGCGCTCTCACCCTTTCGTGGAACGCGGTCGGCGGGGCCGCCGGCTATTACGTGTATCAGGACGGCGTCCGCGTCCGGACCGTCACCTCGGGCGCCTCCACCCAGCTCACCGGACTCGCCGCCTCGACCTCGTACTCCTTCCAGGTGAGCGCGTACAACGCGGCGGGCGAGGGCGCCAAGTCCGCTCCGGTCACCGGCACCACGACCGGCACCGGCCCCGGGCCGGGTCCCGGGCCGGCCGTCCCCAAGCACGCCCTGACCGGCTACTGGCAGAACTTCGACAACGGCGCGACCGTCCAGAGGATCTCCGACGTCTCCGCGCAGTACGACATCATCGCCGTCTCCTTCGCCGACGCCACCACCACGCCCGGCGCCATCACCTTCAACCTCGACTCGGCCGGCCTCGGCGGCTACACGGTCGCCCAGTTCAAGGCCGACGTCGCCGCGAAGAAGGCGGCCGGCAAGTCGGTCATCCTCTCCATCGGCGGCGAGAAGGGGACCATCTCGGTCAACGACTCGGCCTCCGCCAACAACCTCGCGAACTCCGCGTACGCGCTGATGCAGGAGTACGGCTTCACCGGCATCGACATCGACCTGGAGAACGGCCTCAACCCCACCTACATGACGCAGGCGCTGCGCTCGCTGTCCGCGAAGGCCGGCCCGTCACTGGTCATCACCATGGCCCGCAGACGATCGACATGCAGTCCACGCAGGGCGGCTACTTCAGGACGGCGCTGAACATCAAGGACATCCTCACCGTCGTCAATATGCAGTACTACAACAGCGGCTCGATGAACGGCTGCGACGGCAAGGTCTACTCCCAGGGCTCGGTGGACTTCCTCACCGCGCTCGCCTGCATCCAGCTGGAGGGCGGCCTCGACCCCTCCCAGGTGGGCATCGGCGTCCCGGCCTCGCCGAGCGGCGCGGGCAGCGGCTACGTCTCCCCGACCATCGTCAACAACGCCCTGGACTGCCTGGCCAGGGGGACGAACTGCGGATCCTTCAAGCCGTCGAAGACTTACCCGGGGCTGCGCGGTGCGATGACCTGGTCGACCAACTGGGACGCCAAGGCGGGTAGTGCTTGGTCGAACTCGGTGGGTCCGAAGGTCCACGGGCTCCCGTAGGCGGTACGTGTGGGGGTGGCCGGATCGGTTCGGCCCGCGCGGCGGGTCCTTGACCGGGACATGCCATGAGAGCACGCTGTGCGCGTCCGCACGGCTACCCCCACACTCCCACCCAGGAGAACGCATGCGGCTCCATACCCGCCGGAGGGCCGCCGTCACGGCGGCCCTGCTGGCGCTCGCGCTGGGCGCACCCGCCTACGGCATGAGCGCGACGGCATCGCCACCGCCCACCCCGTCCACCGCCACCCAGGACGAGGCCATCGTCCAGTACCGGATCCACGGCCCCTCCACCCCCGCCGACCGCACCGCCCTGCTCCGTACGGGCGTCTCGATCGACGAGGTGGACGACCACACGGTCGTGGTCAGCGCGGACACCATGCAGGCGAAGAACCTGCGCGCGCTCGGCTACCGGCTCACCGCGCTGCCCGGGCCGCCGGACCGCTCGCTGCCCGGCATCGCGGCCAGCCCGATGGACTTCCCCCCGGCGGACTCGAAGTACCACAACTACGCCGAGATGAACACGGAGATCGACCAGCGCATCGCCCAGTACCCGGGCATCATGAGCAAGCGGGTGATCGGGAAGTCGTACCAGGGCCGCGACCTCATCGCCATCAAGATCAGCGACAACGTCGCGACCGACGAGGCCGAACCCGAGGTGCTCTTCACCCACCACCAGCACGCCCGCGAGCACCTGACCGTCGAGATGGCGCTCTACCTGCTCAAGGAGTTCGGCTCCAAGTACGGCACCGACTCCCGGGTCACCAACGCCGTCAACGGCCGCGAGATCTGGATCGTCCCGGACCTCAACCCGGACGGCGGCGAGTACGACATCGCCACCGGCTCCTACCGCTCCTGGCGCAAGAACCGCCAGCCCAACAGCGGATCCTCGTACATCGGCACGGACGAGAACCGGAACTGGAACTACAAGTGGGGCTGCTGCGGCGGCTCCAGCAGCAGCAAGAGCTCCGAGACCTACCGGGGCGCGGCCGCCGAGTCGGCGCCCGAGGTGAAGGCCGTCTCGGACTTCGTCCGCAGCCGGGTGATCGGCGGCAAGCAGCAGATCAAGGCCGCGATCGACTTCCACACGTACAGCGAACTGGTGCTGTGGCCCTTCGGCTACACCTACAACGACACCGCCCCGGGCCTGACCGCCGACGACCTCGCCGTCTACAAGAAGATCGGCACGGGCATGGCGGCGAGCAACGGCTACACGCCGGAGCAGTCGAGCGACCTGTACATCACCGACGGCACGATCGACGACTGGCTGTGGGGCAACCAGAAGATCTTCGCCTACACCTTCGAGATGTACCCGGCGAGCGGCGGAGGCGGCTTCTACCCGCCGGACGAGGTGATCGACCGCGAGACCGCGCGGAACAAGGACGCCGTGCTCCAGCTGCTGGAGAACGCGGACTGCATGTACCGCTCGATCGGCAAGGAAGCGCAGTACTGCTCGTAGCCCGTGTGTGAACGGGGCGCCCCGCCGCCAGGGGGGCGCCCCACCCGCGTGTCCGGCCGCGGCTCAGCCGAGGACGGCGAGGGCGTCGATCTCGACGAGCAGCCCGGCCGGCAGGCCCACGTACACGGTGGTGCGGGCGGCGGGGGCCTCCTTCAGGCCCTGCTGCTCGAAGTAGGCGTTGTAGATGCCGTTCATCTCGGCGAAGTGCCCGGTGTCGGTGAGGTAGACGCGGATCATCATCACGTCGTCCCAGCTCGCGCCGCCCGCCTCCAGTACGGAGCGGACGTTCTCCAGCGTCTGGAGGGTCTGCTCGCGCAGCGTCGGCCCGGCGGGGGTGGGCGGGTGCCCGTCGACGTGCGGGAGGAAGCCGACCTGGCCGGCAACCTGGAGGATGTTCCCCTTGCGGACGCCGTGCGAGAACCTCGCGGGCGGGACGGTGTGGGTGTCCGGGGTGATGGCGGTCTTCGCGGTGCCTGCGGTGCTCGCGGTGCCTGCGGTGTTCGCGGTCACGTTCTCTCCTGTGCTCCTGAATAGTCCTGGCTGATGGCATCGGCGGTACGGAGGACCTGCGGCAGCAGTTCGAGGAGCCCCTCGGCGGAGACGACCACACCGGGCGCGGAGACGGACAGCGCGGCGACGACCCGCCCGTCCGGCCCGTGCACGGGCGCGCCGAGGCAGTTGAGGGACTCCTCGTGCCCGCCGAGGTCGGTGGCCCAGCCCCGCTCGCGCACGAGGTCCAGCTCGCGGAGGAAGGCGGCGGCGTCCGGGGTGGAGCGAGGGGTGTAGCGGGGGTACTCGATCCGCTCGGCGAGGGCCCGGCGCTCGGCCTCGGGCAGGTCGGCGAGGAGCAGCTTGGCGACGGCGGCGACGGTGAGGGGGACGGGCCGGCCGATGCGGGAGTACATGCGGACGGGGTAGCGGCTGTCGACCTTGTCGACGTACACGACCTCGTCGTCCTGGTGCAGGGCGAGGTGAACGGTGTGGCCGGTGGCCCGGTTGAGCTCGACGAGGTGGGGGTGCGCGATCTCCCGGACGTCGAGGTTCTCGATGGCCTCGGCGGCGAGCGCGAAGAGCCTCGACCCCAGGCGGTAGCGGCCGTCGGGCTGGCGGTAGACGAAGCCGTGCTCGTCCAGCGTGCGCAGGAGGCGGAGGGCGGTGCTCTTGTGGACGCCGAGCTCGTCCGCGACCGCCCCCAGGGGGGCCGGGCCCTTCGCGAGCAGCGGCAGGATCCGCAGCGCCCGCTCCACCGACTGGCTCATGCCGCGTCCTCTCGTGAGCGTCACTGCGAACACCGGCTCCGCCGACGGCGCGGCGGCGCGCGTTGACCCACCGTCACCCGGGATGTTAGACAGCACGCAGCGGCATACGCAACGACCGTTGCACACCACGCAACCCCCCGGGAGGCACCCGCATGGCCAGCGCCAGCGACCCCGTCCAGGACCTCGCCGACGAGCCGGTCGACCACCGGTTCAAGGGGCTCCCGCCGGACGCCCAGACGCAGGGCCTCACCGTCGGGCAGCTCGCCGCCCAGCGACGGGACCTCCACACCGGCGGCTTCACCACGCCCGTCCTGACCCTCGACGCCGACGCGCTGGAGCACAACCTCGCCGCGCTCGGCGCCTACGCCGCCCGGCACGACCTCGCCTTCGCCCCGCACGGCAAGACCTGCATGGCCCCGCAGCTCTTCCGCCGTCAGCTGGACCACGGCGCGTGGGGCATCACCGCGGCCGTTCCCCACCAGGCCCGCGTCTACCGCGCCTTCGGCATCCGGCGGATCTTCCTCGCCAACGAGCTCGTCGATCCGTCCGCCCTGCGCTGGGTCGCCGGCGAGCTCGCCGCCGACCCCGACTTCCGCTTCGTCTGCTACGTCGACTCCGTGCGCGGGGTCCACCTCATGGACCGGGCCCTGCGCGACGCGCCCGCCGTCGTCGACGTCGTCGTCGAGCTCGGCGCCGGTGAGGACGCCCGCACCGGGGCCCGCACCGAGCAGGACTGCCGCGCCGTCGCCGACGCGGTCGCCGCCACCGCCACCCTGCGGCTGGCCGGCGTGGGCGGCTACGAGGCCGAGGTGCCCGAAGCCGACCCGGACCGCGTCCACGCGTACCTGCGCCGGCTCACCGCCCTGGCCGTCGAGTTCGACAAGGCGGGCCGGTTCGCCGCCGACCTGGAGGAGATCGTCGTCAGCGCCGGCGGCTCCGCCTGGTTCGACGCGGTCGCCGATGTCTTCGCCGAGCTCCCGGAGCTGTCCCGCCCCACCCTGAAGCTGCTCCGCTCCGGCGCGTACGTCTCCCACGACCACGGCTGGTACACGCGCCTCACCCCCTTCAACCGCCACCCCGAAGAGGGCGGCCTGCGCCCCGCGTTCCGGCTGTGGACCCAGGTCGTCTCCCGGCCCTCCCCCACCCAGGCCTTCGTCAACGCGGGCAAGCGCGACATCGCCTACGACCTGGGCCTGCCCGAGGCCGAGCTGGTCCGTGACGCCCTCACCGGCGTCGAGCGGCCCGCCACCGGCATCCGCGTGGTCAAACTGTCCGACCAGCACGCCTGGCTGGAGACCGGCTCGGCCGACGACGTGCAGGTCGGCGACTGGGTGGCCCTCGGCATGTCCCACCCCTGCACGATCTTCGAGAAGTGGCCGCTGATCCCGGTCGTGGAGGCCGACGGCTCCGTCACCGACTACGTCCGCACCTTCTTCTAGGAACGGACCGGTGGACCTGGTCATCCGGGGGGCCCGCGTCGTCGACGGCACGGGCGGGCCCTCGTACACCGCGGACGTCGGCGTCCACGAGGGCCGGATCGCCGGGATCGGCCCGCTCCCCGGGGGCCGCGAGACCCTCGACGCGCACGGCCTGGCCCTCGCGCCCGGCTTCGTCGACATGCACGCGCACAGCGACCTCGCCCTGCTCCGCGATCCGGACCACAGCGCGAAGGCCGCCCAGGGCGTGACCCTCGAAGTCCTCGGCCAGGACGGCCTGTCGTACGCACCGGCCGACGACCGGACCCTGGGCGAGGTGCGGGCCGCCATCGCGGGGTGGAACGGCCCCGGGGACGACATCGACTTCGACTGGCGCACGGTCGGCGGCTACCTCGACCGCCTGGACCGGGCCCACGGCGGCCACGGCATCGCCGTCAACGCCGCCTACCTCGTCCCGCAGGGCACCGTCCGCGCCCACGTCCTCGGCTGGGACGACCGCCCGGCGACCTCGGCCGAGCTGGACCGGATGCGGCAGCTCGTCGCCGACGGCCTGGCCGAGGGCGCCGTCGGCATGTCCTCCGGCCTCACCTACACCCCCGGCATGTACGCCTCCGGCGCCGAACTGACCGAACTGTGCCGGGTGGTGGCCCGGTACGGCGGCTACTACTGCCCGCACCACCGCTCGTACGGCCGCGGCGCGCTGGCCGCCTACGCCGAGATGGTGGGGCTGACCCGGGAGGCCGGCTGCGCCCTGCACCTGGCCCACGCCACCATGAACTTCGGCGAGAACGAGGGCCGCGCCCCCGAACTGCTCGCCCTGCTCGACGCGGCCCTGGCCGAGGGCGCCGACATCACCCTCGACAGCTACCCGTACACCCCCGGGTGCACCACCCTCGTCGCGCTCCTGCCCAGTTGGGCGAACGAGGGCGGACCGGAGGCGGTCCTGGGCCGCCTGCGCGACGACGCCCAGGCCGGGCGCATCCGCCACGCGCTGGAGGTGGAGGGCGCGGACGGCTGCCACGGGGTCCCCGTCGACTGGTCGGCGGTGGAGATCTCGGGCGTCGCCGATCCCGCCCTCGCCGCGTACGTCGGCACGCGCGTGGACGGCTGGGAGACCGCCCGCCGGCTGCTGCTGGACGACCGCCTCGCGCCGACCGTCCTCCAGCACGTCGGCCACGAGGAGAACGTCCGGGCGATCATGCGCCACCGCGTCCACACCGGCGGCTCCGACGGCATCCTCCAGGGCGCGAAACCGCACCCGCGCGCCTACGGCACCTTCCCGCACTACCTCGGCCACTACGTCCGCGAACTCGGCCTGCTCTCCCTGGAGGAGTGCGTGGCGCACCTGGCCGGCCGCCCGGCGGCGCGCCTGCGCCTGCCCGACCGCGGCCTGGTCCGGGTGGGCCACCGCGCCGACCTCGTCCTCTTCGACCCCGACACGGTCGCGGCCGGGTCCACGTACGAGCGGCCGCGGGTGCTGCCGACGGGCATCCCGCACGTCCTGATCGACGGGCGTTTCGTCATGCGCGACGGGCGCCGGACGGACGTGCTGGCCGGGCGTTCGGTGCGCCGCACCGCCCGGGATCTTCGGTAGATCGGACGCCTACGATGGGCGGCATGGTCGCCTTCGCCCTCGCCGCCCTGCTGTTCCTCGCGTTCTGCATAAGCGTCCGGCAGGACCGGCGCCGCTTCAGCAACGCCGTGCTCCTGGGGCTGACCTTCCTCAGCGCCTGCTCCGCGCTGTTCCTCCAGGTGGGCAGGCTGCCCACCTGGGCGGCCGTCACGGTCGCCGTGCTCGCCTTCGCCTCACCCGCGTTCGGCATCCTGGCGCTGGGCGTCTTCCTCGTCCGCAACGGGGTGACCATGGTCCGCAAGGAGGGGCTGCGGCCGGCCAACCTGCTGTCGATGCTCGCGGGCCTCGCGATCTTCGCGCTGATCGCCCTGCTGATCCTCGTCGGCGTGGTCGGCTCCCCCGTCCTGGGCGGCATCGCCGGAACGCTCACCGTGGTGGCCGGCTACGTCTCCTTCGTCTTCTTCTGCTTCCTCGGCTACGCCTTCCTCTACGGGCGGATCAAGGTGCGCGGCGACGTCGACCACGTGGTCATGCTGGGCTCGGGCCTGGTCGGCGGGGACCGCGTGCCGCCGCTGCTGGCCTCGCGCCTGCGCAAGGGCCGGCAGATCTACGAGAGCCAGCTGGCCCGGGGCGGCCGGCCGCCGGTGCTGCTCGTCTCGGGCGGCAAGGGATCGGACGAGAAGGTCGCGGAGGCCCGGGCGATGGCGGACTGGCTGATCGCGGAGGGCGTGCCGGCGGAGCACATCGTGCTGGAGGACCGGTCCACCACGACCGAGGAGAACATGCTCTTCAGCCGCGAGCTCATGGAGGCGCACGATCCGGCGTACCGGTGCGTGGTCGTCACCAACAACTTCCACGCCTTCCGGGCCGCGATGCTGGCGCGCAAGACCGGCGTCAACGGGCAGGTGCTGGGCTCCCCCACCGCGAAGTACTACTGGCCCAGCGCCACCATCCGGGAGTTCGTCGCGGTCTTCTGGGAGCACCGGACGGTGAACCTCGCGATCTGCGGCCTGCTGGCCGTGCTCGGCGCGCTCGGCACCCTGGCCGCGGTCCTCGTCTGATCCCGGGCACGCGGAGGTGCCGTGACTCCCCCCTTGGCAGCCACGGCACCGGCCCTCTCCCGTGCTGCTACAGGCGCTGCCAGAGCGCCGGGACGTTCGGCGGCTCCCAGCCCGGCTGAGCCTGGTGCCCCTGGACGCAGCGGTAGCTCGCGCCGCCGTGGGTGACGGTGGCGCCGGCCGCGTAGACGGTGCCGGCCTTCCAGGTGCCGCCGGGCTCGGGCTCACCGGGGCCGGGGCCGGGGCCCGGGTCGCTGCCGGTGACCTTGAGGGTCAGTCCGTACGCCGACAGGATCGGGTTCAGCGGCTGGAAGAAGGTGGTCCCGCCGCTGGAGCAGTTGCCGGAGCCGCCCGAGGTCACGCCCTGGGCCTGGCTCCCGGAGATGTAGGAGCCGCCGGAGTCGCCCGGCTCGGCGCAGACCGTCGTACGGGTCACCCCGGAGATGGTGCCCTCGGGGTAGGTGACGCTGGTGCCGTGCTGCTGGATCGTGCCGCAGTGCCAGCCGGTGGTCGAGCCTGAGCGGCATACCGAGGCCCCGACCGGCTGCAACACCGAGCCCGTGACCTGCACGTTCGCGCCTCCGCTGCCCTTCACGTACGGGGTGGAGGTCCACTGGGTGTTGGCGGCCACCCAGGCCATGTCGTTGCCGGGGAACACCGAGGCCTGGAAGGAGCCCTGCGCGACCTGGTTGAAGCCGCTGGTGCTCGTGCCGGCGCGGCCGCAGTGGCCGGCGGTGGCGAAGCCGTTCACGGTCCCCCTGGTGACCGGGAAGCCGACGGAGCAGCGGCCGCTGCCGTTCATGTAGTAGGCGTCCCCGCCGCGCAGGTCGTAGAGCGGACGCGGGGCCTCGGCCGTACGGACCACCGTGACCAGGGCCGCGTCGGTCCCGGTGGCGGCCAGCAGCCGCGCCGCCGCGCCCGGCTCGGCCTCCTCGACGACCAGGGTGTTGGAGCGCGGGTCGACGTACCGCACGGGGGTCCCGGTGGTGGCCGCCCGGTCCAGGGCCGCCTTGGCGGAGTCCAGGTCGGCCAGGGCGCGGGTGACGAGCCGCGCCGTGGCGCCGGTGGCCCGTATCGCGGCGGTGTCGGCGGCGCGGGTGGTGGCGACGGTGAGGGTGGCGGCGTCGGCCCCGTCCACCCAGGCCCCGGCGAAGGCCGCACCGAGCCGGTCCCGCAGCCGGGCGGCGGTGGCCCCCGCCTCGGCCTCGTGCGCCAGTCGGGCCTTGGCCTGCGTGGGGGTCAGGCCGAGGTCGCGCTGCATGGCGGCGAGCAGCTCGGGCGGGGCGTCGGCGGTGCGCAGGGTGGTCGCCGCCGAGGGGGCTGCGGGGGCGGAGTCGGCGGTGGCGCCGCCCGTCCCGGCCAGCAGCAGCCCGGCGGCGGCCAGGGCGGTACACGCCGTGCGGGCGTGTCGCTTGAGCATGGGGGATCTCCTCGGTTTCCGGGGGCGTCTGCGGAAACCGTAGAAATCCGAACCGGCGCGCGGGAGCTGCCGGTTGGCCCCTCCCCCGGTGTTATGCCCGCGGCGCCGCGGACGCCGACGTGCGTTCATGGGCCGGCGGTCGGAGTATGGGGCCAGGGGAAGGGGAAACCGTAGGAGGTACGCGATGGTCAGTGAACCCGACGAGCAGCCCACACGGTCGGACCGGCTCTTCACGGGCGGGGAACGGCCGTACGACCCCGAGGACCTCGTGATGGTGACCGGCCACGACCCGACTCCGGAGCGGGTCGCGAAGGCACGTGAGCTGATCGAGAAGGAGGGCCCGCAGGTCATCGAGCGCTACCTGCCGTAGGCAATCCGCGCCCAGGCTGCCCCGACACCCCCGGCCCCGCCGGGGGCGTCCGCCTTTCGCAGCCCGGCCACACCATCCAGCCTCGCCGGCGTTTGAGGCGCGGGGCCCGGCGCGGAGCCCCGATCCTTCAGCCTCGCCGCACCATCCAGCCTCGCCGGCGTTTGAGGCGCGGGGTCTGGGGCGGAGCCCCGGCATCGGAGCCGCGGCCCGGCGGGCGGACTAGGCCGCAGACCACGGCAGAGCGGGCCGCAGGCCCCCGGCCCTGCCCAACGCCTCCGCATGCGCGGCCCGAGCCTGCTCCAGCACATCCGCGGCCCGCGCGGCAGCCCGCCCGGCGGGATGCCAGCCCAGCAGGTGCCGCCACACCAGCGGCGTCCCGGCCAGCGGCCGCGTGACCACCCCCGGGGTCGCCGGGAACGTCGCCCGGCACAGTCCGACCGCCCGCCCGACCTGGACCAGGTGCACGCACGACGCCGTGTCCGTCTCGTACACGCAGGCGGGCGTGAACCCGGCCCGCACGCACGCCGCGGCGAAGCAGTCCCCGAAGCACCCGTCCCCCGGCACGTCCGCCCACGCCTCGGCGGCCAGCTCGGCCAGGTCGACCTCGTCGCGCGGGGCGAGGGCCAGCGGATGGTCCTCGGCCAGCATCACGTGCACCGGGTCCCGCGCCACCTCCATCCAGGCGAGCCGCCCCGGCTCGGGCGGCGCGCTCTCCCCGCAGACCCCGAGCAGCGCGAAGTCGAGCCGCCCGTCGGCGACGCTCCCGGCGAGCTCCCGCTCGGACCAGGAGGTGTACGTGGTCACCGGCACCCCGGGTTCCGCGCGCGCGAGCCGGTCCACGAGCCCGCCGAGCAGCGGGCCGTGCGTCCCGCCGAGCCGGTGGCCGTGCGTCTCCTGCCGGGCGAACCGCTGGGCCTCCTCCTGCAGCTCGCACACGGCGGGCAGCAGTACCCGCGCCCGCTCCAGTACGAGCTCCCCGAGCGGGGTGGCCCGTACCCCCTCCCGCCCGCGCACGAACAGCGTCCCGCCCAGTGCCCGCTCGATCCGCTTCAGCTGGGTGCTGAGCGCGGGCTGCGCGAGGCCGAGGGCGGTGGCGGCCCGGGTCAGACTCCCGGCGTCGGCGACGGCCCTGACGATCTTGAGGTGCCTCAGCTCCAGATCCATGCGACGAGCTTGGTCCAGACCTACAAGGGTGCGCTACGGGTCGTGCGCATCCAGAATCGTTAATGCTCGTTAGCCGCCAGGGGGCCACGACCCTAAGGACAGGTAAATGCACGCACTCGATGTCGACTGGGAACACCCCACGGACCCGCGACCCGGCCCACGGCTCGACCACGTCCGCGCGTACGTGACCACCGCGGGCGCCGACGGGCACCTGTGGCACGGGGTCCCCACCCTGCTGCTCACCACGGTGGACCGCCGCACCGGCCGCACCGTCCGCACCCCGCTGATCTACGGCGAGGACGCGGGCCGTTTCGTCGTCCTGGCCGCCGGTTACGGCGCCCCGGACCACCCCCGCTGGTACCTGAACCTCACCGACCACCCGGAGGTCCGCCTCCAGGTCGGCGCGGCCACCGTCAAGGCGACGGCGCGCACGGCCACGCCGGAGGAGCGCGAGACGTACTGGGACATGATGACGGCCCTCTGGCCCCCGTTCGAGGACGACCAGAGGGCCGCCCGGCCCCGCGAGATCCCCCTGGTGATCCTGGAGGGGTAGCGCGTACGGAACCGGTTTCCGACGGTGTCGGCAGGCAGGCAGGCAGGACGGACCCGGGAGCTACGCCGCGGCCTCGAACTTCACCGAGCGAACTTCGAGGTCGTCGCGCGCCGGGTTGCCGTTCGCCCGCAGCCGGTACTCGGGGCCGGCGCAGTTCGCCCCCTTGTAGACGATCACGGGGGTGTCGGTCCGGTTGTGCGGGCCGTAGCCGGGCTGCACCTCGTCGGAGCCGACGGCGTACAGGTTGATGCACTTGCCGGTGTGCGGGTCGTGCAGCACGATCTTCTGCTCGTGTCCGAGGTTGTCGACGTACTTGTAGGAGAAGTCGCCCGTGGCGGCCAGCGCCGATCCGGGCAGCGACAGGGCCAGGGCGAACGCGGCCAGGGCGGCGGCCGCGGCGTTGCGGAGCTTCATGCGGAGGAATCCCTTCCAGGGGGGGCTGGGTCGTGCGGGCACGACCCTAGGAGGGCGGAACGGGACGAATCGATCCTCCAAGATCGCTCGGCGTGGCGCCGGTCGGCTGCGCCGCGCTTGCCGGATGTGCCGGGGCCGGGCGCGGGTTGGCTGCCGGGTGGCTGCGCCGCTCGGGCCGGGCTTGCCGGTTGCACCGGTCGGACCGGGGTGGTACGGGGGGCCGCTCGGGCCGGGGCCGGGCGCGCGCCGGGGTGTCTCCTCGGGCGCCGAACGTGTCGGGGGGTCGGAGAGATCGGCCTTGTTGTGTTCGGCGCCCTGCGGGGACACCCCGACACACACCCGACCCCGTCCCAACCGGCCCGGCTGCTACCCCAGAACCTGGGACCACTCCGCACCATCCAGCTCGCCGCACAATTTCCAGCTCGCGCACCATATTCAGCCTCCGCCGCACCATCCAGCCCCGCCGGCGTTTGAGGCGCGGGGTGCGGGGCGGAGCCCCGGTCTTTGAGGCGCACCGCCCAACCCCGCCGAACCCTCTCCAGCCTCGCCGCACCATCCACCCTCCGCCGCACCATTCAGCCTCGCCGGCGTTTGAGGCGCGGGGTGCGGGGCGGAGCCCCGGGCTTTGAGCCGCACCGTTCAGCCTCGCCGCACCATTCAGCCCCGCCGGCGTTTGAGGAGCGGGGTGCGGGGCGGAGCCCCGGCCGGGCGGCGCATCGGGAGACGGCGGCGGGTTAGGTGGTCGGCGCGGCCACGGCGTTGTACGTGCGGCCGGCCGCGACGTACTCGCCCAGCGGGATCATGCCGAAGCCGTCCACATGCACCTTCCAGGACGGCACGTTGTCGGCCTCGATGAACGCCACCACCGCTTCGGCCCGTTCCGAGGCCGCCGCCACGGCCATGGTGAACAGGGCCCGGGCCACGCCGCGCCCCCGGTATCCGGCGTCGACCACGACCGGCCCGTAGAGCAGCCACCGCGTCTCGCCGAGGGGGTGCCCGTCCCACTCAAGGGCGTCCTGCGCGCGGAGCAGGCCCGCGACCGGCGGTGGGGGATCCGCCAGGCCGGCGGCCGCCGACAGGGCGAGCAGGCCGGCGACCCGGCCGGTGTCGTCCGCGACCAGCAGTTCCCCGGCCCGGGCCATCGCCCGCAGGACGTCGGCGTCGAGGCCGCCTTGTACGAACCCCTGCTCCGCCCGCTGCCGCTCCGTCAGGGCGTCGTGGTGGTTGGCGGCGAAGAGCTCGGCCATGGCGGGCGCGTCGGCCTCGGTGGCGTACCGGTACTCCATGCCGCCGATCGTGCCACGCCCCCAGCACCCGACCCCGCCGCCGACACCGCGTCTAGGGCTGAAGGAGGATCCGGGCGCGGGTGAGGTCGACCTGGGCGCCGGTGCCCACATCCAGGAAGCAGTCGGCCTGCCAGGCCTGCGTCGCCCGGGCCTGCCGGCTCTGCGTCGCGACCCACGGCGGGTAGACCCGGAGGGCGCGCTTGCCGCCGGACCCGTCCACGGACAGGATGCCGCGCTCGCGGAGCACCTCGCGGGAGAAGACGAACTGCCCGAAGCCGTCCGCGTCCCGGGTGCTGACGACGACGAGGTCGACGGGGTCCGTCACGTCGAAGGGCCGGATCGGCCCGCCGTCGGACCGCTTCCACACCGTGACGAACTGCCCGGCCTTCGTCGGGGTCGTCCTGGCCGCGCGGAAGGTGACCCGCAGGCCGTCCAGCGTGAGCGTGTACGCCCCGTACCCGGCGCTCTCCGCCTCGGCGACCGGCCGCGAGCACGTGAACCCGCAAGCGTCGTAGACCAGCGCCTTCGCCGCGAGGAGGTCTTCGTGGACCGCGCCCGCCCAGGACCCGCCCCCGGGCACCTCGGGCTCACGCATGGTCGTAGACCGTCACTTCCACGTCCCGCGCGCACAGCGCGTCGGTGATCAGCGGCTCGACGCGTGACCACTTGCCGCCCGCGAGCCCGCACCCGATGCGCGGCATGTGGACGCCTGCCCCCAGCTCGGCGGCGTGCCCGGCCAGCGCGTCGAGGCAGCGCTCCACGGCGTCGTAGCGGATCGGCGGTCCCCCGCTCCCGGTGCGCATCCCGCGCTGCCCGACCATGTTGGCCACCCAGGTGTCGGGCTTCACCCGCACCACCTGCACGGCGCCCAGCCCGAAGTCGTTTCCGCTGCGTCCCCGGTGCCAGTCCCGGTACGCGGCCTCCGGCTCTGGCCACCGCTTCGAGACGGCCAGGACGAAGCCCTTCCCCCACCCGCCGAGGTCGTTGCAGAGGTGGGCGATGATCTTGGGCCCCTTGGCCTGGGGGCTCGTCGCGTCTCCGGCGATGATCCTGAGCGGCTTCATGTCCCGAACGGTAGGCGAGGCCACTGACAACGCGGGCCGGGCCTCCGCCGGCCCTCAGAGGTACTCGCGTGCGAACTCCACCGCCCATTCGACCGCCGCCACCGGGATCGCGGCCGACTCCGGGGCGATGGTGATGCGGGCGGACTCCCAGCCCTCGTCGTGTTCACGGAAGATCGCGAAGTGTCCTTCCTCCGCGCCCCCCTCCGGCCTGACGAGGAACTCGATGGCCCGGTCGTCGCCATCCGTGCCGACCGTGGTGATCGCCATGTCACCGACTACGAACTCCACTGCTCGCGCCCCTCAGTAGCCGCTGTTCAGGAACACCAGGAAGAGCATCGCCGCGAAGATCGCCCCCGCCGCCATGACGACGCCCGCGGCGGCCACGATCACCGTGCCCACCCTCTCCGTGCCCCGGCGGTAGTCCGCCGGCTTCCACTCGCCCTGGTTCATGTGCCCAGCCTCCCCCGCGCCCGGCCCCGCCGCATGAGTGCGCGTACTCAGCCGACGTACTCAGCCGGAGTACTCCGTCACCCTCGGTCCTCACCCGTCCACCGAGGTGACGAGCGCAACATCCCGCGTTTTCGCCGGCCCCGCCCCCACCCATTCCGCAGGGCGGAACGCGTGCCCGGCCCCGGATTCCAAGGGGGGACCCCACCACCACCCACCCATTACCTGAAATGGGACATTTCGCTCGTCGAGCCTCTCTTCGAAAACGCACGTCAAGCCCGCACCGGGGCCCGTAAGCTCCCGTCATGCAGGTGATCCAGTCAACCAAACTCGCCAATGTCTGCTACGAGATCCGCGGCCCCGTGCTCGAAGAGGCCATGCGGCTCGAAGCAGCAGGTCATCGCATCCTCAAGCTCAACACCGGCAACCCCGCGGCCTTCGGCTTCGACTGCCCGCCGGAGATCCTTGAGGACATGCTCCGCAACCTGGGCAACGCCCACGGCTACGGGGACGCGAAGGGGCTGCTCTCCGCGCGCCGCGCGGTCATGCAGCACTACCAGACCAAGGGCATCGACCTGGACGTCGAGGACATCTACCTCGGCAACGGCGTCTCCGAGCTGATCCAGATGTCGATGCAGGCACTGCTCGACGACGGTGACGAGGTGCTGGTCCCGGCGCCGGACTACCCGCTGTGGACCGCGTCCGTCTCCCTCGCCGGCGGCACGGCCGTGCACTACCGCTGCGACGAGCAGGCCGACTGGATGCCGGACCTCGCCGACATCGAGCGCAAGGTCACCGACCGCACCAAGGCGATCGTGATCATCAACCCGAACAACCCGACGGGCGCGGTCTACGACGAGGAGATGCTGCGCGGGCTGACGGACATCGCCCGCCGCCACAACCTGGTCGTCTGCTCGGACGAGATCTACGACCGGATCCTCTACGACGGCGCCGTGCACCACAACACCGCCGCCATCGCCCCCGACCTGCTGACGCTGACCTTCAACGGCCTCTCGAAGAACTACCGCGTCGCCGGCTACCGGGCCGGCTGGATGGCGGTCTGCGGCCCGAAGAAGCACGCCTCCTGCTACATCGAGGGCCTCACGGTCCTGGCGAACATGCGCCTGTGCGCGAACATGCCCTCGCAGCACGCCGTGGCCACCGCGCTCGGCGGCCGGCAGTCGATCGAGGACCTGGTCCTGCCCGGCGGGCGGATCCTGGAGCAGCGCAACGTCGCGTACGACATGCTCACCCAGATCCCCGGCGTCACCTGCGTGAAGCCGAAGGGTGCGCTGTACGCCTTCCCGCGGCTGGACCCGTCCGTCTACAAGATCAAGGATGACCGGCAGATGGTCCTCGACCTGCTGCGGGCCGAAAAGATCATGGTCGTGCACGGTACGGGCTTCAACTGGCCCGAGCCCGACCACTTCCGGATCGTGACCCTGCCGAACGCCACGGATCTGGCCGATGCCGTGACGCGCATCGGCAACTTCCTCGACGGCTACAGCCAGCTCTAGCGGCGGACACGGGCGGCTAACAACAGGATTCAGCTCAACTTTAGAACCAATCCAATGTAGGATGGTCTCCTGACCACGCAGGAGGCCACCTCATGTACGAGCCGATCCGCACCAAGTCGGTCGTCCACCGCATGGGCACCGCCCCGTCCGACTACCCGCACAGCAGCCGCGGCGAAGCGCTGGACATCCAGCTCGCCGGCCACCTCGCGGCCCTGCTCGCCGTCACCGACGAGCTCGGCCTCGACGGGGCCGCCGCCGAGATCGCCGCCCAGGTCGGCCGGCTGCGCGGGTCCCAGCCCGCACGCGCTCCGCAGCGCTCGGCCGCGAACACCGCCGCGCTGCACCAGCGCGCGCACGACCTCGCCGCCCGCGCGCTCCTCGTCGCCGCGTCCCGCGCCGACACCACCGCCGCGATCCTCGCCGCCGAGCGCATGGACGCGCACGCCGCCGCCCTGGAGTCCGCGGACCTGGCCGGCGCCCTCTAGACGGCCCCGGTCCGGGGCCGCGGAGGCTCCGGACCGGGTGCCACATCCCGGTGTCGACCGCGCTCGCGCGGCATGCCCTGCGGCAGGCTCAGCGGCCCGTGACAGGGGCGGGAATTGGACAGAATCCGGTGCTCCGAACACGATGAGGGCTGAAACTTCGCGGCAGCACGGGGGAGGCCGCTCACATGGTCCATCTCCTCCACGCCGCTTCGTCCCCATTTCAGCAGCCTGGAGAGACTTCACCGATGAGCTTCGGCGACCCGAACAACCCCTACGGCCAGCAGCCCCCGCAGGGCCAGCCCGGCTACCCGCAGCAGGCCCCGCAGGGCGTCCCCCCGCAGTACGGCTACCCGCAGCAGCCCCCGCAGGGTGCGGCTCCGCAGTACGGCTACCCGCAGCAGGCGCCGCCGCCGGCCTACGGCTACCCGCAGCAGCCGGGGATGCCGGGCATGCCCGGCATGCCGGGTGCGGGCATGCCGCCGCTGGCCCACTGGGGCCTGCGCGTCGGCGCGTACCTGCTCGACGCGCTGATCATCGCCGGCCCGATGTACGCGCTGGCCGGCATCGGCGCGGCCATCAGCGGCGGGGACTCCGACTCCGCGGCGGCCGGCGTGCTCGGCCTCATCGGCATGCTGTACGCCCTCGGCATGTTCTTCTTCCAGCTCTACAAGGAGGGCACCACCGGCCAGACGATCGGCAAGAAGGTCGTCGGCATCAGCCTCCACAAGGAGGCCGACGGTGCGACCCTCGGCTTCGGCATGGCCTTCGTCCGCAAGCTGGCGCACATCCTGGACGGCATCCCCTGCTACATCGGCTGGCTGTGGCCGCTGTGGGACGCCAAGAAGCAGACCTTCGCCGACAAGGTGTGCAGCACCGTCGTCGTCAAGGTGAAGTGACCCGTTGAGCGCACACCGGCCCGCGCCGCACGGCGCGAGCCGGTGACGCGGGCCCGGTGACACGGACCCGATGACACGGACCCGGTGACGCCCCCAACGCCCGCCGTGCCGGGACGCGTCAGGGCGTGTCGGGCGTCCGCTCGAACTCGGCGCCCGCGACCCCGCACCACGGCACCGTCGCCACCGGCCACACCGGACCGACCGCCTCCCCGCGCTCGGCAGCGCCCGGGGCCACGCCCGGGATCCTCACCAGCGCCTGGGCGGCCCGGCGCTCGGGGTCCGGTTCGGCGCCGTCGCGGAACTCCACCGTGACGACGTACGCGCCGACGCCCTCGGCCCGCCCCGCCGCCTCCACCGCGGCCACCACCCGCCGGCTCGCCGGATCGATTCGGCACCCGGTGACCCGTACGTCCTCCAGGGCCGCCCTGGGCGGCGCTCCGGGAGGTTCGCCGCCGCTCGCCCACACGTACAGGCCCAGCGGGGCGAACACCAGCAGCCCGGCCAGCGTCACCAGACCGACCAGCCAGCCCTGCCACTTCAACGCGCTCACGCCCATCCCCCGATCCTCCCGGGCGACCGCCCCGCCCACCAGCACCCACGGGCTCACACAGCATTTCGAAGTGGGACCGCCTGGACACCTGACGTTCATTCAACTCGTCGCGGAATGTGGGTTTCCGCAAGCACGCTGCTCCCGTGAGACGCATCCTAGGAATCGTCCTGGGCCTCCTCCTGATCGGCGGCGTGCTCTACGTCGTCGCCTTCCAGGGGCAGGATCACCCAGAAACCACGGCAACGAAGACCGTGCGTGGCGTCATCGGCTCGGAGAAGTCCGAATTCTTCCGCGACCCCGACGTCGTCAAGGCCCTTGCGGACCAGGGCTACACCGTGAAGACGGAGACCTCGGGCTCCTGGGCGATGGACCAACTCGCCCTCAAGGAATTCGACTTCGCCTTCCCCAGCAGCAGTGAACCCGCCAAGGAGGTCGCGGCCGCGGCCGGGGTGAAGGGGGCCCAGGAAACCAAGCCCTTCTACTCCCCGCTCGTGGTCATCGCCCGCCCGGGCGCCGCCAAGGTGCTGGCCGACAACGGCCTCGCCAGGATGACCGGCAAGAACCTCGGGACCCTGCTCATGGGCCCCTTCCTCAAGGCCGCCGCCGAGGACCGCACCTGGCAGCAGCTGCCCGGTTCCTCCGCCCACGCCGAGCTGACCGGCACGGTGTTCATCAAGACCACCGACCCGGCCTCCTCCAACTCCGGCGCCCTCTTCCTCGCGGCCACCTCCAACGTCGCGAACGGCAACAGCGTGGTCGCCGACGACGCCGGGATCGAGCGCACCGCACCGCTGATGCGCAAGCTGATCTCCGTCCAGGGCGCCCTCGAACAGAGCACCGACGACCCCTTCCGGGCCTTCATCAGCGGCAGCGGCGAACCGCTGATCCTGGTGTACGAGTCCCAGGTGGCCTCCCTGCTGCTCCAGCACCAGAACCCCGGCGACATGGTCGTGCTCTACCCGGACACCACCGTCAACACGGCGCACACCTTCGTCCCGATCACCGAGCAGGCCAAGGAGCTGGGCACCCTCCTCGCCACCGATCCGCGGCTGCGCGAGCTGGCCGTACAGCGCGGCTTCCGCCCGCAGGAGGGCGTGCCCGAGTTCACCGCCGCGACCGCACCGCACGCCGGCTACCTCAACCCCGGGCTGGCCGGCATCCGCCAGGTCGGCACACCCACCGTCAAGATCCTCATGGCGCTCGCCCAGCGCGCCAAGGGTTAGGGGCCACACCATGACACTGACACCACCCGAGGACGGCACGTTCGTCCTCAGCGCGCCGGAGCCGGTCCCGGCCGTCCGCCGCGAGCACGCCGCCGGACTGGTCCCGCTACCGGACGGCGTACGCGACGAGATGGCCCGCCGGGCCGGGGAGTACGTGGGCTCGCTCGCCGGGATCGACACCCGCTCCCCCGAGTTCGCCCACCGCATCGGCGAGATGGCCGGGCTCGGCGCGGCCGACATCCGCAGCGCCGCCCAGCAGTCCAACCGGATGCTGGAGCGGGCCGTACGCTCGCTCGGCGCGGACGGCGGCGGCGACGCCCAGGCCCGCGTCGCCGGCTCCCTCGTCGAACTGCGCCGCACCGTCGAGGACCTCGACCCGCGGGACACCCCCGGCAAGGGGCTCGGCAAACTGCTGGCGAAGCTGCCGGGCGGCAACAAGTTCCGCGACCACGTGGCGAAGTACGCCTCCTCGCAGGCCACCCTCAACAAGATCGTGGGCTCGCTGCGCAGCGGCCAGGACGAGCTGCGCCGCGACAACGCGGCCCTGCACACCGAGCGGGCCCGCCTGTGGGAGACCATGGGCAAGCTCCAGGAGTACGCCGTCCTCACCGAGGCCCTGGACGGGGCCGTCGAGCAGCGGATCGCCGAGGCGGAGCACACCGACCCGCAGGCGGCCGACGCGCTGCGCGCGGACGTGCTGTTCCCGGTCCGGCAGAAGCACCAGGACCTGCTGACGCAGCTGGCCGTCTGCGCGCAGGGCTACCTGGCGATGGACGTGGTCCGGCGCAACAACGACGAGCTGATCAAGGGCGTCGACCGGGCGGCCACGACCACCGTCTCGGCGCTGCGGATCGCGGTCATGCTGGCCGCGGCCCTCGACAACCAGCGCAAGGTGATCGAGCAGGTCAACGCCCTGAAGGGGACCACCGAGGACCTGATCCGGGGCAATGCGGAGATGCTGTCCACGCAGAGCGGCGAGATCCAGCGGATCGCGGCCGATCCGGCGGTGGGGGCGGAGACGCTGCGGACGGCCTTCGCGCAGATCTACAAGACGCTCGACGCGATCGACACCTTCAAGGTGCAGGCCACGGAGAGCATGGCGGCGACCGTGGAGTCCCTGGCCGGGGAGCTGCAGACCGCCTCGGCGTACCTGGCGCGTACCCGTACCGCCGGCGCGCTCGAAGGCGGTGCCCGTTGAGACGCGGCTGGATCGGTGCGCTGATGGCACTCGCCACGCTCGCCACGGCGACGGCCTGCACCTCCGAGGGCCCGGCCAGGCCCGCGGAGTCGAAGTACAAGGAGGGCCACCTGCGGGTGCTGGCCTCCAGTGAGCTCTCCGACATGGAGCCCGTGCTGAAGTCCGCGAAGGCGGCCACCGGGGTGAGCGTCGAGCTGACCTCGTCGGGGACCCTCGACGCGGTCGAGCAGATCGCCTCGGGGAAGGCCGACGGGAAGTACGACGCGATCTGGCTGTCCTCCAACGACTACCTGCGGCTGCGGCCCGACGCCGCCGGGAAGCTGTCCAGCGAGACCCCGGTGATGTCCTCGCCGGTGGCCATCGGCGTGAAGCCGGAGGCGCTGGCCCGGCTGGGCTGGAAGCCCGGCGAGGTGACCTGGTCGGCGGTGCACGAGGCGGTGGCCGGCGGGAAGCTGACGTACGGGATGACGGACCCGGTGCGCTCCAACTCCGGCTTCTCCGCGCTGGTCGCGTTGGCATCGGGGCTGTCGGGCGCGCAGGCGGCGCTGAGCGACGCGGACGTGAAGACGGCCCAGCCCAAGCTGAAGGAGTTCTTCGCCGGGCAGAAGCTGACCTCGGGTTCCTCCGGCTGGCTGGCGACCGCGTACGGCAAGCGCGGTGATGTGGACGCGCTGGTGAACTACGAGTCGGTGCTGCTGTCCATGAACCGGGACGCGAAGGACGTGAAGGCGCCGCTGACGGTGATCCGGCCGCGCGACGGCGTGGTCACCGCGCACTACCCGCTGACCCTGCTGACATCGGCCCCGGAGGGGGCGCGCGATGCGGGGCGGGCGCTGACGGACTACCTGCGCGGCCCCGAGGCACAGAAGGCGATCACCGAGCAGACCTTCCGCCGGCCGGTCGCGGCCGGGGTGACGCCGGCCGCCGGGCTGGACCCCGAGAAGCGGCACGAGCTGCCCTTCCCCGGCTCGCGTTCGGTCGCGGACGGGCTACTGGCCTCGTACGAGAACGAGCTGCGCCGGCCCTCGCGGACGGTGTACGTGCTGGACACCTCGGGTTCGATGAGCGAGGAGGACCGCATCGGGCGGCTGAAGTCGGCGCTCACCGATCTGACGGGCAGCGGGAGTTCGGGAACGGGGCAGCGGTTCCGGGACCGTGAGGAGGTGACGTTGCTGCCCTTCGGTTCGAAGGTGAAGAAGGTGCTGACGCACGTCGTCGAGCCCGGCGATCCGGGCCCGGCGCTGGACGCGATCCGCGGCGACGTGAAGTCGCTGGAGCCGGACGGCGGTACGGCGGTCTACGGCAGCCTGGAGGCGGCCTACCAGCACCTCGGCAAGGGCGGCGCGGACGCGTTCACCTCGATCGTGCTGATGACGGACGGGGAGAACACCGAGGGCGTCGGGGCCAAGCACTTCGACTCCTTCTACGCGGCCCTGCCCGAGGCGCAGCGGCAGACGCCGGTCTTCGCGGTGCTGTTCGGGGACTCGGACCGCAAGGAGCTCACCCACATCACCGAACTGACCGGCGGGCGGCTCTTCGACGCCACCGGCGGCAAGGGTTCGCTGGCCGGAGCCTTCGAGGAGATCCGTGGCTACCAGTAGGGGCGGCCGCCGGGGCGGCGGCGTGGCCGGCCGGGTGCTCGGCTACCTGGAGTCGAGGAAGAACCTGACCGGCTCCGCGTGTGGCGTGCTGGGCCTCGGCCTCACCCTCGCCGGGGTGGCCGGCGCCTACTGGCCGGTGGTGGTGGCCGGGCTGTACGGGGCGGGCGCGCTGATCGCCCCGCCGGAGCGGGTGGCGCCGCCGCCGTTCGACCCGAGCGAGGAACTCGACGTACTGCGCGGGGACTTCGCGCGGCTGCGGGAGTACCTGGCCGAGGTGGAGCTGCCGGCGGCGGCCGGGAGCCGGCGGGCCGGGCTGCTGGAGCTGTACGGGGCCCTGCTGGAGCCGGGGTGGGTGGCCGAGGTGCTGGTGACCGAGCCGGAGGCGGTGCACGCGCTGTCCCGGGCGATCCGGCGGGACGTGCCGGAGTGCGTGGACACGTACAACCGGACCCGCTGGTGGAACCGGCTGACGCCGGGCGGGGAGTCCCCGGAGCGGCACCTGGAGCGGCAGCTGGACCTGCTGTTCGAGGAGGCGGAAAGCGTGACGGCGGACCTCCGCGAAGCAGAGGCCCGCCGTCAGCAGACGCACACGGCCTATCTGGAGGAGCGCGGACGCTCCTGAAGACAGGCCGGTGCAGCGGTGGGAACCGCTTGGTCGGGGGCTCCCACAGCGGTGGGCGCCGCTTGGTCGGGGGCTCCCACGTTCATTGGCCCGCTATCGGGCTCGGGCTCAGCCCAGGCGCTCGACGAGCGCGTGGTACTGGTCCCACAGTTCCTTCGGCGTGTGGTCGCCGTAGGTGTTCAGGTGCTCGGGGACCAGGGCGGCCTCCTCGCGCCAGACCTCCTTGTCGACCGTGAGGAGGAAGTCGAGGTCGGCGGCCGGCAGGTCCAGGCCGTCGAGGTCGAGGGAGTCCTTGGTCGGCAGGATGCCGATGGGGGTCTCGACGCCTTCGGCGGTGCCGTCGAGGCGCTCGACGATCCACTTCAGGACGCGGCTGTTCTCGCCGAAGCCGGGCCACACGAACTTGCCCGCGTCGTTCTTGCGGAACCAGTTCACGTAGTAGATCTTCGGGAGCTTCGCCTGGTCCTTGTCGGCGGCCACCTTGACCCAGTGGGCCATGTAATCGCCCATGTTGTAGCCGCAGAACGGCAGCATGGCGAAGGGGTCGCGGCGCAGCTCGCCGACCTTGCCCTCGGCGGCGGCGGTCTTCTCGGAGGCGATGTTCGAGCCGATGAAGACGCCGTGGTTCCAGTCGAAGGACTCGGTGACCAGCGGCACGGCGGAGGCGCGGCGGCCGCCGAAGAGGATCGCGGAGATCGGGACGCCCTTGGGGTCCTCCCACTCGGGGGCGATCGTCGGGCACTGGGAGGCCGGGACGGCGAAGCGGGCGTTGGGGTGGGCGGCGGGGGTCTCCGATTCCGGAGTCCAGTCGTTGCCCTTCCAGTCGATGAGGTGCTGGGGCGCCTCTTCGGTCATGCCCTCCCACCACACGTCGCCGTCGTCGGTGAGCGCGACGTTGGTGAAGACGGTGTTCGCGTACATGGTCTTCATGGCGTTGGCGTTGGTGTGCTCGCCGGTGCCGGGCGCGACGCCGAAGAAGCCGGCCTCGGGGTTGATCGCGTAGAGGCGACCGTCCTCGCCGAAGCGCATCCAGGCGATGTCGTCACCGATGGTCTCGACGGTCCAGCCGGGGATCGTGGGCTCCAGCATGGCCAGGTTGGTCTTGCCGCAGGCGGACGGGAAGGCGGCGGCAAGGTACGTCGGAGATGCGGCCTCACCCTGCGGCGGGGTGAGCTTGAGGATCAGCATGTGCTCGGCGAGCCAGCCCTCGTCGCGGGCCATGACGGACGCGATGCGCAGGGCGTAGCACTTCTTGCCGAGGAGGGCGTTGCCGCCGTAGCCGGATCCGTAGGACCAGATCTCGCGGGTCTCCGGGAAGTGCGAGATGTACTTGGTGGTGTTGCACGGCCACGGCACGTCCGCCTGGCCCTCGGCGAGCGGAGCGCCGAGGGTGTGGACGGCCTTGACGAAGAACCCGTCGGTGCCGAGCTCGTCGAGGACGGCCTTGCCCATGCGGGTCATGGTGCGCATGGCGACCGCGACGTAGGCGGAGTCGGTGATCTCGACGCCGATCGCGGAGAGCTCGGAGCCGAGGGGGCCCATGCAGAAGGGGACGACGTACATCGTCCGGCCCTTCATGGAGCCGCGGAAGATGCCTTCCTGCCCCGCGAAGATCTCCTTCATCTCGGAAGGAGCCTTCCAGTGGTTGGTCGGGCCCGCGTCCTCCTCCTTCTCGGAGCAGATGAAGGTCCGGTCCTCGACGCGCGCGACGTCGGAGGGGTCGGAGGCGGCGTAGTACGAGTTCGGGCGCTTCGCCTCGTCGAGCTTCTTGAACGTTCCCTTGGCGACGAGCTCCGCGCACAGGCGCTCGTACTCGCCCTCGCTGCCGTCGCACCAGACGACGCGGTCCGGCTGGGTGAGGGCTGCGATCTCGTCCACCCAGGAGATCAGCTCCTGGTGATTCGTCGGGATGGTGGTGGGAGCCGCGTTGTCGCGCGCCACGATTGCTCCTTGTTGAGGGGTGTGTTTGGTGTTTGCCCCGTGGGGGCTGCGACCCGGACGCTTCGCGCTCCGCTCATCCGGTGCCGACCGCACTCATCTGATCATCCGGTGGATGTGCGCATATGTCCAGAGGGCCTCTCACGTGAGCATTGCCACGTCCGTCAATCTTCCGTAAAGACGACTGACGGAAACCTACGGACCCGTAGGTAGCATGGCGCCCATGACTTCTGACCCCGCCGCCGCCCCGGCCGCCGAGGCCACACCGGTAGTCGAGGCCCTGGAGGCGGCCGAGACCGCCCTGGAGGAAAAGCCGCTGCTGCGCGGCTGGCTGCACCTCGGAATGTTCCCCGCCGTGGTCGTCGCCGGCCTGGTGCTGATGGCCTTCACCGATTCGACCCGGGCACGGGTGGCCTGCGGGGTCTACATCCTCACGGCCTGCCTGCTCTTCGGCGTCAGCGCGGTCTACCACCGCGGCACCTGGGGGCCGCGCGGCGAGGCCATCCTGCGCCGGCTCGACCACGCCAACATCTTCCTGATCATCGCGGGCACCTACACCCCGCTGACCGTCCTGCTGCTCCCGCCCTCCACGGGACGGACCCTGCTGTGGGCGGTGTGGATCGCGGCCGCCGCCGGCATCGCCTTCCGCGTCTTCTGGGTCGGCGCCCCGCGCTGGCTCTATACCCCCTGCTACATCGCCATGGGCTGGGCCGCGGTCTTCTTCCTGCCCGACTTCATGCGCACCGGCGGCATCGCCGTCCTGGTCCTGGTGATCGTCGGCGGCCTCCTCTACAGCGCGGGCGGGGTCATCTACGGCATGAAGCGGCCCAACCCCTCCCCCCGCTTCTTCGGCTTCCACGAGGTCTTCCACTCGCTGACCCTGGCCGCCTTCGTCGCCCACTACGTCGGGATCTCGCTGGCCGCGTACTCCCACTGACGGCGGGCGGGGGCGCGCCAGAGCATCTCGGAGGCGACTCTTCGAACGGGGAACGACGAGGGGGGGGGGGGGGGGGGGGGGGGGGGGGGGGGGGGGGGGGGGGGGGGGGGGGGGGGGGGGGGGGGGGGGGGGGGGGGGGGGGGGGGGAGAGGTGTTCCATGATC
>NZ_JBVHWW010000030.1:0-37301 GCF_055563995.1 Streptomyces sp. NPDC029164 | reverse complement strand
GGGGGGGGGAATAGAGGCGCGCTCGGAGGGGATTGCGAAAAGTAAGCAACCCAGGTCCCCCCCCCCCTCCCCCCCCCCCCCCCTTCCCCCCCCCCATGCCGACAGGCGGCGGTCAGCAGTCCGGACGGGATCCGTCCAGGACCGCGTTCACGGACACGAAGTACTCCTTGACCGCGGAGTACGAGACCCTGAGCAGGGTCGGATTCCCGTCCACTTCCTTGCGAAAGCACATGTCGGCGAGCGGGATGCCGGGGGTGAGCTTCGGGCGTGACCCGGTGGCTTTCCAGCCCGCGGCCGGAGCCGCGGCCCAGTAGTGGTCGACCACCTTCTCGGGATCGCCGTCGTAGGTGTAGTACGTGTCGGCGACCAGCCAGACTTCGGTGCCGCTGTCGTCCAGGCACTCGGCCCCGCTCCCGCCCGGGACGGGGGCCGCCCCGGCCGGTGCCGGCGGAACGGCGACGGCCGAGACCTGCGCCAGGCGAGCCACGCCCTTGGGCTCGTCACACTGCCCTTCGGCACCGATCAGCAGCGTGGCGGCCCAGTACAGCCCACCGCCCGCCAAGGCGAGTGCCACGGCGCACGCTGCGCCGACGAGCAGCTTCGTCGAGCCGCGCATGCCGGAATCCGTAGCGTTCACGGAGCAACCACCTTACTCATCCCGCCGGCCAGCCTCGTCGGTAGTAGTAAGCCCCGACGTAGAAGAGGTTGATGAACAACGTTCCACGCAGGTACCAGCGCCACATGACGTAGGCGTTCCAGGAATTCGACGCGAACTGCCTCGCGATCCAGTTGTTGTGCTGGTCCTTCCCGGTATCACACTTGTACCGCGTGCACGTCTCGCCCCACTCGTGGGCGTCGCCGAGCCGCTTGGCCGCCCGCGCCCCGTGGAAGCGGGAAGCGCGGCCGGGCCCCTACCCGCTGCGTTCAGCAGGCGTGGCCGTCGCGGTCGGGGTCGAGGCGCAGCGGGTCGCTGCCGTTGACCTTCAGCCGCTTCGGGTACTTGTGGGAGGCCAGCCAGTCACAGCGGGCCTTGGACGTCTCCTTCACCTCGGCCGGGAAGCGGGTCGGCACGCACACGTTGACCGTCCCGTAGTGCCGGTCGCAGCCGGCCACGCCGGGCGCGACCGGTACGGAGTCCCGCTTGGCCGGGTTCTGCTTGGCCGGCCCGAGCTTGTCCGCGAAGGAGTGCTCGTGCGCGGACGGCTGTTCCTGGGTGGCCGCCAGGGCCGACGGACCGCCCAGGTGCACCCAGGTGGCGATGGACGGGACGCCGTTCGCGTCGACCGCGAAGAGCATGTACCAGCCGGGCGGAGCCAGGTTGGGGTTGCTCGTCACGTTGAGGTCGATGGTGTTCCCGTCGACGGTCATCGGCAGGTCCACGAACCGCTGGTTGGGGTCCGAGGAGTGGGTGACCGCGGCCGGACGGATCAGCTCCGCCTTGGCGACCGGGCGGTTGACGGTGATCCGCTGCGTGTCCCCGTACACCCACTGCGTGTCGATCACCGAGGTGATCTGCGGGCGGGCGCCCTTGAACAGGTACGGCGGGGTGTAGATCGACACGTTGTGGTTGTAGGTGCCGTTGCCCGGGTTGTCGCCGACCGACATGACCCGGCCGTCCGGCATCAGGAACGACGCCGAGTGGTAGGTCCGCGGGATCGGGTCGGTGGCGAGGCCCGGCTGGTAGGTGTTGGTCGTCGGGTCGAAGAAGGAGGCCTCGAAGACCGGGTCGGCCCGGTCGTGCAGCCCGCCGCCGGTCTCCAGCACCTTGCCGTCCGGGAGCAGCACCGCGGACACGTACATCTTGCCCTCGGCGCCGGTCTGCGGCCGCTTGCCCGTACCCGTGTCGACCAGTCCCTGCGGGAGGTCCGGGCCGGCCGTGTAGCCGGGGCTCGGCTTCTTCAGGTCGATGATGTCGGTGATCCGGTTCGCGGCCGGGTTGGTCTCGTTGTTGCCGCCGCCGATGGTCAGGACCCGCTGGTCCTGCGCCGGGGGCAGCAGCACGCTCGCCGACTCGTCGCGCTGGTCCTTGTTCCGCAGGCCCGGCACGTCGGTGATGGTGTTGGCGCCGTAGTCGTAGATCGAGGCGCCGGTGCCCGGGGTGCCGTTGCCGAAGGTGTGGCTGCCCGAGTAGAACAGCCGCCCGTCCTGCATGAGGATCATCGACGGGTACAGGCCCCAGTACGACCAGGTCTGGTTGACCTCGTTCATCGGGAGCCACTTGTTCTGCGCCGCCGAGAACTTCTCCGCGGTCACGTTGCCGGTGGAGTCCTCCTTCAGCCCGCCGAAGGAGAT
This sequence comes from Streptomyces sp. NPDC029164, assembly GCF_055563995.1. Lineage (NCBI taxonomy): Bacteria > Bacillati > Actinomycetota > Actinomycetes > Kitasatosporales > Streptomycetaceae > Streptomyces > Streptomyces sp. NPDC029164. The sequence continues at coordinate 35,009 of NZ_JBVHWW010000030.1, read as the reverse complement.
CACGTCACCGTTGCCGAGGACCGTCGCCGACGGGTACCAGTGCCCGCCGTTCATGTCGTTCGTCTTCGCGTAGGCCTCGGTCGCCGGATCGAAGACGTAGCTGTCCTTCAGCCCCTGGTAGCCGATCGTGCCGTCGGCGGACGGGTACCCCTTGTTGCCGCTCATCACCAGCACCCGGCCGTCCGCCAGCTGCACGTGGCCCGCGCAGAACATGTCCACCGGCGTCGGGATCGTCTTGAAGGTGCCGTTCGCCGGGTTGTAGACGGCCGAGGTGAAGGTGCCCGCGTTGAACTGGGCGATGTCGTTGCCCGAACCCGCGATCAGCAGCACCTTGCCGTTCTTCAGCACGACGGCGTGCATCGAACGCACCGGGTTCTTGGCCGGGATCACCTCCCACTTGCCCTTGGCGCACTCCTCCGCCGTACCCGAGCAGACCGGCTGCGGCGGCGGCGCGCCCACCTCCTCCAGCGCGTAGTCGTCGGTGGTGAGCGTGCCCACCCCGTAGACCGACAGCCCCCACGCGATCTTGTCGGTGTTGGGCGGAACGGCCGGCGTACGGACCTCCGTACGCGCCCAGCCGGCACTGACGGGCGGATTCTGCAGGTCGGTCCAGTACTGCCAGCCGGCCGTCGTGTCGCGGCGGAACACCGTCACCGACACGTCCGGGGTGTCCGACTTGTACCAGGCGGACAGGTCGTACTGCTTCCCCGGGGTGACGGTCGGGGCGCACGTGCTGTTCTCGGTGACCAGGGCCTTGCGGTCGCCGTCCACGCGGCGCGTGAGGGAGACCTTCATCGCCTTGGTTCCGGTGTGCGCCTCGGCCACGGTGGCGAAGGTGAAGTCGTTGTCGCCCCAGCCGGACCTGGACCAACAGGACGGCATGTCGGCGCCGGCCGGGCCGGCCGTCTCGAAGCCGGGATTGGAGAGCAGATTGGGCGGACCGGCCGTGGCCTGCTGCGGTGCGGTGAGCAGCAGGCCCGCGGTCATCGCCCCGACGGCGAGCAGGGCGGCCCGCCGCCCTGCTCGCCGTCGGATCGTCAGACGCATGGAAAGGATCCCTTCTGTGCGGCTCAACTCCTGGAGTGGCGGCCCGCCTTGGGCGGGGCGCCGGAGGTACGCGAACGGCGCGACGTACGTGACGTACGTGACGTGCGCGGCAGATAGACCAGGGCCTCGGTGGCCGCGAACCGCAGGACGAAGGTGGTGACCAGCGCGAGAGCGGTGGCCGGCAGCACCTCCATCCCGAACCGCGCGACGAACACCGCGATCAACGGGATGCGCAACAGCAGATCGGCATTGGCCAGCAGGGCGAAGCGCCCCACCCGGTCCGCCCAGTGGCGGTGCCGGCGCCGGTCACGGAAGAGCAGGGTCTCGATGAGGAGGAAGTTCCACAGCACCCCCGCCTGGTTGGCGACGATCTCGGCGGGGAGGTAGTGCATCCCGGCGTGCGTGAGCAGCCAGAGCGCGGCCAGGTTCGGGACGAAACCGGAGAGCCCGATCAGCCCGAAACCGATCATGCGGGCCAGCGGGGTCGCGGAGCGCAGCGCGGCGAGGTGCGCGAGGAAGCGCATGCCCTCGCGGGCGGTGGACTTGGACTCCCCCGAGAAGCGGTCCTGGAAGACGAACGGCACCTCGGCGACCTTGCGCGGACGGCAGCGCACCGCCAGCTCCAGCAGGATCTTGTAGCCGAGCGGCTTCAGCGCGTCCGCGGTGACGGCCGAGCGGCGCATCGCGAAGAAGCCGCTCATCGGATCGCTGATCCCGCGCAGCGCCCGCGGGAAGAGGCCCTTGGTCAGCCAGGTCGCCCCGCGGGAGACGGCGATCCGGTAGCTCCCGGCGAGTCCGGCCCGGCTGCCGCCGGCGATGTAGCGGGAGGCGACGACCAGGTCCGCGCCGGTGCGCTCACCCTCGCCGACGAGCTCGGGCACCAGGTGGGGCGGGTGCTGGAGGTCGGCGTCCATGACGACGATCCAGTCGGTGTCCGACCACTCTTCGCCCATGGCCAGCACTCCCTCGACGACGGCGCCGCCGAGGCCGCCCTCGGCCACCTCCCGGTGCAGGACGGAGACCGGGAACGGATGGTCGGTGGCGGCCTTCTCGATCGCGGCGGGGGTGTCGTCCGTGGAGTCGTCCACGAACAGCACGGCGCAGGGCAGGTGGTCGGGGAGCGCGTCACCGAGCCGGCGCAGCAACTCGGCCACGTTCCCGGACTCGTTGAAGGTGGGGACGATGAGGGTGACGCTGCCGGTCAGGGCCTGCGGAGCGGCAAGCTCCGCATCGATCGGGGCAGGGAGGGACCACAGGTCCTCGCTCATGGTGACTCAGCTCCCACTCGTGCGGTCGGCGCGGTCGGTCCCGGCGGCGCGGTCGGTCCCGGCGGCGCTGCCGGTCCCGGCGGTCCTGTCGGTCCTGTCGGTCCGGCGGATCTCGATGCGGTCCTCGCCCGACCCGAAGACGGCCACCACGCTCGAATGCTCCAGCGCGGCCTTCACCGTGGGCAGGTCCACCGCGTCGCGGCGCACCGTGGGCGAGGAGACCACGTAGTCGATGTCCTGCCAGCCGCGCGGCAGGGTCTTGGTGACGGCGGGGTCGAGGTCGGCCTTGTAGAACCAGATGGCGCCCGGGCCCGGCTCGAAGCCGTGGTGCACGGCGTCCAGCCACAGCGCGTCGTCGAGCAGCACCCGGGTCCGCGCCGGATCCTCGACCTCGCTGCCGAGCCAGGCCGCGGCCTGCCGGTACGGGGCGTTCGCGTCGACGGTGAGCGCGGTGCGGTTGCCGTCGTACCAGCGCGGCAGCACGTACACCGCGGCGCACGCGGCGAGCACGCCGAGCACCGCCCAGCGCACCCACACCTGCGCCCTGCGCTCCCCCGGGCCGCGCCGGCGGCGCAGCACGGCGTGCGTGACGCTCGCCGCGCCCCCGGCGAGGACGAGCGCGAGGAACGGCAGCGCCTGGATCACGTACATCGCCGGGAGGTAGCCGGAGGGCCGCATCGCGACGGCGGCGAGGATGACGGCGGCGAGCGCCGGGCCGGCGAGCGCCCGGGCGGTGACGGACCAGCGGTAGGTGGCCAGCAGCAGGACGGCGCCGGCCAGGCCGCCGAGCGGCAGGACGGTGTCGTAGTACAGCCAGGACCGCAGCACGCCGTTCGAGCCGGTCCCGGCGTCGAGGATGAAGCCGGAACCCGGGCGGCTCATCTGGTAGGTGATGCCGTCGATCAGCGAGACGTGCCCGGAGCCGGGCAGCAGCTCGCTGTTGAGGAGGGCGTACAGCGGGTACGAGAGCCCGATCAGCGCGCAGGCGGTGACGGCTCCGGTGACGGCGAACTTGCGGGTGTCGCGGTGACTGTGGCGCCACATCGTCACCAGCAGCGCCGGCAGCACCACCAGCATCGTCTCCTTCGTCAGGACGGCGGTGGCGGCCGCCAGCCCGGACCCGAAGTGGTGCCACAGGTGCCGGCTCGGCGACGCGGCGAGGCAGAAGGCCAGCAGCATCCACATCACGGCGAGGTTGTCGAGGAAGATCTCGCGCTGGAGGACGACGGAGAGCGGGGACAGCCCGAAGAGCGCCATCGCCAGCCCGGCCGCCCAGCGCGGCAGCCACAGCCGGCGCGCGAGGACGTACATCAGCACGGCGGAGGCGGCGGAGACGGCGAGCATCGCGAAGCGCATCGACGCCACGGTCATCGAGTCGGGCACGAAGAGGGACGGCAGGTACGTCAGGCCCGCGACCTGGATCCAGCCGAGCGGCGGATGGTCGTACCAGTACGTGTAGTGGGCGAGGCCGTCGCCCTGCTGGACGGCCCACGCCTGGGCGAGGTAGGTGCCCTCGTCGTCGCTCAGCGTCGGGAAGTGGGTGATGTTCCAGCCCTGGACGAGCAGGATCACGAGCAGCAGCGCCCCGCACAGCAGCAGGTCGGGGCGGGAGGAGCGGAACCGCACGAGCGGTCGGACGGGGGCGGCGGGGCGGACGCCGAGTCCCCCGGCGGGGCTGCGCGGGGCGGGGACGGTGAGGGTCTCGGTCTCGGGCTGGGGATCAGTGGCCGTGGGCAGCGTGGCGGTCACTGGCGGCTGTCCTCTCGGATCGCGGCGGAGGCGGACGCGGAGGCGGAGACTGCGGCGGGGACTGCGGCGGGGACTGCGGTGGCGGCGGTCGCGGTGGTGCCTGTCGCGGTGGTGCCTGTCGCGCCCGTCAGGTGGGCGCCGGTGTGGCTCGTCAGCTCCCACTCGTTGCGGCCGCGCTGCTCGCGCCAGACCGCGCGGATCGCCGCGCCCGCGAGCATCACCTGGTAGAACGGGCCGCCGACGACGAGCTTGACGTAGTGCACGAAGCGGACGCGCAGGCCGTACTGCCGGCCGAAGTCGTGCAGGCCGACGATCTCGAAGACGAAGGTCACCATCGCCGTGATCATGGGGAGGAAGGTGATGATCGCGATGCCCACCGGTACGTCGAGGAAGACCGCGACGGCGAAGTTGAGCGGGATGATCACACCCGACGCGGCCTGCATGAACGGCGTCATCAGCGTGTAGCGGGCCAGCCAGCGCTGACCGCGCCCCGGCAGCTGCTGCCAGTCCTTCTTCCGGTACACCTGGAGGAACCCCTGGTTCCAGCGGGTGCGCTGCTTGAGCAGGCTGACCAGCGAGCCGGGCGTCTCCTCGCGGGTGACCATGTCGGAGTCGTACGCGACGACCACCTTCTTGCCGACCGACGACAGCCGCACCCCGAGATCGCAGTCCTCGGCGAGGCAGTCCTGGTCCCAGCCGCCCGCCTCGCGCAGCACCTCGGTGCGGACGAAGACGGTGTTGCCGCCCAGGGGGATGAACCCCTTCTCGGCGTGCAGGTGCAGCCGGGAGCGGAACCAGAAGAAGTACTCCAGGCAGTTGCGCAGGCTGTACCAGCTGGAGTGGAAGTTGATGAGCTGGACCCCGCCCTGGACCACGTCGGCGCCGGTGGAGCGGAAGGCGTGGTCGACGTGGGCGAGCAGCTCGGGGTGGACCTGGTCCTCGGCGTCGAAGACCCCGACGATGTCGCCGCGGCAGGACGGCAGGGCGGTGTTGAGGGCCTTCGGCTTGTTCTTCGTCTCGTGGTGGTCGACGACGACCCGTACGCGGGCCGGCTCGCGGGCGGCGGCCCGTTCGGCGACGGCGGCGGTCTCGGGGTCGTCGTGCCCGACGATCACGATGATCTCGTAGTCGGTGTGGCTCGACTCCAGGAGCCGGTCGATGGTGTGCTCCAGCACCGCCTGCTCGTGGCGGGCGGGCAGCAGCAGCGAGAAGGCCAGGCGGCCCTCCCCGTCAGGACGGTCGAAGCGGGTGGAGGCGAGCACCTCGGGGGTCCGCCACGCGTGCATCTGCCACCAGAGCGTGAACGCGGCCATCCAGAAGAGCGCCAGCGAAATGACAACAATGAACACAGATGTGTACAAAATGTCCCCCACAGACCCGCCGCCCCCCGGCGGCGATCAGCAAACCCCCCGGGAGCGCACGGCGGGCCCCCCGGCCCGCTGCTCCCGCTTCCCCCTTGCGCGCACCCCCCAGTGCGCCATCCCGGTGGCTCCCGAACGGAGTGACTCACCAACGACACGAGACTAGGCAGCGAACATGACAGTCAGGAGCAGCGCAGATAAATGGCACGTTTCTGAACTGATGTATGACAACCGGAATTGACGGTACTCCGTCCTGTTCAGGGACGAACCGTGCCCAACTGCTCCGCCAGCTCGATCGGATCCGTCGTAGGCCGCGCGCAGACGAAATGTCGACAGACATACGCCGTCGGAAGGTCGCGTACGAGTGTGCGCTCGGCAAGAAGGGGGAACTCACCGCCGCTGCCGTCCGCCGCACGCGGCAGACCCACCGCCACCACCGCACCAGGAGCCGTCCCCAGCAACGCCGTCCGGTGCAGCTCCGCGAACGAGGGATCCTCCGGATGGCCGACGACCGCCACCTCGCGCGGCCCGTCCAGCAGCGCCTCGGCGACCGACAGCCCGTGCCCGATGAAACGCGGCACGCGCGGACCGAGTGCGTGCACCACCCCGAGCGCCCGCTCGGCCGCCGTCCGGTGAGCCTGCGACCCGGTGTGCGCGGCGTACGAGAGCAGCGCGCCCGCGGCCGCCGTCCAGCCCGACGGGGCGGCCGTGTCGGTCGGGTCCTGCGGCCGCCGGATGAGCCGCTCGGCGTCGTGCGCCGTGTCGTACAGCGACCCGTCCTCGGCGGTGAACTGGTCCAGGACCAGATCGACGAGGAACCCGGCGAATTCCAGCCAGACGCCCTCGCCCGTCACGGACGCCAGTGCGAGGAAGCCGTCCGCGACGTCGCCGTAGTCCTCCAACACCCCCGCGTTCGGTCCGGCCTGACCGGCCTTGCTGGTCCGGGCGAGGCGGGCCTTGCCGTCCATGTGCACGCGCACCAGCAGATCGGCCGCCTCCGTCGCCCGCTCCACCAGGTCCGGCCGCTCGAAGTACGCCCCGCACTCGGCGAGCGCGGCGATCGCCAGCCCGTTCCACGCGGCGACGATCTTGTCATCGCGGCCGGGCGCCGGCCGGCCGCCCCGCGCGGCCAGCAGCCGCTCCTTGATGCCGGCGAGCCTGCCCGCCTCCACCGCGGGCCCGTCCTGGGGCAGTTGCAGCACGGACTTCCCGTGCTCGAAGGTCCCCTCCTCCGTCACGCCGAAGTACGCGGCGGCCAGATCCCCGTCGTCCTCCCCCAGCACCTCCCGCAACTGCGCCGGCGTCCAGGCGTAGTACGCGCCCTCCACGTGCGCGCCGCTGGCCGGGTCCTCACTGTCGGCGTCGAGCGCGGAGGCGTAACCGCCCTGGTCGGTGCGCAGTTCGCGGACCATGAAGTCGGCGGTCTCCAGGGCGACCCGGCGCGCGAGGTCCGAGCCGGTGGCCCGCCAGAGGTGCGCGTAGACCCGGCAGAGCAGCGCGTTGTCGTAGAGCATCTTCTCGAAGTGCGGGACGACCCACTCCCGGTCCACGGAGTACCGCGCGAACCCGCCGCCGAGCTGGTCGTAGATACCGCCCCGGGCCATGGCCTCGCACGTGTCGGCGGCCATCTGCAGCGCACCCTCGGACCCGGTTCGGGCGTGGTTGCGCAGCAGGAACTCCAGCACCATGGACGGCGGGAACTTCGGCGCCCCGCCGAACCCGCCGCGCACGGCGTCGTACTCCCGCGTCAGCCCGAGCAGCGCCTGCGTGAGCTCCTCGGGCCCGGGGGTGCCGGCCTTCCCGTAGTCCAACTCGCGCCCGGCCAGGTCCTGTACGATCCGCCGCGCGACCTCGGCAACCTCCTCGGGCCGCCCCACCCAGGCGGTCCGCACCCCTTCGAGCACCTGCATGAAGGAGGGCATCCCGTGCCGGGGCTCGGGCGGGAAGTAGGTACCGAAGTAGAACGGCTCGGCGTCGGCGGTGAGGAAGACGGTCATGGGCCACCCGCCCTGCCCGGTGGCGGCCTGCACGGCCTCCATGTAGACGGCGTCGACATCGGGCCGCTCCTCGCGGTCCACCTTGATGTTGACGAAGTGCTCGTTCATGTAGGCGGCGGCCAGTTCGTCCTCGAAGGACTCGTGCGCCATCACATGGCACCAGTGGCAGCTGCTGTAGCCGACGCTCAGCAGGACGGGCACCCCGCGCTCCCGCGCCTCGGCAAAGGCCTCGGGCGACCACGGCCACCAGTCGACGGGATTGCCGGCATGCTGGAGCAGGTAGGGCGAGGTCTCGTTCGCAAGGCGATTCGGCATGATCCCATCCTGCCGCACGGGATCCGGTCACCGCCGCAGGAGCGGCGCCAGGTCGCGGATCCAGGTGTCGCGGGTGCGGGGCCAGGTGGTGGCGCAGGGCTCGCGGGCCGGGGTGGCGAGGGGCGGGTGGCGGGTGGGGGCCTCGGCGTGGACGGCGCAGCGGTGGGCTTCCGCGCGGGTGGCGTTCGGGGCGTGTTCGTCTTCCGGGTCGGGGTCGGGGTCGGCGGCTGCCGCGAGGTCGTAGGCGCGGGCGGCGGTGAGGAGGGTCTCCTCAGTAGAACGGCTCGGCGTCGGCGGTGAGGAAGACGGTCATGGGCCACCCGCCCTGCCCGGTGGCGGCCTGCACGGCCTCCATGTAGACGGCGTCGACATCGGGCCGCTCCTCGCGGTCCACCTTGATGTTGACGAAGTGCTCGTTCATGTAGGCGGCGGCCAGTTCGTCCTCGAAGGACTCGTGCGCCATCACATGGCACCAGTGGCAGCTGCTGTAGCCGACGCTCAGCAGGACGGGCACCCCGCGCTCCCGCGCCTCGGCAAAGGCCTCGGGCGACCATGGCCACCAGTCGACGGGATTGCCGGCATGCTGGAGCAGGTAGGGCGAGGTCTCGTTCGCAAGGCGATTCGGCATGATCCCATCCTGCCGCACGGGATCCGGTCACCGCCGCAGGAGCGGCGCCAGGTCGCGGATCCAGGTGTCGCGGGTGCGGGGCCAGGTGGTGGCGCAGGGCTCGCGGGCCGGGGTGGCGAGGGGCGGGTGGCGGGTGGGGGCCTCGGCGTGGACGGCGCAGCGGTGGGCTTCCGCGCGGGTGGCGTTCGGGGCGTGTTCGTCTTCCGGGTCGGGGTCGGGGTCGGCGGCTGCCGCGAGGTCGTAGGCGCGGGCGGCGGTGAGGAGGGTCTCCTCGCCCTCCGGGCGGCCGCGCAGCAGCATCAGCCGGGCGAAGTCGTCGGCGGCGTCCTCCTCGGCGCGGGCCCCGTTGTCCGGGAGGTCCAGTGCGTCCACGAGGGCGTGGCCGGCTTCGTGGTAGAGCGTCTCGCGTACGACCTCGGCGAGTTGGTCGTCCGCCGTGGGGGAGCCCGCCCGCTCGAACAGTGCGCGTTCCTCGGCCAGGTCGTCGTAGCAGAGCTCGATGCGCTGCGTGGCGGGGTCGTAGCCGGTGCCCTCGCCGGAGCAGGAGCGGGCGACGACGGTGACGGGGTGGGGGAGGGCGAGGTAGGCGTTGAGGTCCGCGAGTACGGGGGCGGCGACGGCCCGGTCCCGCAAGAAGCGGTGTGCGGGCCTGTCCGTGGCGGCCGGTTCTTCGTAGCGGAGTGCGAAGCCGTCCATCGGTTGCGGCTCCGGTTCCGTCGACAGGCATCCTGTCGTCACCGGCAGCAGCGCGGCGGCGCACAGTGCCAGGGTGCCCCACCGTCTGGTCATCGGGTCAGGGTAGACCCCTGATGTTCATCAATTGCGTTCTCTTTCACTCTGGTTAGCTCTGATCTCGCTCAGATTCCCTCGCGTTCGTCTCTCTCACGCACGACACTTGGGGATCGACTCGACCGGAGCTCTCTGAGGGGGATGCCGATGCGGGACAGCCATCGAGGTGAGGCCGAGCAGCTGCTGGGGCGGGCCGTGGACGAGGCGGCTCGGCAGGCGGCGGGTGCGGCGGTGGACAGAGCGGCGCTGCTGGCGCGGGGCAAGGAGGCCCTGGACGCGCTCGCCGCGAGTGCGGCCCCCGAGTACGAGGCGTACGTACGGGCCCTGGACGAGGCCGCGGCCGGGGACGAGTCGCTCGGTGAGGCCTTCCGGCGCGGCAACACCTCGACGGCGGCCCTCGTGACGGCGGTCGCCGCGGCCGCCGCCGTCGGGGCGGACCTGTCGTTCGGCGTCGCGGCCGGCACGGCCCTGACCGTGGGCGCGGTCGTGGGCATCGCGGGGGCGGTGGCGACGGTGGCGAAGGTGACGGCCCTGCACCTGCCCGCCGCGAACCGGCGGGCCGGTGAACTGGGCCGCCCCGGCGGGCCGGAGCAGCTGAGGCTGCAGTGGCTGTCGGCGCTGGAGGTGCGCGGGATACGCCCCTTCCTGGAGCAGCAGCGCGCGGTGGCCGCGGCGGCGCGAGCGGCGCGGCCGGTGGCCCGGCCCGCGGCCCTGGCCCCTCCGCTGCGCGGTACGGACCGCAGTGCGGAGGCCCGGCGGCGCAGTGCGCTGGAGCAGTCGTTCGGGCAACTCCCGGAGCCGTCCGGGCCGTTCGTGGGCCGGCGTGCCGAGCTGACGCGGATCGCGCAGTGGGTGCAGGCGGCGCGGGCCAGTACGGAGACCCGCCCGGTGGTCGTGGTGCTGCACGGCGAGCCGGGAGCGGGCCGTACGGCGCTGGCGCTGCGGGCGGCGCACGCGCTGCGGGACCAGTTCCGCGGCGCCTGCGTGGTGGACCTGCGGGGCGGGTCCACGGGCGGGGACCCCGGGGAGGCGCCGCTGTCGACGCGGGAGGCGCTGCTGCACCTGATGAACCGGCTGGGGGCGCCGCGCGAGCAGTTGCTCTTCCGCGAGGGTGCCTCGGCGGAGCAGCAGGTACGGCGCCTGGGCGAGCTGTACCACCAGCACCTGCAGGGGCTGCCGGTGACGGTGCTGCTGGACGACGCGGTGGACGCGGCGCAGGTGCGGATGCTGGTTCCGGAGCGTTCGGAGAGCCTGGTGCTGGTGACGGCGCGGGAGCCGCTGGAGCTGCCCGCGGACCTGGCGGCGTGGGTGTACCGGCTGCCGGTGGAGCGGCTGGCGACGGACGAGGCGACGGAGCTGGTGGGAGCGGCCGGGGCGGGGGCCGAGGCGACGGGCGGGGCCGAGGCCGGCACCGGGGCCCGTGCCGCCGCTGCCGTGGTGGAGCTCAGCGGCGGGCTCCCGCTCGCCCTGCGCATGCTGGCCCCGCTGGTCCGTGACGGCGCCGCGGTCCCCGCGGCGGACGGCGCGCATCCGGTGGAGGCCGCCCTGCGCGCCGCCGACGCCCGTCTCGCCGAGCCCGCGCGGCAGCTGCTGCGGCGCCTGCCCCTGGCCGGGCGGGCCTCCCTCGGCGGTGCGGCGGCGGCCGCGCTGGCCGACGTACCGGAGCAGGCGGCGCTGCGGACGCTGGAGGAGCTGTGGGAGGCCGGGCTGATCGAGCGGGTGCGCGGCCAGCGGTTCCGGATGCACGACGCGGTGCGCGCGTACGCGGCGCGGCGGTCGGCTGCGGACGAGGACCGGGCCGGGGCCGCGGCGGCGCACGAACGGCTGATCCGCAACTACGCGCAGCTCGCGGACTCGGTGATCCGGATGGTCGACGGGAAGATGTCGACGCGGGCGAACCAGTTCGGCGGCCACGGCTTCGTGTCGCTGGACGCGGCGCTGCGCTGGCTGGACGACGAGTCGAGCTTCATCACGGCGGCGCTGCGGTATTCGGAGGGGGTGGACCAGCAGGCGGTGCTCGACCTGCTCGGCGCTCTGTGCGACTTCTGCCTGCTGCGCGGGGACCTGTACCGGCTGGGCGAGATCGACGAGCTCACGCAGGCCGTGGAGGCGGGTCGGAAGGGGCTGGAAGGGCAGGCGGGGCAGCAGGGGCGGCTGGTCCGGTCGGTCCAGTGGCGTACGGGTATCGCGGCGCGGCAGCTGGGCGAGCTGGACAAGGCGCGCACGACGCTGACGTCGGTGGTGGACCAGTACATGGAGGCCCATCAGGAGGCGGGGGCGGCGATGGCCCTGGTCTCGCTCGGCATCACCCTGCACCACCAGGGCAATCTTCCCGAGGCCGCGGCCCGCATCCGTGAGGCGCTCGTGCTCCAGGAGCCGGCGGAGCTGGCGGGCGACCGGGCCTGGGGCCTGCACGCGCTGGCGGCGGTGGAGCGGGACCTGGCGCACCTGGCGGAGGCGACGCGGCTGCTGGAGGTCTCGCTGGCCCTGCACCGGGAGAGCGAGAGCGTGCACGGCGAGGCGTGGGCGCACTTCCAGCTGGGGCAGGTCCACCTGCGGTTCGGGGACGTGGGGCGGGCGGAGGAGGAGCTGCGGCTCGCCCTCGACCTGTACGGGCGTACGCGCGACGACCGCGGCGAGGCCTGGGCGCTGACCCAGCTGGGGCGGGCGCGGGTGGTGGCCGGGGATCCGGGGCCGGCGGTGGAGCGGCTGCGGGAGGCGCTGGCCCGGCACCGGGAGGCGGAGGACGCGCGCGGCGAGGCGTGGACCCAGTACTACCTGGGGCAGGCGCTGGAGGTGGGCGGCGGCCGCGACGAGGCGGTACGGGAGCTGGAGCGGGCGCGGACGATGTTCTCGCGGATGCGGGACGTGTACGGGCTGGCGCACGCGCGCCACCATTCGGGCCGGGTGACGCGCGACCAGCGGGCGGCGCAGACGGGCAACCTGCGCAACTCCGGCTTCGCCCGTCAGCTGCTGGTGGACGCGCGGGCGGATTTCCGGCGGATCGGGCTGGCGCACGGCGAGGCGTGGACGTGCCTGGAGCTGGCGGTGATCGACGCGGGCAACGGGCGGCTGTCGCAGGCGCTGGGTCTGTGCGAGGAGGCGGTGCGGCTGTTCATCTCGTACGGGGACCGGCGCGGGGAGGACTGGGCCCGCTTCCTGCGGTGCACGATGCTGCCGTACGCGGTGCCGGGCGCCCCGGAGGAGGCACGGGCGGAGCTGGCCCGGCTGGCGCAGTCGGCGCATCCGGCGCGGGACGGCCGGCTGGAGGACTGCCTGGAGACCTACGGGGTGATCCTGGGGCGCGGTGTGGACCCGTCGGAGGGCTGGCAGGCATGGCGGCTCGGCCTCGTCCCGAACCTCCACTCACGCGAGATCATGGGCGTCCCGCGGGCGGCGTGAGCGCCGGTCGGCTGCGCCGCTCGGGCCGGGGTGCGGGGGGGCCGGTTGTGCCGGGGTCGGGTGCGCGCCGGGGTGTCTCCTCGGGCGCCGAACGTGTCGGGGGGTCGGATTGATCGGCCTTGTTGTGTTCGGCGCCCTGCGGGGATCACCCCGACACACACCCGCCCCCGGCCCAACCGGCCGGTTTGAACCCGCCTCGCCGCACGAATTCAGCCCCGCCGGCGTTTGAGGCGCGGCCCCAGCAGTGGAGCCGCGCGTCGGGACTGCTGCGAACCGGCCGGCCAGGCCAAGGGCAACGGGTGGAGACGGGCTACGCCCGGGAGGCGTCCTCGCCCGGGGTGGCGGCCGAGGGGGCCGCCGGCTCGGGGGCCTCCTGGAAGTTCACCCGGCCCATGTGCCGGTTCATCGACTTCATCAGGGCCCACACGCCGACGGCGAGGGCCGCGAAGACGACGAAGCCGAGGAGGCCGGGCGTCACCTTGTTCTTGTCGAAGGTGTCACCCGCCAGCGGGAGGAGCTGGGTCAGTGCTGCCTGCGTAGCGCTCATAGCTACGCATTCTCCCGGATGCCCGCGAAGAGGTCGGACTCGGGGAGGGAAGTGTCGACGAGCGACTTCGCGAGCTCGTACTCCTCCGTGGGCCAGACCTCCTTCTGGACGTCCATCGGGACGCGGAACCAGCCGCCGTCCGGGTCGATCTGCGTGGCGTGCGCGATGAGCGCCTTGTCACGGATCTCGAAGAAGTCGGCGCACGGCACGTGGGTGGTCAGGGTCCGCTCCTTGCGCTCGAACTCCTTCCACCGCTCCAGCCACTCGCCGTAGGGGGACTCCATGCCGCGCGCGAGCAGCGCCTCGTGCAGGGCGATGGTGCGCGGCTTGTTGAAGCCCTGGTTGTAGTAGAGCTTCTGCGGCTGGTAGGCCGGGCCGAACTCGCCCTCGGGGTACTTCTCGGTGTCGGCCGCGCCGTCGAAGGCCACCATCGTGATCTTGTGGGTCATGATGTGGTCGGGGTGCGGGTAGCCGCCGTTCTCGTCGTACGTGGTGACGACCTGCGGCTTGAAGGCGCGGATCTTCTTCACCAGCTCCCCGGCGGCCTCGTCGACGTCCGCGAGCGCGAAGCACCCCTCGGGCAGCGGCGGCAGCGGGTCACCCTCGGGAAGGCCGGAGTCCACGTAGCCGAGCCATTCCTGCTCGATGCCGAGGATCTCGCGGGCCTCGTCCATCTCCTTGGCGCGCACCTCGTGGATGTTCTCCTCGATGTACTTGTCGCCCTGGAGCTTGGGGTTCAGCACGGAGCCGCGCTCGCCACCGGTGCAGGTGACGACCAGCACCGGAACCCCCTCGGACACGTACTTGGCCATGGTGGCCGCGCCCTTGCTCGACTCGTCGTCGGGGTGGGCGTGGACGGCCATCAGTCGAAGCTGCTCGGTCAAGACAGGATCCTCTGCGATTCGGGCGCGACGGTCGGCTTCTATATTGACTCCTCCTCTCAGCAATCGACGACGAGGGGGGATTCCTGACGACCGTCCTTCAGTGGACGAAACGCGAACGCGGAAGGTGAACCGGGCGGGGCCGTCTCTTCGCCTCCCGCCCACGCCGTCACGTGACGAACCTGGAGGCGCCGCCCGCCGGAGCTCCCGGGAACCCCGGCCGCACGAACGAGTGAACGAAAAAACGCAGCGCGCGTTCGATGCCGATCCGATTCCTCTCGGGCCGCGGGGCCATGGCATGCTCCAGTTGTCAGGCGACCGACCGGCGGCGGGACGGGACGCCCCCGCAGAGAGGAAACGATCATGAGCGCGGTGCGCGAGGGACTGCCTGAGGGCCGGTACGGCCGGTCGGCGGACGAGCGTGCGGACCGGAAGCTCAAGATCATCGGGGCCGCGCTGGGTGCTCTGTTGCTGGGTGTGGTCGGCTGGATCGGCTGGGACTACATCGCGGGGCAGAGCGTGAGCGCCGAAGTGATCAAGTTTCAGGTGATTTCGGACACCGAGGTCAAGGTGCACCTGGAGGTCCGCAAGGAGGCCTCGGTCACCGGGGTCTGCTCCCTGAGCTCCCAGGACAAGGAGCACGGCGAGGTGGGCCGTGCCGACTTCACCTTCGCCCAGCCCGAGAGCCGCGTGGACGAGGTCGTGTCCCTCAGGACGACGAGCCGTGCCACGATGATCGAGCTGGTCGGCTGCCAGCCGGCGGCTTCCGGCCGCTGAGGCTTGACGACGCGGCCGACGGGGCAATGAGCCTCTGGGGTCCTCCCTCTTTCCTTCCCGAATTGTTAGGCTCGTGGTTTCGTCCGCCGCTGGCGGCTTTGTAGTCCCCTGTACCGACGAGGAGCACCCGTGACCCAGACGAGCGAAAGCGTCACCTGGCTGACCCAGGCGGCGTACGACCAGCTGAAGGCGGAGCTGGACTACCTCTCTGGTCCCGCCCGCACGGAGATCGCCACGAAGATCGCAGCCGCCCGCGAGGAGGGCGACCTGCGCGAGAACGGTGGCTACCACGCGGCCAAGGAGGAGCAGGGCAAGCAGGAGCTCCGGGTCCGCCAGCTCACGCAGCTCCTGGAGAACGCCAAGGTCGGCACCGCGCCCGCGTCCGACGGCGTCGTCGCCCCCGGCACGCTCGTCAAGATCGCCTTCGACGGCGACGAGGACGACACGATGGAGTTCCTGCTGGCCTCCCGCGAGTACGCCTCCTCGGACTTCGAGACGTACTCCCCCCAGTCCCCGCTGGGCAGCGGTGTACTGGGCAAGGCCATCGGCGAGGACGCCGAGTACGAGCTGCCGAACGGCAAGAAGGCCTCGGTCAAGATCCTGGACGTCAAGCCGTTCACCGGCTGATCACCCTCGGTCACCTTCTGATTTTTCCGCTTCGCGCACGATGCCCGGCCGGGTTCGGTTCTCCCGGCCGGGCATCGTCGTACGCCGTCTAGCTCATCACCTTGTATCCCGCGGCGTGCAGTTTGCGCGCGACCTCCGCGCAGTGCTCCGGGCCCTTCGTCTCCAGGTGCAGCTCCACCTCCACCTCCGTGAGCCCCAGTCGCGGGTCGGTCCGTACGTGGCTCACATCCAGTACGTTCGCATCCACCCCTGACAACACCCCCAGGAGCCCGGCCAGGGCCCCGGGACGGTCGGCCACGCGCAGCCGCAGGGACAGGTACCGGCCCGCCGCCGCCATGCCGTGCCGCAGGATCCGCTGGAGCAGCAGCGGGTCGATGTTGCCGCCGGACAGGACGGCCACCACCGGTCCGCCGCCGTACAGTTCGGGCTCGCTCAGCAGGGCCGCGACCGTGCTGCAGCCGGCCGGTTCGACCACCAGCTTCGCCCGTTCCAGGCACAGCAGCAGCGCGCTGGAGAGGGCGTCCTCGGAGACCGTGCGCACGTCGTCGAGCAGCTCGCCGATGATTTTGAAGGGGATGTCGCCGGGGCGGCCGACCTTGATGCCGTCCGCCATCGTGACGGGTTCGTCGATCGAGATCGGGTGCCCCATCTTGAGCGAGGGCGGGTACGCGGCCGCGCCCGCGGCCTGCACCCCGATGATCCGCACGTCGGGCCGCAGCGCCTTCACGGCGACGGCGACCCCGGCCGCGAGACCGCCGCCGCCGATCCCGACGAGGATGGTCCGCACCTCCGGGCACTGCTCCAGGATCTCCAGGCCCACCGTGCCCTGGCCCGCGATGATGTCGCGGTGGTCGAAGGGGTGGATGAAGACCGCGCCGGTGCGGTCCGCGTAGTCCTGGGCGGCCGCGAGGGTCTCGTCGACGACCTGTCCGTGCATGCGCACCTCGGCGCCGTACTCCTGGGTCGCGGCCACCTTCGGCAGCGGCGCCCCGACCGGCATGAACACGGTGGAGCGGACCCCGAGGAGGGAGGAGGCGAGCGCCACGCCCTGCGCGTGGTTGCCGGCGCTGGCCGCGACGACGCCGGCGGCCCGCTGCTCGGGGCGCAGGCCGGCGATGCGGACGTAGGCGCCGCGGAGCTTGAAGGAGCCGGTGCGCTGGAGGTTCTCGCACTTGAGGTGCACCGGGGACCCGGTGAGTGAGGACAGGTGCCGGCTGCCTTCCATGGCGGTGACCCGGGAGACGCCGGAGAGCATCTTCTGAGCCCCCCGGACGTCGTCGAGGATGACCTGCGGGACGGGCTGGGGCACGCGGTAGTTCATGCCGCCAGTCTCGCAGCCCGCGGTCGGGGCGGCTCGGGGCGGAGGGGCGGGCTCCGGGAGGGGCGAAATCTCGCCATCCGGGACGCGGCCGGGACGGTCGCGCGGACGGGCCGTATCAGTTCTCGTACGAGGCGTACGGGCCGCCGCACGGCCGCGTACTCTGTCCCCCATCCTTGTCGGACCCACGCGAAGAGAGCCCACGGCCATGCCTTCCACCCCGGCCAATTCCGACCTGCCCGCGGCGGCCGACGCGCCCGCCGGAGGCGGTCTCCTCGACTCGCTCCAGCACCAGGTGGCGGTCTTCGCCCGCCGCGCCGAGCAGACCCGCCTGGGCGGTGTGGGTCAGGCCCGCAACTCGATGGACCGCGCCGCCTACCTGCTGCTGAACCGGCTCGACCTGGAGGGCCCGATGGGCGTCAAGGCGCTCGCCGGCGGCATGGGAATCGACTCCTCCACGGTGACCCGGCAGGTCGCGCCGCTGGTCGACAGCGGTCTGGTCAAGCGGACCTCGCACCCCGAGGACGGGCGGGCCGTGGTGCTCGCGCTGTCCCCGCGGGGGCTGGCGCGGCTGGAGGAGGTCCGCTCCTCGCGGCGCGAGCTGATGGCCCGGGTGACGGAGGGCTGGAGCGAGGACGAGCGGGAATCCTTCACCGGACTGCTGACCCGCTTCAACCTGTCGCTGTCGGAACTCATGGCGGCCGTGGCCGAAGCCGGCCCGGCCTCCTGAGCGGAGTCCGTCCGTCCTCTTGACCTGGACGGTCCCACTGCCCGCACTATGTGGACTATGCGGGTGGTTGATCAACACGCTGGCTCCTACGCGGAGTTCGAGTCCTTCGTCGCGGGCGCGGCGGGGCGGCTCCTGCATGTCGGGGTGCTGCTGACCGGCGAACCGGAGGCGGCCCGCCGGCTGCTGGCGGGCGCGCTCGCCCGTACGTACGCGAACTGGCCGCGGCTGCGCGGTGACGACCCGTACGACTTCACCCGCCAGGAGCTGTGCTCGGCCTTCGCCCGGACCGGCTGGCGCCACCAGGGGGGCACCGGCGTACTGGCGCGGCTGGGCCCGCCGGAGCGGCTCGTCCTCGTCCTGCGGCTCTACGAAGGAGTCGCGGAGGAGGTCGCGGCGGCGCAGCTGGGGCTGACGGTCGAGCGCGTACGGGTGCTGTGCAATCGGGCCGTGGCCGCGCTGAGGTCCCGGGAGGCGGCGTGAGCGGGCTCCCGGACCGGAAGGAAGCCCAGGTCAGGCAGCTGCTGGAGGGGCCGTACCCGGTGGTGCCGGCGGGGCTTGCGGCGGGGGCGGCGGCGCGGGGCGGTCGGCTGCTGCGTCGGCGGCGGGCGTTGCGGCGGTTCGGCTGGGCCGTGCTCTTCGCTGCCGCGGTGGCCTTCACCGTCTGGGCCTCCCTGACCCGCCCCTGGGTCGCCCCGCCGAGCGGCATCTCCCCACCCCTGGAGGGCTGGTAGCCCCACCCGGCTCCGCCGCCGTTCCAGCCCGGCCTGGCTTTCGGCCTCGCCGGCGTTTGAGGCGCGGGGTCTGGGGCGGAGCCCCAGGAACCCGGCTCCGCCCGGGCCGGGGTTGCCCCGGAGGGCCTGGGTTTGGCACGGCGCAGCCGGAAGGCCGGGACCCCGCCGGGGTCCGGGCGGAGCCCGGCGGGGCGGGGGGTCAGCCCAGGGCCTGGGTGAGGTCCGCGATGAGGTCGTCCGCGTTCTCGATGCCCACCGAGACGCGGATCAGGTCCGCCGGAACCTCCAGCGCCGAGCCGGCCACCGACGCGTGCGTCATGCGGCCCGGGTGCTCGATGAGGGACTCGACGCCGCCCAGGGACTCGGCCAGCGTGAAGATCTTGGTGCGGCCACAGACCGCGACGGCCTCTTCCTCGCCGCCGGCGACCTGGAAGGAGACCATGCCGCCGAAGTTGCGCATCTGCTTGGCCGCGACCTCGTGACCCGGGTGCTCGGGCAGACCCGGGTAGAGGACCTTGGTGACCTTCGGGTGCCGCTTCAGCACCTCGACGATCTTGCCCGCGTTCTCCGCGTGCCGGTCCATGCGCACGGCCAGGGTCTTGATGCCCCGCAGCACGACCCAGGAGTCGAACGGGCCGGCCACCGCGCCCATCGCGTTCTGGTGGTAGGCCAGTTCCTCGCCGAGCGCCTCGTCCGCGGTGACCAGCGCGCCGCCGACCACGTCGGAGTGGCCGCCCATGTACTTGGTCAGCGAGTGCACGACCACGTCCGCGCCCAGCGCCAGCGGCTGCTGGAGGTAGGGCGAGGCGAAGGTGTTGTCCACGACCAGCTTGGCGCCGGCCGTCCGCGCGATGTCGGCGACCACGGCGATGTCGGTGATGCCGAGCAGCGGGTTGGAGGGGGTCTCGACCCAGATGACCTTGGTCTTCGGGGTGAGTGCGGCCCGTACGGCATCGGCGTCGGAGGTGTCGGCCACCGACCACTCCACGCCCCAGCGGGAGACGACCTTCGCGAAGAGGCGGAACGTGCCGCCGTACGCGTCGTTGGGGATGACCACGTGGTCGCCCGGGGAGAGCAGCGTACGCAGCAGGCAGTCCTCCGCGGCCAGTCCGGACGCGAAGGCGAGCCCGCGCCGGCCGCCCTCCAGCGCCGCGAGGTTCTCCTCCAGCGCGGTGCGGGTCGGGTTGGCGCTGCGGCTGTACTCGTATCCGCCGCGCAGGCCGCCGACGCCGTCCTGCTTGTACGTGGAGACCTGGTAGATCGGGGGTACGACCGCGCCGGTCCGCGGGTCCGCCGTATTGCCCGCGTGGATCGCGCGGGTCTCGAAGCTCTGGTGCTCGTGGCTGTCGTCGCTCATGGTCAGATGCTATGCCCAG
Organism: Streptomyces sp. NPDC029164; assembly: GCF_055563995.1. Taxonomy (NCBI): domain Bacteria; kingdom Bacillati; phylum Actinomycetota; class Actinomycetes; order Kitasatosporales; family Streptomycetaceae; genus Streptomyces; species Streptomyces sp. NPDC029164. The sequence goes on along the minus strand of NZ_JBVHWW010000030.1, from coordinate 15,466 downwards.
CCCGGGTTGGGGTCCCCTATTGGCCTGCGGCCCCCTCGGTCTGGTTCGCTGGAGGCATGGAGATTCTGTGGTTGCTGTTCGCGATGCTCATGATCGTGTTCATCGTGGGTCCGTACATCCGGCGCAGGCGCGGCGGCATCCGCCTGGTCGCGCCGGGCAGCCCTGACGCGGCGGACCCGGCGAACTACGGATTCGACCGGCAGGAAGAGCTCGACATCCGCATCCCCGGGCCCGACCAGGACCTGATGGACGCCCTCGACAACGTGCGGCGCACCGGCCAGTGGCAGGCGGCCTCGCAGCTGCTCGCCGGGACCCCGCGGGAGGGCGAGCGGCGCTGGCAGCGCGTGCAGGCCTTCGGCGGTGCGGCGGCGCTGGAGCTGGTGGCGCAGCCGGGTGTGGGCGCGCAGTGGCTGAAGGCGTGGCGGCTGGACGCGGAGCAGGACGCGGGCGGCGCGCAGGTGCACGCCGAGCTGCTGGTGCAGCAGGCGTGGCGGCACTCGGGCGGGGTCGGGTCCACCGATCACCGGATCATCCTGGAGGAGGCCCGGGAGGCGTGCCGCAGGGCCGCGCTGCAGGCTCCGGAGGATCCGGTCCCGTACATCACGGAGCTGGCGATCGCGCGCGGTCTGGCGTACCCGGAGGCGGAGTTCGACGCCCTGTGGGCGAAGGTCATCGACCGGGCGCCCGAGCACATGGGGGCGCACATCGCGGCGCTGCACTACTGGTGCGCGAAGTGGCACGGCTCGCGGGAGCAGGCGGACGCGTTCGCGCACGCGGCCGCGGCGCGCGCCCCGCAGGGCTCGCTGCTGGCGGCGCTGCCGTTGTTCTCGGTGTACGAGAACACGCCCGACATCGTCATGACCGCCTACTACGAGAGCGCGGTCGTGAGGCGGGCGGTGGAGGGCGCGCTGTACGCGGTGAACACGGCGCGTCAGGACGACCCGATGCAGGCGCACGTACGGCACCTGCTGCTGATGTTCCTGGTCCACATGGAGCGCTGGGCGGAGGCGATGGAGCAGGTGCTGCACGTGGACGGGTACGTGGGCGCGCTGCCGTGGTCGGAGTCGGAGGACCCGGCGGCGGCGTACGCGGTGTACCGGGCGCTGGCGGTGGCGGGGTACGAGGCGAACGGTGGGTCGCCGGCGACCCTCCCCCAGTAGGTCGCGAACCCGAGCCCGAGCGTCCCCACCCCCACCCCCACGGGCCGGCAGGAATCCCTGGCGAATAAAGTTGCTGTAAGTGACCACTGAGCCGCATGATGCGGCAGGCGGCGGCCTCCGACTCCCGCCACGCACTTCGCACCACTTTCATCCCGTGGGGGGATCTGTCCTAAATGGGCGCTTCACTGCGCGCCTTGCGCGCTCTCGTCCTGCTCGCCGGCTTCTATCTGCTCGGCGTCGTTCTGCTGGCCGCCCTCGTGGGCGTCGACTACGCCCTCGTCACCGGGCTGCACGGGCCGATCGTCTTCAAGCTCGTCATCGTCTCCGTCGTCCTCGCCGTCCCGATCGTGCGCGGCATGTTCATGCTGCGCACGCCCAAGGGCGAGCCGCCCGCCGGCATCACCGTCGGCGAGGCGCAGGAACCGCTGCTGTGGCAGACCGTGCGTGACATCGCGCAGCAGGTCGGCACCCGCGCGCCCGACGAGATCGTGCTGATCGACGAGGTGAACGCGGCCGTCAGCGAGGACGCCCGGCTGCTGGGCCTGCGGCCCGGCAGCCGTCGCCTCTACCTCGGCCTGCCGCTGATGACGGGCCTGGACGAGATGCAGCTGCGCGCCGTGCTCGCCCACGAGATGGGCCACTACGCCAACTTCGACACCCGCCTCACCCCGCTGATCGCCCGCGGCCGCGCCCAGCTGATCCGCACGATCGGCCACTTCCACGAGCGTGCGGACGGCAAGGTCGCCAAGGAGCGCGCGAAGCAGGAGAAGAGGGACGAGAAGCGGATCGCCAAGGGCAAGAAGGCCAAGGGCGTCGACACCACGGGCGAGGGTGCGATGTACCGCGCCATGGCCAAGATCTACATGGCCTACGGCAACTTCTACATGCGCGCCACCCGTTCGGCCTCCCGCCGTCAGGAGCTCGCCGCCGACCTCGCCTCGGTCCGGGTCGCCGGCCGGGACTCCGCCGCCTCCGCGCTGCGCGAGCTGAACGCCCTCGACTCGGCGCACGACTTCTACATGAGCTCGTACGCCACCCTCGGCGTCGGCGCCGGTCTGCTGCCCCGGCCCGGTCAGGTCTTCGGCGGGCTGCGCCGGCTGCTGGACGCCCGCTCGGCCGATCTGGACGAGCTGCGCCGGGAGCTGTCGACCGAGCCCACGTCCCCGTACGACTCCCACCCCGCGCTCGCCGAGCGCGTGGCCCGCATCGAGGCGCTGCCCGACGACGGCCGCGCCGGGCAGGCCGCCCGTCCGGCGCTGGAGCTGCTGGCCGACGCGGACGCGGCGCTGGCCGCGCTGGAGCAGGTCGTCCTGACCCCCGAGGCACTCGCGCTCAAGCGGGTCGACTGGGAGGACCTCGTCCACGAATCCATGACCCTGTACGTCGGCCAGGGCGCGGAGGACATCCGGGAGGCCTTCGCCGCCGAGGGCGCGGGCCCCGGGCTCGCCGAACTGCTCGACGCGGTCGACGCCGACCCGGCGGTGCGCTGGCGGATCACCGACCGCTTCCCGAAGTCCGAGCAGGCGGCGGCCGCGACCGGCCGCACGGCCCGCGAGTTCGCCCGCCCGGTGCTGCGGCGCTCCCTGAACCAGCTGGTCAGCGTCGAGCTGACGGCCCGCGGCGCCGCCCGCTGGCAGCTGTCCTGGTCCGAGTCGGCCGCGCTCGTCTACACGGCTGACGGGTTCGAGGAGCAGCTCGGCCCGGCCCTGGACGCGGTCGTCTCCGACCAGCCCGACACCGAATCCCTGCGAAAGCTGGTGCTTGCCCCGTGATCGGTCTCTACATCCTCGGCCTCCTGCTGGCGGCCGCCGCGTTCAAGTTCCTGCGCGGCGTCTACTTCATCCGCAAGGCGAAGCGGCTGGAAGCCGAGATCGGCACGCTGAACGCGGGTACGGAGGCCATCGAGGCCGGCCGGAAGGCCGAGAAGGCGGCGGCGGTGGTCGCGCTGGGCTTCGTCGCGGAGGCCGACCTCGACACCGAGAACCCCGCTCCGGTGCCGCCGGAGCGCACCCGCGTCCTGGAGGCCGTCCGGTCGGGCGACTGGGAGGCGGGAGCCGCCTACATCGGGGCGGCCGGACAGGACTGGCAGGAGCGCATGGAGCGGGTCCGCCCGCTGGCCGAGGCGGCCGCCGAGGACGACGCCTGGCTGCTGGCCTGGCGCGCGGCGCGGCCCGCCGACCCGACGGCGGCGCTGGTCAACGCGGACACCGCGATCATGGTGGCGTGGAACGTCCGCGGCGGCCAGTCCGGCAGCCGCACGACGCAGGAGCAGTTCCGGCTCTTCCACGACCTGCTGATCAAGGCGCAGGAGGCCGCGCACGAGGCCCAGCGCCTCGCCGACCCGGCGGACCCGACCCCGTACATCGTGGAGCAGCCCATCGGGCAGGGCCTGGGCTACTCGCACGAGCGGTACCGGGAGCTGTGGGACCAGGTCGTCAGGCGCGACCCGAAGGTGCTGTGGTCGCACGTCAGCGGCCTGCAGTACTGGTGCCGGAAGTGGCGCGGCTCGCACGAGCTGGCGCTGGCCTTCGCGCGGGAGTCGGCGGCCGTCGGCAGGCCCGGTGACCTGCTGTCCCTGCTGCCGCTGATCGCGTACTTCGAGCAGGAGACGGACGAGGAGGACCTGGCGGCCGAGACGTTCTTCAAGGAGCCGGAGATCGTCGCCGCGGTGGACGCGGCGCTCCTGGACCTGGCGGCGGCCGGGGACGACCACCCCGGGGCGGCGCGCATCCGGCACATGCTGGCGTACCTGCTGTTCTGGCAGGACCGCGACGAGCAGGCGGTCGAGCAGTTCCGCCACATCGACGGGTTCATCGGCGCCCTGCCGTGGTCGTACGCGGGAGAGCCGAAGCGGCGGTACCTGTACGCCCGCGACTGGGCCGTGGGCGTGGCCACGCCGGGCCTCTGACACGGAGGAAAAGGGGGCGGGCCGGGGAATCCCGGCCCGCCCCTTTCCGTTGTCACTGCCACAAGGAGGGAATCCATGTTCTCGTACCGCCGTACGCCCGAGCTGCCCGCCCGCGAGGAGGCCCTGACGGGCCGCGCGGAGCCGCTCTTCGCCCTGCCCGAGAAGCACACCGTGCTCGGCAATCCGCTGTCCGGCCCGTACCCCGCGCACCTTGAGGTGGCCGACTTCGGCCTGGGCTGCTTCTGGGGCGCGGAGCGCAAGTTCTGGCAGACCCCCGGGGTGTGGACCACGCTGGCCGGCTACCAGGGCGGCTTCACGGAGAATCCGACCTACGAGGAGGTCTGCTCCGGCCTGACCGGCCACACCGAGGTCGTCCGCGTGGTCTTCGACCCGTCCCAGGTCTCGTACGCGGCCCTCCTCAAGCTGTTCTGGGAGTCCCACGACCCCACCCAGGGCTTCCGCCAGGGCAACGACGTGGGCACCCAGTACCGCTCGGCGGTCTACACCCACTCCCCCGCCCAGCAGGCGACGGCGGAGGCCTCCCGAACGGCCTACCAGCAGGTCCTGGCCTCGTCGGGCTACGGCGAGATCACCACGGCCGTCCTCCCGGCGGCGGACCGCCCCTTCTGGCCCGCGGAGGCCCACCACCAGCAGTACCTGGACAAGAACCCGGGCGGCTACTGCGGCATCGGCGGCACGGGCGTCTCCTGCCCGATCGGCGTGGCCACGGCCGAGTGACCGCCCCGTGCGGTCCACCAAAGCGGCGACCGAGGTCCGGCCCTGCGCGAGCAGCTTCTCGCGGACCCGCTCCCACAGGGCGGTGCCCACGCCGCGCCGCCGTTCCTACGGCCCAGCGGTTTTCGGCCTCCGTGAAAAGACGGACGGCGGGGAACCCCGAGGGTTCCCCGCCGTCCGTCTGCCGGTTCGGCCGCGTCCGCTCGCGCGGCGTCAGGCGGCCGAGCCGGCCTTCCAGTCCGCCCAGCTCATGTTCCAGCCGTTGAGGCCGTTGTCCGGCTTGATGGTCTTGTCCGGGGAGTTGACCACGGTGACCACGTCGCCGATGAGCGAGTTGTCGTAGAACCAGGCCGCGGGCTGGTTCGGGTCACCGGCGCCCTTGGCGTCGTTCAGGCCGACACAGCCGTGGCTGGTGTTGGCGCTGCCGAAGACCGAGTCGGCTCCCCAGTAGTTGCCGTGGATGAAGGTGCCGGACGTGGACAGCCGCATGGCGTGCGGGACGTCCTTGATGTCGTACTCGCCCTTGCCCTCCTCGTTCTTGAAGCCGACGGTCGAGCCGTCCATCCGGGTCTCCTTGAACTTCTCGGAGATCACCATCTGGCCGTTGTACGTCGGGTTCTCCGGGGAGCCCGCCGAGATCGGGATGGTCTTGAGGACCGCGCCGTCCCGGGTGACCGTCATCTTCTTGGTCTTCGTGTCGACCGTGGAGACCTGGCTGCGGCCGATCTTGAAGGTGACGGTCTTGCTCTGGACGCCCTGGACGCCGGGAGCGCCCTGGACGCCCTCCAGTGCCAGCTTCAGCGTGACGGTGGAGTTCGCCTGCCAGTACTGCTCGGGGCGGAAGTCGAGGCGCTGCGGGCTGAACCAGTGGCCGACGATTTCCTGGCCGCTGCTGGAGGAGACCGAGATCCCCGCCTGGACGGCCTTCTTGTCCTTGATCGCCTTGTTGAAGGTGATCGAGACCGGCATGCCCACGCCGACGGTCTGGCCTTCCTCCGGGACGAAGGAGGCCACGAAGCTGTTCTCGGGGGAGACGGTGGTGAAGGAGGCGTTCTCGTGGGCCTCGCGGCCGTCCGCGTCCTTCGCCGTCGCCGACAGGGCGTACTTCGTGGAGCGCTTCAGGGCGGCGTCGGGCTTCCAGCTCTTGCCGTCGGCGGCGATCTTGCCGGCCACGGCCGCGCCCTCGCTGGTCTTCAGCTCGACCAGGGTGAGCGTGCCGTCACTGACGGCGACGTTGGCGGCGTCGTTGAGGCCGACGTTGGTGGCGCCGTCCTTCGGCGTGATGGTTATCTTCGCCTTCGACGCGTCCTTGGCCGCTGCCGCGTCGGCCTCCGCCTGGGACTTGCTGGCCTCGCCGTTGCCCTTCGGCTTGTCGTCGCCCCCGTCGTTGCACGCCGAGAGCATCAGTACACCGCCGAGCACGACGGATATGGCCGCCAGGGACCTTCTCCGTCGCTTGCTGTCCGTCCTCACACGTCACTCCATCGTTGCCGGATACCCCGGGGCTGCCGTCCCGGGGCGGGCCGGGCAGGGGGAATCACCCCCTGCCTCGTCCTGACAACGCGTTAACGGCGCCGGCCGGTTCCACATTCGGTGGGGATGTGGGCAACCACACGGTCAGGCGTTGTCGGGTTCCTCGTCGAACTCCCCATCTTCCTCGTCGAGGTCCCACTCCATCGACTCGGGGTCGTATTCGACGGGCTCGCTGCTCCAGGAGGCCTGCGCGAGTTCCACGCCCGGGATGCCCACGACCAGGTCGGTGGGGTCCACCAGGTAGGCGAGGGCCTCGGATTCGTCCTCGCTGACGGCGGACTCGGCGTGGCCGCGCTCCTCGTCCGGCATGAACTCGTCGGCCTCGATGTGCGCGAGCGCGGCTCCTGTGAGTGCCTGGGCGTCCGGCACCTCAAGGACCAGATCCACCCTAAGGCGGACGTAACGTGATGTCTCAGAAGGGTTCATACGACGGAGAGTAAGCCCGCGGAAGCCCTGACTTTCCCACGACCCGCCCCTTTCCGTAGCATCACCGCACACGGCCAATTCGCTGCTGCCACAAGGGGGATCGCACCGTGTCCGCACGCCGACCGCTGCTCACCGCTCTCGGAGCGACCACCCTCCTCGCCGCCCTGTGGTTCGTGCCCTCCGCGGGCGCCACCTCACCAGGGGCCGCGGAGAGCCCTTCCGGAGTGCCCGCGGGCGCGAACACCGCGGGGAGCGGAACCGGCACGGAGAGCGCCGACGCCGCGGGTCCGCAGACCCCGTCCGTCCTGCTCGCCGACACCGGTTCCGTCGACACCACCCCGTACCTGCTGGGCGGGACGCTCTGCCTCGGCGTCGGCGCCGGGTGCGTGGCCTTCTCCGTACGCCGCTCCCACTCCGCGTCCCCCTCCCGCTCCCGCTGAACGGGGCGCGCTCCCGGTGAACGGGAAGGGCCGCCCCGGGAGAGATCCCGGAGCGGCCCATCGCCGCACACCAGAGCCCGTCGTCAGGCGAGCGGGCCCGTCACCGGCTCCACCGCGGCGACGAGACCGCCCGAGCGGACGAACGCGTCGGCGGCGGCCAGGTCAGGGGCGAGGAAACGATCCGGCCCGGGACCCTGCACACCCGCCGCGCGGGCGGCCTCGATCGCGGCCCGGCTGGCCGGCGCCGCGGTGAGCCCGTGGCGCAGCTCGATGGCGCGGGTGGCCGCGTACAGCTCGATGGCGATGATCCGCGTCAGGTTGTCGACGGCGGTACGGAGCTTGCGCGCGGCCGACCAGCCCATCGAGACGTGGTCCTCCTGCATGGCGGAGGAGGGGATCGAGTCGGCGGAGGCCGGCACCGCGAGCCGCTTCATCTCGCTGACCAGGGCGGCCTGCGTGTACTGGGCGATCATCAGACCGGAGTCCACGCCGGCGTCGTCCGCGAGGAACGGCGGCAGGCCGTGCGAGCGGTTCTTGTCGAGCAGCCGGTCGGTGCGGCGCTCGGCGATGGAGCCGAGGTCGGCGGCCGCGATGGCCAGGAAGTCCAGCACGTAAGCGACCGGGGCGCCGTGGAAGTTGCCGTTGGACTCCACGCGCCCGTCGGGCAGCACCACCGGGTTGTCGACGGCGGCGGCCAGCTCGCGGGAGGCCACCAGGGCGGCGTGCGCCATGGTGTCGCGGCCCGCGCCGGCGACCTGCGGGGCGCAGCGCACGGAGTACGCGTCCTGCACGCGCGGGGCGGTCTCCTCCTGGTAGTGGCGGACGAGCCCGGAGCCCTTCAGGACGGCGGCCATGTTGGCGGCGGAGGCGGCCTGGCCGGGGTGCGGGCGGATGGCGTGCAGCTCGGGCTGGAGGACCTTCTCCGTGCCGAGCAGCGCTTCCAGGGTGAGGGCCGCGGTGATGTCGGCGGAGGTGTAGAGCTTGCCGAGGTCGGCGAGGGCCATGACGAGCATGCCGAGCATGCCGTCGGTGCCGTTGAGGAGGGCGAGGCCCTCCTTCTCGCGGAGCTCGACGGGCTCGATGCCGTGCTCGGCGAGCAGTTCGCCGGCGGGGCGGACGGTTCCGTCCGGGCCCTCGGCGTCGCCCTCGCCCATGAGCGCGAGCGCGCAGTGGGACAGCGGCGCGAGGTCGCCGGAGCAGCCGAGGGAGCCGTACTCGTGGACGACGGGGGTGATCCCGGCGTTGAGCACGTCGGCCATGGTCTGGGCGACGGAGGGACGTACGCCGGTGTGCCCGGAGGCGACGGTCTTCAGCCGGAGGAACATCAGCGCGCGGACCACCTCGCGCTCGACGCGCGGGCCCATGCCGGCGGCGTGCGAGCGGACGATGTTGCGCTGGAGCTGGGCGCGCAGCTCGGGACTGATGTGCCGGGAGGCGAGGGCACCGAATCCGGTGGACACCCCGTAGACGGGCTCGGGCTTGGCGGCGAGGGCGTCGACGATCTCGCGGGCACGGGCGAGTGCGTCGAGCGCCTCGCCGGACAGCTCGACCCGTGCGTTGCCGCGGGCGACGGCGATGACGTCCTCGGCAGTGGTCCCGGAGGTCCCGACCACAACAGTGTGCATATCCATATTCAGCACCCTACGGATTGAATCGCTCCATGTCACTAGCGGAAATTGTCACGATCGCGACCGACGAGTAACCCTTACGCTCACTGCCGCCCGCGGAACCGGCGCCGCTCCCCCGGAGCCTCCTGGGCGGCGGCGTCCGCGAGCCGGACCACCGCGGTGTCCCGCCCCGCCACCACCGGCCCCGCCGAGCGCGCGGCCTTCGCCTTGTACTGGGCGGCGTCGGCCAGCCGGAACAGCCGCCGGGAGGACTTCACCGGCCCGATCGGGTCCCCGGTGGAGGCCACCCCGCAGGCCACGCCCTCGCCCAGCTCCAGCTGCGCCGCCCGGGTGCACACCTCCTCGGTCACCCGGACCACCTCGTCGGCGCTCGGGCCGACCCCGACCAGGCAGAACTCGTCGCCGCCCAGCCGCGCCACCAGCGCACCGGGCAGCATGGCCCCGCACAGGCTGAGCACCGACCCGAACCGCTCCAGCAGCCGGTCCCCCATGGCGTGGCCCAGGGTGTCGTTGACCTTCTTCAGCCCGTTCAGGTCACACACGACGAGACTGACCACCACCCCGGTCCGGCGGTGCTCCTCCAGGGCCTCGTCGAGCCGCATGTCGACCGCCCGCCGGTTCGCGAGCCCGGTCAGCGGATCGGTGAAGGCCAGGCGCCGGGCCTCCTCCAGCCGCTCGTTCTGCGCGAGGCCGGCCGCGATCACGGCGGCGAGCACGGTGGCGAACTCGGCGTCGTCCCCGTCGAAGTCGGGCAGCCCCTCGTCCCGGGCCACGTACAGCTCGCCCCAGGCCCGCCCGCTGAGCACGACGGGCGCGACCACACAGGTACCGCGGCCGCGGTGGCGCAGGGCCTGCCCGCGCCGCCCCGGCCGGTCGCCCACGGCGCTCTCGACCCAGGCGTGCGGTCCGCCGCCGCCGACCCACCGTTCGTGGAGGAACTCGGTGATCTCGGGGAAGTCGTGCACGGGGTAGGACTCGTCCTCGGGGAACTCCTCCTCCCCCGCCCGCCGCTCGCCCTCGTTCACGAGCACGCGCAGGCGCCCCCGCTCCCGCTCCCACGCGGAGATCGCGGCGAACGAGCCGTCCAGCGCCGTGCGCGCCCCCCGCGCCGCCGCCCGCACACTGTCCCGCGGCGCGCAGGCCGCGGCCATCGCCTGCGCGAGGCTCACCACGGCCCGCAGCCGCCCGTCGACTCCCATCACCCCAGGTTAGGGAGTTTTGTCCGATTTGGTACGCGTGACGCCGCTGCGGAGACACCGCCCGGGACCCGCCGGACGAGCGGCGGACATCCAGGCGGGGAGGGGCGACGGGGAGGGCTACTCCCCCGGCCAGTTCGGCTTGCGCTTCTCGTTGAACGCCGCCACGCCCTCCGCCCGGTCCCCGGAGAAGGCCACCGTCCGCCAGGCCGCGTCCTCGATCTCCAGACCGGCCGCCAGGTCCATCCCGTGCCCCAGCCGCAGCGCCCGCTTGGCCGCCCGCAGACCCACCGGGGAGTTCGCCGCCATCCGGGACGCCAGGGCCAGCGCCTCGGCCCTGTCCTGCCCCGCCGGCACCACCGAGTCCACCAGCCCCAGCGACAGCGCCTCGGCCGCCTCCACCCGGCGCGCCGTGAAGATCAGCTCGGCCGCCCGCGCCGCACCCACCCGGCGCGGCAGCAGCTGCGTACCGCCGCCGCCCGGGATCACGCCCACCGACACCTCGGGCAGCCCGACCACCGCGGTCTCGTCGGCCACGATCACGTCGCAGGCCAGGGCCAGCTCGAAGCCGCCGCCCAGCGCGAAACCGTGCACGGCCGCGACCGTCGGCACCGGAAGCTCCAGCACGCCCCCGTACGCCCCCCGCGTGGTCGGCCGCTGCCGCACCAGCTCGGCGTCCGACAGCGAGTTCCGCTCCTTGAGGTCCGCCCCGACGCAGAAGGCCCGCTCCGCGGTCGAGGACAGCACCACCACCCGCACCGACGGGTCCGCCGCGAGCGCCGCGCAGGCGGCGCCGATCGAGCGGGCCATCTCCGTCGACACCGCGTTCATCGCCTTGGGGCGGTCCATCGCCAGCTCCGCGACGTGCCCGTCGCCCTCCCGACGTACCGCGACGAACTCTCCGAAGCGCTGCTCAGACATGCCTGCGACCCTCCCGGTTAACGAGCGTTATCGCCGCACTCTAGTGCGCGGGGAGGCCACCGGGTCAAGGCTGCGCGGTTCGGGGGCACGGCCGCGCGATTCCGGGGCACGGCTGCGCCCCGGCCCGTGGGCAGGAGGGTTCGGGGTGGCGCGCCCGTACGGGGCCCGCAGGCGCGTCAGGCGGGGTTCTTGGGCTTCCTGCGGGTCAGCGACCAGGGCTCCACGACACCGAGCCCGCGCACCGGGCGCTGCCACATCGGCTGGAGGGCGAACCGGTAGGACACCTCGTCGGGCGAGGCCTCCGCCTCCTTCTCCGACACCGGCGCGGCCCCGGTCCGGGAGAGCTCCTCGGCCATCGCCCCGTCCACCAGCACCGCGTCCTTGGGGGCTATGGACGTCAGCCGGCTCGCCAGGTTCACCGTCGTCCCGAAGACGTCGCCCATCCGGGTCGTCACCGTGCCGAAGGCGATCCCGACCCGCAGCTCGGGCATCTGCGCGTCGAGCTCCATCGTCTCGATCAGCCGCAGGGCGATCTCCGCCGCCGTCGCCGCGTCGTCGGCGCAGTACAGCACCTCGTCGCCGAGCGTCTTGATCAGCCGGCCGCCGTGCGCGGCCACCAGGTCCGCCGCGGTCGTCTCGAAGGACTCGACCAGCTCGCCGAGCTCCTCCTCCTCCAGCCGCCGCGTGAGGCGGGTGAAGCCCACCAGGTCGGCGAAGCCCACCGCGAGCCGCCGGTCGACCATCTCGTCGTCGTCCGCGACCTGCACCACGCGCCCGGTGGCGGCCGCCAGCTGCCGCCGCCACACGTAGACGAGGAACTCCTCCAGCTCGGGCAGGAGCAGCTCCACCAGGGGGTACGTGACCTCCGTACGGGTCATCCCCGGCTCCGGCGGCTCCGTCAGCCCTTCCAGGAAGGAGTCGATCTGCCATTCCGCCAGCCGCGCCGTGGTCTGCCCGGTGGACCGGGCCACCTGCACCGCCATCGGCTCGGACAGCAGCCCGGCCTCCACCAGACCGGCGAGCCGGCGCAGGGCCAGTACGTCGGCCTCGGTCAGCGCCTTGGCCTGCCCGATGTCGGCGAAGCCCATGGCCCGCCAGAAACGGGAGGCGAGCTCCATGGACACACCGGCGCTCCGGGCGGCCTGGAACGGCGTGTACCGGCGCTCGGCCCCGAGGATCAGCTGCTCCAGCCGGATGGCGAGGGGATCCGCCGTGGGCTGGGCCGTGTGGTCGACCTCGTGGTGCGGGGTGTGCTGGTCACGGCCGATCGGGGTGACCGGCCCGGACGAGGAGCCGCCGGCGCCGTGGGACGCGCTGGACGTAGAGTCGTCGACGGTCAAGGGCCGCCTCCTGTCCATTCCGTGCGCACTGCCCTGCGAACCGGTTGATCACCACGAGCACCGGGATCGCCTAAACCATACGGCAGGTGTGCCGTAGCTCACTCCCCCTCCCCTTTCGTGCGACGCGGTCCGCCTCCGGCGGGCCCGGGCGGGCCATGAGGCCGTACCCGCCCGAAGTGCCGGTTCCACACTTTTCTCCGCGCGTCCGGCCTCATTCCCACCGTGCCCCGTCAGTGCACGGAGCGCAGGTGGACGACGTCTCCCGCCCCCACCGCCTCGTGCTGTCCCTCGGCCGTACGGATCACCAGCCGGCCATCGGTGTCGACGGCTTCGGCCGTTCCGGTGAGGGTGCGGCCGCCGGGCAGCTCCGCGCGGACGTGGCGGCCGAGGGTGGCGCAGCCCGCGGCGTAGGTCTCCTGGAGGCCGCTGGCGGCGGGGTCGCCACCGGCCGCGCGCCAGTTCCCGTACCACTCCTCCAGGGACCGCAGGACGGCCCTCAGCAGCGGGTCCCGGTCGGTGACGGCGGCCTTGGCCAGCAGGAGCGAGCCCGCGGCCGGTACGGGCAGCTCGTCCTCGGTGAGGCTGACGTTGAGCCCGATCCCGACGACCACCCCGTCGGCGACTCGCTCGGCGAGGATCCCGCCGGTCTTGCGCTCCTCGCCGTCCACGCCGACCAGCAGGTCGTTGGGCCATTTGAGGGCGGTGTCCACGCCCGCCGCGCGGGACAGCCCGGTCGCGGTGCCCACCCCGGCCAGCAGGGTCAGCCACCCCCACCGCTCCTGCGGCACCGCGTCGCCCGGCTTGAACAGGACGGAGAAGAACAGCCCGGACCGGGCCGGCGCGACCCAGCTCCGGTCCAGCCGACCGCGCCCGGCGCTCTGCTCCTCGGCGACGAGCACGGCCCCCTCGGGCAGCTCGGGCGCCCGGGCGGCGAGGTCGGTATTGGTGGAACCGGTGGTGGCGACCACCTCCAGGGAGGTCCACAGCCCTCCCCCGGTCACGAGGGCCCGCCGCAGCCCCTCGGCGTTCAGCGGCGGCCGCTCCAGGCTCGACCAACGACCGGCGGAAGCTCCTGCTGATGCATCTGATGGCGTCATGCAACCCACAGTAGGTGTGTCAAACGCCGCACTGCCGAGCGCCATGCCCGCCGATACGCTACGCACCAGTAGCGAGCAGTAGTCAATCAATTGACCAGGCAGTTGACACCATGCAGGGAGCCGCGACCCCGATGTCACATCCGTCAGAGCCGATCGACATGCACACCACCGCGGGCAAGATCGCGGATCTGCAGCGCCGCATCGACGAAGCCACCCACGCCGGATCCGCCCGTGCCGTGGAGAAGCAGCACGCCAAGGGCAAGCTGACGGCGCGTGAGCGGGTTGCCCTGCTGCTGGACGAGGGATCCTTCGTCGAGCTTGACGAGTTCGCCCGGCACCGCTCCACCAACTTCGGGCTGGAGAAGACCCGCCCCTACGGCGACGGCGTCGTCACCGGCTACGGCACGGTGGACGGCCGTCCGGTGGCCGTGTTCTCGCAGGACTTCACCGTCTTCGGCGGGGCCCTGGGCGAGACCTACGGCCAGAAGATCATGAAGGTCATGGACTTCGCGCTGAAGACGGGCTGCCCCCTCGTCGGCATCAACGACTCCGGCGGCGCCCGCATCCAGGAGGGCGTCAGCGCGCTGGGCATGTACGGGGAGATCTTCCGCCGCAACGTCCACGCGTCCGGCGTGATCCCGCAGATCAGCCTGATCGTCGGACCCTGCGCCGGCGGCGCCGTGTACTCCCCCGCCATCACCGACTTCACGGTCATGGTCGACCAGACCTCGCACATGTTCATCACCGGCCCGGACGTCATCAAGACGGTCACCGGCGAGGACGTCGGCTTCGAGGAGCTGGGCGGGGCGCGCACCCACAACAGCACGTCCGGCGTGGCCCACCACATGGCGGGCGACGAGAAGGACGCCATCGAGTACGTGAAGTCGCTGCTCGCGTACCTGCCGTCGAACAACCTCTCCGAGCCGCCCGCCTTCCCGGAGGAGGCGGACACCGAGGTCTCCGACCTCGACCGCGAGCTCGACGCGCTGATCCCGGACAGCGCGAACCAGCCGTACGACATGCACACCGTGATCGAGCACGTGCTGGACGACGGCGAGTTCCTGGAGACGCAGGCGCTCTTCGCGCCGAACATCCTGACCGGCTTCGGCCGGGTCGAGGGCCACCCGGTGGGAATCGTCGCCAACCAGCCGATGCAGTTCGCCGGCTGCCTGGACATCAACGCCTCCGAGAAGGCGGCACGGTTCGTCCGGACCTGCGACGCCTTCAACGTCCCGGTGCTGACCTTCGTGGACGTGCCGGGCTTCCTGCCGGGCACCGACCAGGAGTACAACGGAATCATCCGGCGCGGCGCCAAGCTGATCTACGCGTACGCCGAGGCCACCGTTCCGCTGATCACCGTCATCACCCGCAAGGCCTTCGGCGGCGCGTACGACGTCATGGGCTCCAAGCACCTCGGCGCGGACCTGAACCTGGCCTGGCCGACCGCGCAGATCGCCGTCATGGGCGCGCAGGGCGCGGTGAACATCCTGCACCGCCGGACCATCGCGGAGGCGGACAATGTGGAGGAGACCCGGGCACGGCTCATCGCCGAGTACGAGGACGCGCTGCTGAACCCGTACACGGCCGCCGAGCGCGGTTACATCGACGCGGTGACCATGCCGTCCGAGACCCGGGCGCACGTGGTGAAGGGGCTGCGGCAGCTGCGCACCAAGCGGGAGTCCCTGCCGCCGAAGAAGCACGGCAACATTCCCCTCTAGCCCCTCCAGGAGGTCTCTGTGGTGATCAAGGTCGTCAAGGGCAATCCGACCCCGGAGGAGCTGGCCGCCGCACTGGCGGTGGTCCAGGCGCGCGCGGCGGTGCTGGCCTCGGCACCGTCGGGCGCCCCGCCGGTCGCGGACGAGTGGTCGACGCCGTCGCGGGTGGCACGGCGCCGGCTGCCGCGTCCCGGGCCGCGCGCGTGGGGCCGTACCTACTGGCCCGGCTAGCCGAAGATGATGCGAACCGGTGGGGGGGGGGGGGGGAGGGGGTGCCTCCCCCCCCCCCCTCCCCCCACCCTCACAGGAGCATAGTCCCCCCTCGGCCCACCCACACAACACCCCCCAAACAGAACCAGGAAGCCCC
>NZ_JBVHWW010000029.1:0-117222 GCF_055563995.1 Streptomyces sp. NPDC029164 | reverse complement strand
GTCTCGACGGTGACGGAGCAGATCAGCGGAACCGTGACACCGAGGGCCTCCATCGCCCGCCGGGCACCGATGATCGAGGACTTCGTCTGCAGGAGGTCCTGGGTGGTTTCCACCAGCAGCGCGTCGGCGCCGCCGGTGATCAGGCCCTCCGCGTTGATCTGGTAGGCGTCACGGATCTGCCCGTAGGAGATGTGCCCCAGCGTCGGCAGCTTCGTCCCCGGCCCCATCGACCCCAGCACCCAGCGCTGCTGCCCCGTCGACGCCGTGAACTCGTCCGCGACCTCCCGGGCGATCCGCGCACCCGCCTCCGACAGCTCGAAGTTGCGCTCCGCGATGTCGTACTCCGCCAGCGCCGCATAGTTCGTACCGAAGGTGTTCGTCTCCACGCAGTCCACACCCACCGAGAAGTACGCCTCATGGACCGAACGCACGATGTCGGGACGGGTGACGTTCAGGACCTCGTTGCAGCCCTCCAGCTGCTGGAAGTCCTCCATCGTGGGGTCCTGCGCCTGGAGCATTGTTCCCATGGCTCCGTCGGCGACGACCACACGGGCCGCGAGCGCCTCTCGGAGGGCATCGGCCCGGGTCTGGGTGTCAGCGGACGGGTTGGGCAACGAAGCCATGGTTGTGCTCCCTGGAATGCGACGGCTGTCGGCTTTGCACCCCCTCTGTGTCAAGGGTGCACGTCGTCAGCGTAACCGCGAGGCACCGGCCCCGGTGCGGGTGTCCCACGTGGCGGACTGCATTCTGTGGCAGGGATTGCCAAGGGTGTCCCGGCGACGGTACGGCGAACAGTTTCCCCCTCGCTGCGCGAGGTCGGCATCGGCCGATACTGTTCAGCATTGTCGAACCGCATCAAGATGGTCAGTAATGACAGCAAGGTCAGCAGGAGGCTGCGCGATGGCACGGAACATCCAGTCGCTCGAACGAGCCGCTGCGATGCTGCGACTCCTGGCGGGCGGCGAGCGCCGGCTGGGGCTCTCCGACGTGGCCTCCTCGCTGGGCCTGGCCAAGGGGACGGCCCACGGCATCCTGCGCACCCTGCAGGCCGAGGGCTTCGTGGAGCAGGACCCGGCGTCCGGCCGCTACCAGCTCGGCGCGGAGCTGCTGCGCCTGGGCAACAGCTACCTGGACGTGCACGAGCTGCGCGCCCGCGCCCTCGTGTGGACGGACGACCTGGCCCGGGCGAGCGGCGAGAGCACGTACGTGGGCGTGCTGCACAAGAGCGGGGTGCTGATCATGCACCACGTCTTCCGGCCCGACGACAGCCGCCAGGTACTGGAGGTCGGGGCCATGCAGCCGCTGCACTCGACCGCGCTGGGGAAGGTGCTCTCCGCGTACGACCCTGTCGCGCACACCCAGGCGCTGGAGGTGGAGCGCGAGGCGTTCACCCCCCGTACGGTCACGGACGCCGCGGGTTTCGAGGAGGTCCTGGACCTGACCCGGGCACGCGGCTGGGCCGCCGACATCGAGGAGACCTGGGAGGGCATCGCCTCGGTGGCGGCGCCGATCCACGACCGGCGCCGGATGCCGGTCGGCGCGGTGGCGGTGGCGGGTGCCGTGGAGCGGGTCTGCGGGGCGTCCGGTGAGCCCCACGCGGCCCTCGTGGCGTCCGTGCGGGACTGTGCCCGATCGGTTTCACGCGACCTCGGCGCGGGCCGGTTCTGACCTTGCTTTAGCACGCCGGAGCGGCCATCTGGCTGCTTTCTGCCTACTTTTCGCCATATCCCGACCGCAGGATGGCTGGATTTGGGCGATCGTACCTAGTGGTAACGATCCGACACCTTGGCCTGGCGAGCTCTTGACGCATTCTTCACTTGGGCGGAAAACTGCCGTTCACCGGTCGGCATTGTCGAACACCTAACGGCAATACGCGCTAGGATGCGACAAGGCCAAGGACCGGTGCAGCACTCACCGAGTGCGCGGAACCACCGGAGGGACCCGGTTTCCGCCCACCCCTGGACGTACGTAAGGAGTCGCGGGTGTCCAGCTCCGACATCTTCATCGGCGAGACCATCGGTACCGCCCTGCTCACACTGCTCGGCGGTGGCGTCTGCGCCGCACTGACGCTCAAGAGCTCCAAGGCCCGCAACGCGGGCTGGCTCGCGATCACCTTCGGCTGGGGTTTCGCCGTACTGATAGCCGCCTACGTGGCCGCCCCGCTCTCCGGCGCGCACCTCAACCCGGCGGTCACCGTCGGCCTCGCCGTCAAGACCGGCGAGTGGAGCGACGTGCCGGTCTACTTCGCGGGCGAACTGCTGGGCGCGATGCTCGGCGCGGTCCTGATGTGGATCACCTACTACGGCCAGTTCCGGGTGCACCTGGCGGACCCGGAGAACATCCGTGACGCCAAGCTCGGCCCGGAGGACCCGCACCCGCACGACCAGGCGGGCCCCGTGCTCGGGATCTTCTCCACCGGCCCCGAGATCCGCAACGTCGTCCAGAACCTCGCCACCGAGATCATCGGTACGTTCGTCCTCGTCCTGGCGATCCTCACCCAGGGCCTGCAGGACGACGGCAAGGGCCTCGGTGTCATCGGTGTCCTCATCACCTCCTTCGTCGTCGTCGGCATCGGCCTCTCGCTCGGCGGTCCGACCGGCTACGCCATCAACCCGGTCCGCGACCTCGGTCCGCGCATCGTGCACGCCCTGCTCCCGCTGCCCAACAAGGGCGGCTCCGACTGGGGGTACTCCTGGATCCCGGTCGTCGGCCCGCTCGTCGGTGCCGCCATCGCCGGTGGTCTGTACAACATCGCGTTCGCCTGATCAGTTTCGGCCCGCGTTCGTAAGATCCGCACCGCATCCTGATTCCGCCTACTCACAGACCTGCCAGGAGCAGCCACATGACCAGCAGCACCGGCCCCTTCATCGCCGCGATCGACCAGGGCACCACCTCCTCCCGCTGCATCGTCTTCGACCGTGACGGCCGCATCGTCGCCGTCGACCAGAAGGAGCACGAGCAGATCTTCCCGAAGCCGGGCTGGGTCGAGCACGACGCCGCCGAGATCTGGACCAACGTCCAGGAGGTCGTCGCCGGCGCCATCGCCAAGGCCGAGATCACGGCCGCCGACGTCAAGGCCGTCGGCATCACCAACCAGCGCGAGACCACCCTCCTGTGGGACCGCCACACCGGCGAGCCGGTGCACAACGCGCTGGTCTGGCAGGACACCCGCACCGACACCCTGTGCAAGGAGCTCGGCCGCAACGTCGGCCAGGACCGCTTCCGCCGCGAGACCGGCCTGCCGCTGGCGAGCTACTTCGCCGGCCCCAAGGTCCGCTGGCTGCTCGACAACGTCGAGGGCCTGCGCGAGCGCGCCGAGGCCGGCGACATCCTCTTCGGCACCATGGACTCGTGGGTCATCTGGAACCTCACGGGTGGCGCCCAGGGCGGCGTGCACGTCACCGACGTCACCAACGCCTCGCGCACCATGCTGATGAACCTGCACACCCTGGCGTGGGACGAGAAGATCGCGGAGTCGATGGGCGTCCCGCTCAACGTCCTCCCCGAGATCAAGTCCTCCGCCGAGGTCTACGGCCACGTCAAGGACGGCGTCCTCGCCGGTATCCCGGTCGCCTCGGCGCTCGGTGACCAGCAGGCCGCCCTCTTCGGCCAGACCTGCTTCGCCGAGGGGGAGGCCAAGTCCACGTACGGCACCGGAACGTTCATGCTGATGAACACCGGCGACAAGATCATCAACTCCTACAGCGGCCTGCTGACCACGGTCGGCTACCAGATCGGCGACCAGAAGCCGGTCTACGCGCTGGAGGGCTCCATCGCCGTCACCGGCTCGCTCGTCCAGTGGATGCGCGACCAGATGGGCCTGATCAAGTCCGCGGCCGAGATCGAGACCCTGGCCTCCTCGGTCGAGGACAACGGCGGCGCCTACTTCGTGCCGGCCTTCTCCGGTCTGTTCGCCCCGTACTGGCGCTCCGACGCCCGCGGTGTGATCGCCGGCCTGACCCGGTACGTCACCAAGGCGCACATCGCCCGTGCCGTCCTGGAGGCCACCGCCTGGCAGACCCGCGAGATCACCGACGCCATGACCAAGGACTCGGGCGTCGAGCTCGCGGCCCTCAAGGTCGACGGCGGCATGACCTCCAACAATCTGCTGATGCAGACGCTCTCGGACTTCCTGGACGCCCCCGTGGTGCGCCCGATGGTCGCCGAGACCACCTGCCTCGGCGCCGCCTACGCCGCCGGCCTGGCCGTCGGCTTCTGGCCCGACACCGACGCCCTGCGCGCCAACTGGCGCCGCGCGGCGGAGTGGACCCCGCGGATGCCCGCCGAGCAGCGGGACCGCGAGTACAAGAGCTGGCTCAAGGCCGTGGAGCGTTCCATGGGCTGGGTCGACGACGAAGACGCCAGCTGACCGCACTCAGCTGAGTCAATCGACGAGGAGCTAAGAGAGATATGAGCATCCCGCAGAGCGTGACCGCACTGGGCACGCACCCGACCGCCGGCTCGAACCCGAGCCGCGCCGAGACCCGTGAGCAGCTGGCGAAGGCCACGTACGACCTGCTGGTCATCGGCGGTGGAATCCTGGGCACCTCGGTGGCCTGGCACGCCGCGCAGTCGGGTCTGCGGGTTGCCATGGTGGACGCCGGCGACTTCGCCGGCGCCACCTCCTCGGCCTCCTCGAAGCTGGTCCACGGCGGTCTGCGCTACCTGCAGACCGGCGCGGTCAAGCTGGTCGCGGAGAACCACCACGAGCGGCGGGTGCTGGCCAAGGACGTGGCCCCGCACCTGGTCAACCCGCTCACCTTCTACCTGCCGGTCTACAAGGGCGGACCGGTCGGTGCGGCCAAGCTGGGCGCGGGCGTCTTCGCCTACTCCGCCCTCTCGGCCTTCGGAGACGGCATGGGCAAGGTCATATCGCCGGCCCGTGCCGCCGCCGACAACCCGGGTCTGAAGACGGACAACCTCAAGGCCGTCGCGGTCTACTACGACCACCAGATGAACGACTCCCGCGTCGCCGTCATGACGGTCCGCGCGGCCGTCGAGTCGGGCGCGGTCGTCCTGAACCACGCCGAGGTCACCGGGCTCCGCAAGACGCGGGGCCGGGTCACCGGCGCCGAGCTGAAGGACCGTCTCGACGGCACCGAGTTCGGGGTCGACGCGCGCGTCGTGCTCAACGCCACCGGCCCGTGGGTGGACCACCTGCGGCGCATGGAAGACAAGCACTCGATGCCGTCGATCCGCCTCTCCAAGGGCGCTCACATCGTCATGAAGCGGAAGTCGCCGTGGAAGGCCGCCATGGCCACCCCGATCGACAAGTACCGCATCACCTTCGCCCTCCCCTGGGAGGACCAGCTGCTGCTCGGCACCACCGACGAGGTGTACGAGGGCGACCCGGCGGACGTGCGCGCCACCGAGTCCGACATCGCGCAGATCCTGGACGAGGCGGCCTTCTCGGTGAAGGACGCGGACCTCGACCGCTCGCTGATGACGTACGCCTTCGCGGGCCTGCGGGTGCTGCCCGGCGGTCCCGGCGGCGTGGAGAAGGCCAAGCGTGAGACGGTCGTCTCCGAGGGCGCCGGCGGCATGCTGTCGGTGGCCGGCGGCAAGTGGACGACGTACCGCCACATCGGCCGCGTGGTCATGGACAAGCTGTCGAAGCTCCCGGGCAGCCCGCTGACCGAGGACATGGAGCCGGTGAAGTCGCTGGTGCGCCGGATCGCGCTGCCCGGTGTCGCCAACCCGAACGCGGTCGCGCACCGGCTGCTGGTGGACCGTGAGCCGGGCACCCGGATGGACCCGCTCACCGCCCGCCACCTGGCCTCGCACTACGGCTCGCTGGCCTTCGACATCGCGCGCCTCGCGAACGAGGACCCGGCGCTGGCCGAGCGCATCCACCCGGACGGTCCGGAGATCTGGGCGCAGGTCGCCTACGCCCGTGACAACGAGTGGGCCGAGACGGTCGACGACGTGCTGCGCCGCCGTACGACGGTGACGATCCGCGGCCTGGACGACGAGGCCGTTCGGGCCCGCGTCGAGGAGATGCTGGGCCACAAGGCATAGCTCTCACGCAGGTGGGGAAGAGGGGCGGTTCCGAGGGGAACCGCCCCTCTGTCGTGGGCTGTGGCCGGTGCCTCATCAAGGCTTAGGCTGACCCACGTACGCAAGGGAACTTCGGAAGGAGACCTGGGTGATCGAGCTTGAGGGCGTGCCCGAGCTGATCGACCCGGTCATGGTGGCCGCGTTCGAGGGCTGGAACGACGCGGGTGACGCGGCCTCCGGTGCGGTCGCACACCTGGACCGGGAGTGGAAGGGCGAGGTCTTCGCGGCTCTGGACGCCGAGGACTACTACGACTTCCAGGTCAACCGGCCGACGGTGTGGCTGGACAACGGGGTACGGAAGATCACGTGGCCGACGACTCGGCTGTCGGTGGTCCGGATCGGCGGGGCGAAGCCGCGCGACCTGGTGCTGGTCCGGGGGATCGAACCGTCCATGCGGTGGCGGTCGTTCTGCAACGAGATCCTGGGCTTCGCCCACGAGCTGGGCGTGGAGATGGTGGTCATCCTGGGGGCGCTGCTCGGGGACACGCCGCACACCCGGCCGGTGCCGGTGAGCGGGGTCACCTCGGACGCGGACCTGGCGCGGACGATGGACCTGGAGGAGACGAAGTACGAGGGCCCGACGGGCATCGTGGGCATCCTGCAGGAGGCCTGTACGCACGCGGGTGTGCCGGCGGTGTCGCTGTGGGCGGCGGTGCCGCACTACGTGTCGCAGCCGCCGAACCCGAAGGCGACGCTGGCGCTGCTGAACCGGCTGGAGGACCTGATCGACATCCGGATCCCGCTGGGCGAACTGCCGGAGGACGCGCGGGCGTGGCAGCTGGGCGTGGACCAACTGGCCGCGGAGGACAGCGAGGTGGCGGAGTACGTCCAGACGCTGGAGGAGGCGCGGGACACGGCGGACCTGCCGGAGGCCTCGGGCGACGCGATCGCCCGGGAGTTCGAGCGGTACCTGCGCCGGCGCGACCCTGCGGCCCCCTCGGCCGAGCCGGGCGACGGCTCGTACCTCCGCGACACCTCGGGGGGCCTCCCCCGCCCCCCGAAACGCAAGCCGGACCCCTCCGGGGAGGATCCGGAACCGCCGACCGCCCCGTCCCCCGGCGAGGACGACACCCCGGGCGCGTAGCCGCAGGCGGGCGGGTGGGGGGTGGGGGGGCGCCGCTGCGCGGTGCCGTCCCCATCCCGCCCTCTCGCCGTCTCCCGGGCTTCCGCCCCGGCCCCCGCGCCACAAACGCGGACGAGGCCGAACTTGCAGCCCGTCCGGTTTGAGGACCGGGTCCGGGCAGCGCCCGGTGCCCACGGAAAGCGCGATGCCCCCGGGCCGGGTGGCCAGGGGGCATCGGCAGGACTGCGCAGGCTAGAGGGCCACGCCCAGCAGGGCGTCCACCGTGCGGGAGACCAGGCCGGGGGCCGACTCGTCGTCGCCGTCGGAGGCGTTCTGGGCGTCGGCCCAGCGGTCCACCGCGGCGAGCGCCGCGGGGGCGTCGAGGTCGTTCGCCAGGGCCTCGCGGACCTCCTCGACCAGCGCGTCCGCCGGCAGCCCGTCCGGCCGGGACACGGCCGCGCGCCAGCGCTCCAGCCGGGCCACCGCCTCGGCGAGGACGTCGTCGGTCCACTCCCAGTCGGCCCGGTAGTGGTGCGACAGCAGTGCGAGGCGGATGGCCGCCGGGTCCACCCCGGCGCGCCGCAGGGCGGAGACGAAGACGAGGTTGCCCTTCGACTTCGACATCTTCTGGCCGTGCAGGGCGACCATGCCCGCGTGCACGTACGCCTTGGCCATCGGGAACTCGCCCGTCAGCACCTGGGCGTGCGAGGCGCCCATCTCGTGGTGCGGGAAGGCCAGGTCGGAGCCGCCGCCCTGGATGTCGAAGCCCATGCCCAGGTGGTCCAGGGCGATGGCGACGCACTCGATGTGCCAGCCCGGCCGGCCGCGGCCCAGCGAGCCGCCGTCCCAGCTCGGCTCGCCCGGACGCGCGGCCATCCACAGCATCGGGTCCAGCGGGTTCTTCTTCCCGGGCCGGTCGGGGTCGCCGCCCCGCTCCGCCGAGAGCAGCCGCATCGCCTCGACGTCGAGGTTCGAGACCCCGCCGAAGTGCGTGTCGGACTCGACCGAGAAGTAGACGTCCCCGTCGAGCTCGTACGCCGCGCCCGCGTCCCGCAGCCGCTCGACCAGCGGCACGATGCCGGGTATGGCCTCGACGGCTCCGATGTAGTGCTGCGGCGGCAGCATCCGCAGGGCGGTCATGTCCTCGCGGAAGAGCGCGGTCTCGCGCTCGGCCAGCTCGGTCCAGTCGTGGCCGTCGCGCAGCGCCCGCTCCAGGAGCGGGTCGTCGACGTCGGTGACGTTCTGGACGTAGTGGACCTGCCGCTTGGTGTCGAGCCACACGCGCTGCACGAGGTCGAACGCGTTGTAGGTCGCCGCGTGACCGATGTGGGTCGCGTCGTACGGGGTGATGCCGCAGACGTAGATACGGGCGACGGGACCGGGGGCGAGGGTGATCGTCCCCTGGGTCGCGGTGTCGTGGATCTGGAGGTCGCGGCCCTTGCCAGGAAGGGCGGGGACCTCAGAAGCGGGCCAGGCATGCATGTCTCGAGCCTAACCGGACGCATGTTCCGGAAACGAACCGGACCTGCACTGTTGTCTTGATCGACACTCTTGCGGTCTGGCCGAATCTGTGCGTACGGCGGACGGCCGGTTCAGACCGGTGGCCAGGGGATCGACGGCCACTGTCCGGACGGCTGCGGGTGGGTTCCGGTGCGCAGCAGGTGCGCCACCCGGGCCCGTACGGCGGCCAGCTCGACGTCGGTGATCAGTTCGGCCAGGCGGGTGGCGAGCGGGGCTCCCTCGGCCAGCTCGGCGGCCAGCCCGGTCAGCACCTCGCGCGCCTCGTCGGTCAGCGGCTCCCCCGCCCAGCCCCACAGCAGGGTGCGCAGTTTGTCCTCGGCGTGGAAGGTCACGCCGTGGTCGATGCCGTAGAGGCGGCCGTCGGGTGCGGGCAGCAGGTGGCCGCCCTTGCGGTCGCCGTTGTTGATCACGGCGTCGAGTACGGAGAGCCGGCGCAGCCGCGGGTCGTCGGCGTGGACGAGGAGCGCGGTGCGGCCCTCCCCGACCTCGGCCAGGGCGACGGGCTTCCAGCCCTCCCCCGCCTCCTCGCCGTCGACGAGCGCGAGGAGCCCGCCGGTCGCGGATTCCCCTTCCGGTTCCGTGGATTCGATCCACCGCTGGACCATGCCCTCGCCGTACGGTCCGTCGCGCAGCACGGTGGCGGGCACCAGGCCCCATCCGGTGGCTTCGGAGACCAGGTAGGCGGCGACCTCGCGCTGGGCGAGGCTTCCGTCGGGGAAGTCCCAGAGCGGCCGCTCGCCCTTGACGGGCTTGTACACGCAGTCGGCGCTGGCGCCCTCGTGCGTGACGGTGCACAGCAGGACGGCGTTGGACGCCTCGCGGATCCGGCCGATGACGGTCAGCTCGCCCTTGGCGAGCAGTTCCTCGATCTCCCCCGTGTCGGTCACGCCTGGCGCCGGTAGCCGTTCTGGCGCGGGCACACGTGCCCCTCCGGGTCCAGCGGCAGACTGCACAGCGGGCACGGCGGGCGGCCGGCGTTGACCACGTCCAGGGCCCGTTTGGCGAACGCCCGGGCCTGGGCGCCGGTGAGGCGGACCCGCAGCATGGGCGGCCCGTTCTCCTCGTCCTGGAGCAGCCGCTCCTCCGCCTCGGCGAGGTCCTCGTCGGAGTCGGCGTCGAGTTCCACCAGGGCCTGGGCCTCGACGATCATCCGCTGCTCCTCGCCGTCCCAGGCCAGGGCCATGGTGCCGACGCGGAACTCCTCCTCGACGGGAACGTCGAGGGGTGCGGTGTCGGCGGCCTCGGCGGGGGCGACGGCCGGCACCGGGGCGTTGCCGCCGGTGCGCCGCACGACCTCGTCCAGCAGCTCGTCCATCCGCTCGGCGAGCGCCGCGACCTGTGTCTTCTCCAGGGAGACGCTGGTGACGCGGGGGCCGGAGGAGGCCTGCAGGAAGAACGTACGGCGTCCCGGCAGACCGACCGTGCCGGCCACGAAGCGGTCCGGGGGGTCGTAGAGGAACACCTGACGGGGCACGTCCAGTCTCCAAGTCTCAGCGGCAGGGGCAGGTCTGCGCCCTGTGGCCCGTCCACCCTACTGCGCCGTCCGATCACGCCGCGCCCGCGCCGCCTCCC
Organism: Streptomyces sp. NPDC029164; assembly: GCF_055563995.1. NCBI lineage: Bacteria > Bacillati > Actinomycetota > Actinomycetes > Kitasatosporales > Streptomycetaceae > Streptomyces > Streptomyces sp. NPDC029164. The sequence continues at coordinate 107,009 of NZ_JBVHWW010000029.1, read as the reverse complement.
ACGACCGCGTTCCCCGTGTCTTCGGCGTCTTTGTCCGAAGCGACCGCTTCCGGTGCGGCCGGACGCTTCACGAGCGGGCCGAAGTCCCCCGTGTCGCCCAGCCGGAACACGAACGGCCGGGTCGGCGTGTACCGGACGGCGGTCACCGAGCAGGGGTCGACGTGGATGCGCTGGAAGAGGTCCAGGTGCATCCCGAGGGCGTCCGCGACAAGGGACTTGATGATGTCGCCGTGGGAGCACATCAGGAAGACGGCGTCGCTCCCGTGCTCGTCCTCGACCCGCGCGTTCCACTCCCGTACGGCGTCCACGGCGCGCGCCTGCATGGCGCGCATGGACTCGCCGCCGGGGAAGGCGGCGGCCGAGGGGTGCTGCTGGACGATCTTCATCAGCGGTTCGTCGGCGAGCTCGGAGAGCTTGCGGCCGGACCAGTCGCCGTAGTGGCACTCGCCGATCCGCTCGTCGGTGTGCACTTCCAGCTCGGGCCTTGCGGCCAGCAGGGGTGCGAGGGTCTCCCGGCAGCGTTGCAGCGGGCTGGTGACGACCGCGGCGAGCGGCACGCCCGCCAGCCGTCCGGGAAGCGCGGCGGCCTGCTCGGCGCCGCGCTCGTCGAGGCCGACTCCCGGGGTCCATCCGGCGAGCAGCCCTGCGGTGTTGGCGGTGGACCGCCCGTGTCGTACGAGGATCAGCGTGGCCATGGGGGCAGCCTATGTGGTGGGGCCGTAGTGCGGGCCGGCGGTGGTCGAGGGACAATGCCCGCGTGATTGTGGACTGCGCGATCTATCAGAACGGCTGCCGCACCGAGGGACCCGAGGACCTCTCGGACGCACTCGACGCGGCGCGGGCGAGCGGGGACGCCTTCCTGTGGATCGGCGTGTACGAGCCGACGGAGCAGGAGTTCGAGCACGTCAGCCGCGAGTTCGGCCTGCACAAGCTGGCGGTGGAGGACGCGCTGACCGCGCACCAGCGCCCGAAGCTGGAGGTGTACGACGACTCGCTGTTCGTCGTCCTCAAGCCGGTGATGTACGACGAGGCGTCCGACACGGTGACCACGGGCGAGTTGATGCTGTTCATCGGCGACTCCTTCGTGGTCACGGTCCGGCACGGCGAGGGCGCCGCGCTGGCCGCCGTGCGCCGTCGGCTGGAGCACGAGCCGGAGGTCCTCAAACACGGTCCGACGGCCGTGCTGTACGCGGTGTCCGACGCGGTGGTGGACCACTACATCGAGGTGGCGGCCGAGCTCCAGGCGGATCTGGAGGAGCTGGAGGCCGAGGTCTTCTCCCCGAACCCCTCGGACTCGAAGAACACCGCCGCCCGGATCTACGGCTTCAAGCGGCAGGTGCTGGAGTTCCGGCGGGCGACGAACCCGCTGCTCCAGCCGATGGAGCGGCTCGCCTTCGGCGAGGTCCCCTTCGTCCACGAGCACGCCCAGCCCTTCTTCCGCGACGTCGCCGACCACCTGACCAAGGCGAGCGAGTACATCGACGGGCTCGACCGGCTGCTGTCGGACGCGCTGGCCGCGCATCTGGCCCAGATGGGGGTGCGCCAGAACGACGACGTGCGCAAGATCTCGGCCTGGGCGGCGATGGCGGCCGTCCCCACGATGGTGGCCGGGATCTACGGGATGAACTTCGAGCACATGCCGGAGCTCAAGCAGGTCTGGGGCTATCCGGTGGTGGTGGCGGTCATGGTGGGCGTCTGTCTGGGCCTGCACCGCATGTTCAAGCGCCGGGGCTGGCTGTAGCCGGGGGCGGCGTGGCGCACGGCAGCGCTAGGCGAACTCGGGGGCGGTGACCGGTGCGCCGCCCAGTGCGTCGCGGCGCTGGGGCATCCGCAGGCTGACCATCCGGTGCCAGCCGCTGAACCGCTCGTACGCGTACGTGGCGCGGATGCCGGCGGCGAGCACGGCCGCCTTCGGGGCGGACCAGTGCAGCAGCCGTCCCATGTGGTCCATGACGGCGAGGCTGACGTCCCGGTAGACGCCGATCTCCACGAGCGCGCTCTCGCGGAGCACCCGCTGGATGGTACGGCCGTGCCCCGCGCGGGCGAGGCGCAGCAGTTCCTCGTGGCAGTAGGCGAGGTGGTTGGCCTCGTCGTTGCTGATCATGTGGATGGCCTTGCCGACCTCGGGGTGGTCGCCGAAGTACCTGACGAGCATGTCCATCTGGTCGGCGGCGCGCTGTTCCGTGACGCGGCTGTGGGCGAGATAGACGACGATGTCCTCCTCGCCCAGCGCCTTCTCGCGGCGCAGCTTGTCGTGGGCGAGGCCGATGCCGCGGCGCTCCAGCAGCATCGTGTAGTCGGTCTCGGGCGGGACGGGGACCGGCGGGAGGCCGCGCTTGCGCAGCAGCGCGTTGAAGATCCGGCCGTGCTTGTCCTCGTCGGCGCCGTGCCGGGTGATCTTGGGCGCGAGGTCGCGCATGGCGTCGGGCACCAGGGCCGCGATGCGGGCGTTCTCCCAGCCGCCCTGGGTCTCCCCGCTGGCGGCGATGGAGCAGAACAGCTGGAAGGTGTCGTCGTTGTCGACGATCTCCTGGAACAGGCTGCGGGCAGAGAGCATGAACCGAGTCAAACGCCGGGCGTGGGGACCGGCAACCGATAGGTCGCACTACTCGTCCGAATGAACGAAACGCGGGGATGGACCGCCGCGCGTAACCCCGCGGGCGTCCGGGGCGTTGTTGGCTGTGTCGGCCGTGGCGGGGAAGACCCCCCGAGCCCCCACCACGGCCGCAGACTTCTCCTCTCCGACGCCGCGAGGTCAGGCGAGGCCGGCGAGCTCCATGGCCTCGGTGCCGGCCCGCAGGGCGGCGATCCGCTCGTCCAGGGTGAATCCGGCCGGCGCCAGCGTGAGGGTGGTGACCCCGGCCTCCGCGTAGGCCCGCATCCCGTCCGCGATGCGGGCGACGGGGCCGAGCAGCGTGGTCGAGTCGATCAGCGAGTGCGGGACGGCCTCGGCCGCGCCGGTCTTGTCGCCCGCCAGGTACTTGTCCTGGATCTCGGCGGCTTCCTTCTCGTAGCCCATGCGCTGGGCCAGCTGGTTGTAGAAGTTCTGCTTCCGGCTGCCCATGCCGCCGACGTACAGGGCGGTGTACGGGCGGAACATGTCCGCGAGCGCGGTCACGTCCTCGCCGAGGGCCAGCGGCACGGTCGGGCAGACGTCGAAGCCGTCCATGGTCAGCCCGGCCTTCTCGCGGCCCGCCCGGATGTGGGTGAGCGCGGTGGCCTCCAGGTGCTCGGCGGCCGGGAAGATCAGCAGGGCGCCGTCGGCGATCTCGCCGGTCTGCTCCAGGTTCTTCGGACCGATGGCGGCGATGTACAGCGGGATGTGCTCGCGCTCGGGGTGCACGGTCAGCTTGATCGGCTTGCCCGGGCCGCCCGGCAGCGGCAGGGTCCAGTGCTCGCCCGCGTAGGTGAGGCGCTCGCGGCTCATGGCCTTGCGGACGATCTCCACGTACTCCCGGGTCCGCGCGAGCGGCTTGTCGAACGTGACGCCGTACCAGCCCTCGGAGACCTGCGGGCCGGAGACGCCGAGGCCGAGCCGGAAGCGGCCCTTGGTGAGCGAGTCGAGGGTGGCCGCCGTCATGGCGGTCATCGCGGGCTGCCGGGCCGGGATCTGCATGATCGCCGAGCCGACGTCGATGCGCTCGGTCTGGGCGGCGACCCAGGCGAGCACGGTCGGGGCGTCGGACCCGTAGGCCTCGGCGGCCCAGCAGACGTCGTAGCCCAGGCGGTCGGCCTCCTGGGCGACGGCGAGGTTGTCGGCGTCCATGCCCGCACCCCAGTAACCGAGATTGATGCCGAGCCGCATGTGTCGTCCCCTTACCGGTTTACCGATCAGTAACGTTGGTGCGGGGACTGTAGCGCGCCAGGGCGCTGCGCGTCAGCGCCCCAGTAGTCTCAGCGCTCATGGAGCAGAGGCATCTCGGCCGCACCGGACTGCGCGTTTCCCGGATCGGCCTCGGCACCCTCACCTGGGGCCGCGACACCGGCGAGGAAGCCGCCGCCGAGCAGGTGAAGACCTTCTGGGAGGCGGGCGGCACGCTCGTCGACACGGCCGACGTGTACGGGGGCGGTGAGGCGGAGTACCTCCTCGGGCGGCTGGTGGGCGGACTCGTACCGCGCCGGGACCTGGTGATCGCCACCAAGGCGGGCAGCGTGCCGGACCCGGACCGGCGGTTCGACGGCTCGCGCGGGCACCTGCTCGACGCGCTGGACGCCTCGCTGGACCGGCTCGGCACCGACTACGTCGACCTCTGGCAGGTGCACGCCTTCGATCCGGCGACGCCGCTGGAGGAGACCCTCCAGGCGCTGGACCTGGCGGTGAGCAGCGGCCGCGCCCGGTACGCAGGGGTGTCCAACTACTGCGGCTGGCAGCTGGCGAAGGCGGCGACCTGGCAGCTCGCGGCGCCCGGGGTGCGGACCCGGCTCGCCTCGACGCAGATGGAGTACTCGCTGCTGCAGCGCGGCGTGGAACGGGAGGTGCTGCCGGCCGCGCTGGACCTCGGGGTCGGCCTGCTGCCCTCGTCCCCGCTGGGGCGCGGGGTGCTGACGGGCAAGTACCGGGACGGCGTGCCGGCGGACTCCCGGGGTGCCTCGGACTCCATGGCCGCCTTCGTGGACCCGTACCTCGACGAGGCGGCGGGCCGGATCGTGGACGCGGTGGCGACGGCGGCCCGGGGGCTGGCCGTGACCCCGCTCGAGGTGGCCCTGGCGTGGGTCCGGGACCGGCCGGGGGTGGTCGCGCCGATCGTGGGCGCACGGACGTCGGCGCAGCTCGCGGCGGCACTGTCGGTGGAGGCCCTTAGTCTTCCCGAGGAGATCTGCCGGGCGCTGGACGATGTTTCGGCCCCGGTGCACCGCTACCCCGATCAGGACTGGAGCACGCTGTGAGTACGGACCCTCAGGCCGATACCGCTGCCGCGGAGGACCCGGCCGCCCCGGAGGCCGAGCCGTCCGCAGCGGCGGAAGGCGCGCACGAACCCGGGTCGGGCGAAGCCGAAGCCGAAGCCGACGCGGCGCAATCCGCCGAGCCGGCCGCCGAGGCCCCGGCGGCGCCCGAGCTCAGCGAGGCGCAGGCCGAGTTGGCCGCGCAGAAGGTCGAGCGGGAGCGGATCGCCCGGCGCAAGGCGGAGCGGGAGGCGCCCGTCGAGGCCGGGGCCAAGCTCAGCGGGAAGGCCGCCGATCTGCTGGCCGCCGTACGGGCCGTGGAGAGCGGGGAGAACCCGGCCGTGTACTTCGACGAGGCCCCGGCCGCGCCCCGCAGGCCGGCCCCCGCACCCGCCGAGCCGCGCCCGGCCGCCCCGGCACCGGTGACCGCGGCGGCGCCCTCCGCCGACGCCGTCGAGGGCGTACGGGCCGTCCTGGCCCGCGGTGGCGCCCCCGAGGCCCTGGCCGGGCCCGCCGCGGCGGCCCTCGGCGAGGGAGCCGCCGAGCAGCTCGCCGGGAACCCCTGGCGGCTGCTGTCGGTCGCCTCCGTGCGCCCGACCCAGGCGGACGGCTTCGCCCGGTCCCTGCTGGGCTCCGGGGCCGGTCCCGGGGACGAGCGCCGCACCACCGTCCTGGTGGGCTGGCTGCTGGCCCAGGCCGGGCTGAAGGGGCACACCGCGCTGGAGGCGCCGGTGCTGGAGAAGGCCCTGGCCCAGTACGGCGTACCGGATCCGGCCGAAGCGCTGGAACAGGCCATCGCGGACGGCTCGGTGCTGGTCTTCCACGAGCCCCTCGGGCCGCCGGTCGAGGAGGGCGAGGAGCAGCCCGTACGGCTCCTCGTGGGCCTGGAGGGTGCCGCCATGGCCGAGGAGAGCCTGGCCGACGGCCTGGCCCGGCTGGCCGGCACCTTCGCCGGCACGGCGGACTGGGAGCAGGCCGCCGCGGCCGCGCCGGGCCCGTCCGCCGCCGAACTGATCCGTACGGTCGCGGGTCACGGCCTGGTCGCCCACACCGGCGGCGAGGCCGCACGTGCCGAGGTGTTCGCCCTGGTCGCGGCGGCCCGGGAGCTGGGGCTGCGGGCCTGCCCGGCCACGCACTCGCCCGCCGGCCCGGACTCGGTGACCGTGGCGGGGCTGCTGTCCGGTGCGGAGGGGCCCGGGCGGGACGCGGACGGGCAGTTCGCGCTGGACCTCCTCGTGGTGCTGGACGCGCCGCAGCTGGACGTGGAGACCGCGGCCGCCCTGGTGGAGTCCGTACCGGACGGGGCCCGGCTGGTGCTCTCCGGGGACCCCGGGGTCCTCGGGTCCGCCGGGGCCGGACGGGTGTTCGCCGATGTGCTGACGGCCCGTACGTGCCCCCAGGTGGTCTCCCGCACCCCGGATCCGGGCCCCCTCGGCGAGCTCGTCTCCGGGGTCGGGATCGGCGAGCTGAACCAGGTCGACGCCCCCGGCAAGGAGGTCGTCATCGTCCCCGTGACGGACGCCGGGGAGGCCGTGCACCGGGCCGTGCAGCTGGTGGCCGAGTCGGTGCCGCGGGCCTTCGGGATCCCGGCCGACAGCGTGCAGGTGATCACCCCGGGCCACGGCGGCTCCGCGGGGACGCGGGCGCTGAACGCCGCCCTCAAGGAACGGCTGAACCCCGGTCCCGGCCGGTTCGGCGGCTTCGACCCCGGCGACCGGGTGGTCCACGTGCCGTCCGCCGGGCGGGCGCTCGCGGCCCGGGTGGTGTCGGCCGACGCGGAGGGGCTGCACCTGGACCGGACGGGCGTACGGATCGTCGTACCGAAGGAGCTCGTCGAGTCGCAGGTGCGGCACGGCTGGGCGGTGACGGCGCATCAGGCCGTCGGCACGCGCTGGCCGGCGGTGGTCGTCGTACTGCCGGGTGACGCGGCGCAGGCGCTGTCGCGGGACTGGGTGTACACGGCGTTCGGGCGGGCCGAACGTCACCTGTCGGTGGTGCACGGCGTCGACCAGGCGCTGCCGCACGCGGTGGCCGAGGTGCTGCCGAAGCCGCGTACGACACGGCTGGCGGGCCTGCTGAAGGCGCTCGCGACGGCGGGCGAGCAGGCGCAGTGACTCCCGGCCGTGGCCCCCGCCCTGCGGGGCGGGGGCCACGGATGCCGGGGGGACGGGACGGGGATCAGGCCGGGGTCAGCCCCGGCTCCGCGGTCTCGTCCTCGTCCTCATCCTCGTCTTCGTCCTCGCCGTCTTCCTCGTCGAAGACGGAGCTGACGTCGAACCGGTGCAGCACGTCCTGCGGATCGATGTTCCCGAAGGGCGAGCCCAGCCACTCCCCCGGTTCCGCCATCTCCTCCGAGGCGGCGATCCAGAGCGTGGAGTCACCCTCCTCCAGCCCGAAGTCCTTGAAGCGGGAGGCGATCTCGTCGGGTTCGTACTCCCCGAAGAGGACGCCCAGCGCCTCGGCGGTGCCGCCGTCCTGGACGAACTCGGCGTCCCGGTCGTGCGCGGCGATCCGCTCGGCCTGGGCGATCAGCCGCGGCGGCTCGACGACGGAGTAGTCGCGGCGGATGAGCACGCTGAAGGCGGCGGGCTCGGCGGGGCCGGTGTACGGCACGCCGTCCTCGGGCGTGGGGATCTCGAAGGGGGTGACCTCGTCGTAGCGGTCGTAGAGGAGTTCGTCGTACACCTCGGCCGCGGCGGCGAGTTCGTTGAACGCGGCGTAGACGTCGGGGTCCTCGTCCCCGATCCTGCGCTCGACCGCGGCGAGGTGACGGTCGAGCGCGGCCTTGACCGCCTCGGCGGCGGCGCGTACCTCGGCAACAGTGGGAAGAGCGGCATCAGACATAGAGCAGACGCTATCCGTAGCAGGCCTCTGCCCGCACAATAGATGCGATGCCGGAATACGAATTTGTCGACGTGTACGTGCCCCGCGGTGTCCCTCGCAGCGAGGCGACCCGCCTGTTGACCGACCATGCCGAGTACGGGAACTGGGAACTCGACCGCCTGAGCCTGTACCGGGACGGCAGTCGCCGTGTGCGGCTGCGCCGCCGGATCATCCGCCAGGTCCGCGCGACCTGGTGACGCGGGCCCCGGGGGCGGGGCCCGCGTCGTGAACAGCCGTCAGGCGGCGTTGCGGGCGCGGCGGTAGAGCACGCTGCCGGCCAGCAGCAGGCCGCCCGCGAGCGGGAGACCCGCGGTGAGGACGTCACCGGAGCCGGTGGCGGCGAGACCGTCCGACTGCCCGGCGCCGCCCCCGGTTTGCGTGCCGGTCCCCGGGCCGGGGTGCGTGATCGGGGTGACGGATCCCGTGCCGGGGCTGGCCGGCGTGCCCGGGGTCCCCGTGCCCGGCGTACCGGGGTTGCCCGGATGGCCCGGGGTCTCGCCACCGGGCGTACCGGGAGTGCCCGGGTTTCCGGGAAGCTCACCGCCCGGGGTGCCGGGGTTGCCCGGGTTTCCGGGAGTCCCGCCGCCCGGGTTTCCGGGGTTGCCCGGGTTCCCAGGGGTCTCGCCGCCCGGCGTGCCCGGGTTTCCGGGGTTGCCGGGGGTTCCGCCGCCCGGGTTTCCGGGGTTGCCCGGGTTCCCAGGGGTCTCGCCGCCCGGCGTACCGGGGTGGCCGGGGTTCCCCGGGTGGTCGTCGCACGGTTCGTCGCCGCCGCCCGGGTGTCCGGGGGTTCCGGGGTGACCGGGGTTGCCCGGGTGACCGGGGTTGCCGGGGTGACCGGGGTGGTGCGGCTTGCCGTGGCCGCCGTTGGCGCAGTGGTTCCCGAAGGCCGGATTGAGGCCTCCCACCACCGTGACCGTGTTCCCGCAGGCGTTCACCGGTGCGTCCACGGGCGCCTGCACGTTGTTTCCGGACAGCAGTCCGGGAGAGTTCGCGGCGTGCCCCGTGGCGTGTGAGTCCGCGTGTGCGTAGCCCCCGCCGAGCGCGAGGACACCCCCCGCGGCAGCCATGGTGATCAGGGTCTTCCTGGTGACCTGTGCCGGTCGTCGCATCTGTACTCGTCCCCTGGTGAGTGCGTTTCGGCCGCTCTCGGCGGCCAGGCCGTCCAGGCTCCCCCGCCTGGTACGCCGAAGATGGGAATCCGGGCCGGAAAGCCCGGTGGCCCCGGAGCGCTGGATTGCGCTCCGGGGCCCAAGACCTCAAACGTGTCAGGCGTTGACGCAGGTGTTGCCGAAGGCCGGGTTCAGCAGACCGATCACGGAGACCGAGTTGCCGCAGACGTTCACCGGAATGTGAACCGGAACCTGGACGACGTTGCCGGACAGAACACCGGGGGAGCCGATGGCCGCACCCTGGGCACCCGCGTCGGCGACAGCCAGACCCGCACCCGCGAGAACCAGGCCACCAGTGGCAGCCGCAGCGGCGACAACCTTCTTGATCATTGTTCCTCCTAGTAGGCAATGCGGTCCCAGCCGCGGACCGCACCACCTGTAACGAGGAGGGATCACCAGGGCTACGAGCGTATGAGTGCATTCACTCTTCTCAGTGGAATGCGCACACCTTGCCGAATCTCAGGCGTTGTCGAGGAATCGGTCGAGCACCCGCACGCCGAACTTCAGTCCGTCCACGGGCACGCGCTCGTCCACGCCGTGGAACATCCCGGCGAAGTCCAGCTCCGGCGGCAGCTGGAGCGGCGCGAAGCCGAAGCAGCGGATGCCGAGGTCGTCGAAGGACTTGGCGTCCGTACCGCCCGAGAGCATGTACGGCACCGCGCGCGCGATCGGGTCCTCGGCCTTCAGGGCGCCCTGCATGGCGTCCACCAGGCGGCCGTCGAAGTCGGTCTCCAGCGCCTTGTCGCCGTGCACGTCCTCCCGCTTCACGCGCGGACCGAGGATGCGGTCCAGGTCGGCGAAGAACTCGTCCTCGTAGCCCGGCAGGAAGCGGCCGTCGACGTGGGCCGTCGCCTGCCCGGGGATGACGTTGACCTTGTAGCCGGCGCCGAGCATCGTCGGGGCGGCCGAGTTGCGCAGCGTCGCGCCGACCATCTTGGCGATGCCGCCGAGCTTGGCGAGGGTCTCGTCCATGTTGTCCGGGTCCAGCGGGGTGCCCAGCGCGTCCGAGAGTTCGTCCAGGAAGCTCCGTACGGTCTTGGTCACCCGCACCGGCCACTGGTGGCGGCCGAGCCGCCCCACGGCCTCGCACAGCTCCGTGATGGCGTTGTCGTTGTTGGTCATGGAGCCGTGGCCCGCGGTGCCCTCCACCGTGAGCCGCATCCAGTGCATGCCCTTCTGGGCCGTCTCCACGAGGTAGAGCCGCAGGTTCTCGTTCACCGTGAAGGAGAAGCCGCCGACCTCGCCGATCGCCTCGGTGACGCCCTCGAACAGGCCGGGGTGCTTGTCGACCAGGTGCCGGGCCCCGTAGATGCCGCCCGCCTCCTCGTCCGCGAGGAAGGCCAGCACGATGTCCCGCGGGGGCTTGCGGCCGCTGCGCATCCGGTCGCGGACGACGGCCAGCGTCATCGCGTCCATGTCCTTCATGTCGACGGCGCCGCGGCCCCACAGGCAGCCGTCGGCGATCTCGCCCGCGAACGGGTCGTACGTCCAGTCGGCGGCGTTGGCCGGAACCACGTCGGTGTGCCCGTGGATCAGCAGCGCCGGCCGCGAGGGGTCCTCCCCCTCGATCCGCGCCACGGTCGAGGCGCGCCCCTTGTGCGATTCGAAGATCTGCGGCTCCAGCCCGACCTCGGCGAGCTTCTCGGCGACCCACTCCGCCGCCTTGCGCTCCCCGGGGCCCGAGTGGTCTCCATAGTTGCTGGTGTCGATCCGGATGAGATCCCGGCAGAGGTCGACAACCTCGTCCTCGCCGGAGACGGTCCTGCCCGCGCTCGACTCGCTCACGCTGCTTCCTCCCACTGATCAGTACCGAACACCTCCATCCTCGCGCCCCGGGCCGCTCTCCCCAAGGGCGATCCCCGGCCGTCGGGGGGTGTGATCGAGGACCCCGGAATGTTTGGTAATGTTTTCCACGTCGGAACGGCCCGCGAGGGACGCGAGACAGACACCTTGTCCGGGTGGCGGAATGGCAGACGCGCTAGCTTGAGGTGCTAGTGCCCTTTATCGGGCGTGGGGGTTCAAGTCCCCCCTCGGACACCAGTTGAGAGAACCCCACTTCGTGTGGGGTTCTCTGCGTTTCCCGGACGTTTTCGGGCGCGACATGACGAAGGACCCCGCCGGTGGCGGGGTCCTTCGTCGTACCGGCCCGGGGGTCAGTCGCGACGGGCGGCGATCTCGGCCACCCGGCCGCGGACCAGGAACCAGCCGCCGACCAGGGCGGCCGCGATGGCCGGGAGGAACATGACGGTGGTGCGGCCGACGCCGCCGTCGCACCACATCAGGACCAGGACCGTGACGAGGAAGACCAGGGTCACGATCTGCGTGTACGGGGCCCAGGGCAGGCGGTACGACGGGCGCTCGACCAGCCCGCTCTTCGCGCGGTGCCAGAAGAACAGCGAGCAGATCATGACCATCGCCCAGGTGCCGAGGATGCCGATGGAGGCGAGGTTGAGGACGATCTCGAAGGCCTCGCCCGGCATCCAGGCGTTCAGGCCGACGCCCGCGACGCCGAAGGCGGCGGTGAAGAGGACGCCGCCGTAGGGGACCTTGCCCTTGTTCATGAGGCCGGTGAACTTCGGCGCGGAGCCGGAGACGGCCATCGAGCGCAGGATGCGGCCCGTGGAGTAGAGGCCGGAGTTGAGGCTGGAGAGGGCCGCGGTGAGCACGACCAGGTTCATGACGCCGGCGGCGCCGGGGACGCCCAGCTTGTCGAAGACGGTGACGAAGGGGCTCTGGTCCGAGCTGTACTCCGTGTAGGGCAGGAGGAGCGCGAGGAGGACGACCGAGCCGACGTAGAAGAGGCCCACGCGCCACATGATCGAGTTGATCGCCTTCGGCATGATCTTCTCGGGGTTCTCGGTCTCGCCGGCGGCGACGCCGCAGAGTTCGACGGAGGCGTACGCGAAGACCACGCCCTGCACCACCAGGAGCATCGGGAGCACCCCCGAGGGGAAGATCCCGCCGTTGTCGGTGATGGAGGAGAGGCCCGGGGTGTGGCCGCCGATCTCGTGGCTGGTGGCGACGAGCCAGATGCCGACGATCAGGAAGATCACCAGGGCGGCGACCTTGACCAGCGAGAACCAGAACTCCATCTCACCGAAGTACTTCACCGAGATCAGGTTGGCGGTGAGGACGACGGCGAGGGCGATGAACGCGAGGACCCACTGGGGGACGTCGGTGAACATCGACCAGAAGTGGGCGTAGGTCGCGGCGGCCGTGATGTCGGCCACCGTCGTGGTCGACCAGTTCAGGAAGTACAGCCAGCCGGCCGTGTAGGCGCCCTTCTCCCCCATGAACTCGCGGGCGTAGGAGACGAAGGCACCGGAGGACGGGCGGTACAGGACGAGCTCGCCGAGCGCCCTGACGACGAAGAAGGCGAAGACTCCGCAGACCGCGTAGGCGATCGCGAGGGAGGGTCCCGCACCGGCGAGGCGGCCGCCGGCGCCGAGGAACAGTCCGGTGCCTATCGCTCCGCCGATCGCGATCATGTTGATGTGGCGGGACTTGAGGTCCTTGCTGTAGCCCTCGTCACCGGCGTCGACATGGCGGGAGGACGCCGGGGCCGGAGCCTCGGTCAAGGTGCGGTCACTCAGGTCACTCATGTATGACTTCGCCTTCGTGGGGGTCGGACGGCAGGTCCGTGCCACGGCGCAGGGGAGCTGGGTGGTGTCCCCTGTGTCGCGGTCCGGTGAATTTGTCGCCCCAGGAGACCATGAGGGTCCGCCACCCGCCAAAATCGGCCCCTCGTACGCCGAAGCCCCCGACGACCTTGGAAAGGGGCGTCAGGGGCTTCGTAGGGGCTCGAAAGCGAGGTCAGTCGGCGGTGCTGGCCCCTGCCGCCTGGTCGAGGCGGAAGGCCTCGTTGCCCAGGCCGATACGGGCGTGCACCTCGGGGCGGCGGCGGCGCAGGAGCGCTCCGTAGAGCAGGCCGGCCACGACGGCGGCGCCGATGATGCCGGGCAGGACCCAGCTGAGCGCGGAGCCCTTCCCGGCGCCGACGAGGACGCCGAAGTCCTTGACGGTGTAGGCGGCGATGGCGAGCAGCGCGAGACCGGCGGCGCCGGCCGCGACGAGGCGCCAGACCTGGGCGCCGGCGGTGCCGCGGCGGACGAAGAAGGCGATGACGGCGAAGGAGGCGGCGGCCATGAGGAGGGTCACACCGAGGGCGCCGACGCTGCCCATCCAGGTGAAAAGGTGCAGGACGGGGGCGGTGGGGTCGCCGGCGGGCAGGTCGTCGGTGACGGCGAAGGCGATCACGACGAGGGCGGCGATGCCGGTCTGCAGGAGGGAGCCGGTGCCGGGGGCGCCGGTGCCGGCGTTGGTCCGGCCGAAGGCGGCGGGGAGCAGTCCCTCGCGGCCCATGGCGAAGGCGTAGCGGGCGACCACGTTGTGGAAGCTGAGCATGGCCGCGAACATGCCGGTCACGAAGAGGACGTGCAGGACGTCGGTGAAGGTGGTGCCGAGGCGGCTCTCGGTGAGCTGGAAGAGCAGTCCGGGGCCGGCTTCGGCGGAGGTCTTCACGACCTCGGCGGGGCCGGTGGCGACGGTGAGGGCCCAGGCGCTGAGGGCGAAGAAGAGGGCGACGAAGCCGACGGCGAGGAACATCACCCGGGAGACGACGATGTGCGGCTTGCTGGTCTCCTCGGCGTAGACCGGGGACTGCTCGAAGCCGACGAAGGCGGCGATGCAGAAGCAGAGCGCCGTGCCGAGGCCGGCTCCGCTGAGGGTCTCGGGGTTGAAGGCGTGCAGCGAGAGGCCTTCGGCGCCGGGTTCGGCGAGGGCGGCGAGGTCGAAGGCGACGACGAGGGCGCACTCGATGAGGAGGAGGACCCCGAGGACCTTGGCGTTGAGGTCGATCTTGAGCCAGCCGAGCGCGCCGGTGAGGGCGACGGCCAGCAGGGCCGGTATCCACCAGGAGACCTCGATCTCCAGGTAGGTGGCGAAGAGGCCGGAGATCTCGAAGCCGAGGATGCCGTAGACCCCGCACTGCATGGCGCTGTACGCGACGAGGGCGACGAAGGAGGCACCGGCGCCGGCGGTGGGGCCGAGGCCGCGGGCTATGTACGCGTAGAAGGCGCCGGCGTTGTGGACGTGCCGGCTCATCTCGGCGTAGCCGATGCTGAAGAGCGCGAGGACGGCGCCGAGGATGACGAAGAGCAGCGGCTGGCCGACGATGCCCATGACCCCGAAGGTCGTGGGCATGACACCGGCGACGACCATCAGGGGCGCGCTGGCGGCGAGTACGGACAGGAGCAGGCCGGCGGTGCCGAGGCGGTCGGCGCGCAGGGCGCGGTCCTGGCCCTTGTACGTACGGATCTCTGCCGGGTCCTGGAGCGTGGTGGATCTGCCCGTCGGCATGGCGGCGTCCTTTCGGGGGCGCGGTTCTCTCGGGGGGTCTCTCGGGGGGCGGTTCTCTCGGAGCGCGGTACTTGGGGGCGCGGTTCTTGGGAGGGGCGCTGATCTTCGTTCGGTGTCAGGCGGTGCCGAGCGCGACGCTGCGCGCGGCGAGGAAGGCCTTCTGCGGGTCCCGGTCCGGATAGGACCAGGGCGCGCGGGTGGCGTGGCTGCCGATCCGGTGGAAGAGGGCGGCGGCCTCGGCGGGGCGGCCCTCGCAGAGTTTCGCGTGGGCGAGGAAGTTCAGGTCGACGCGGTTGCGGGGGTGGTCGTCGCGCTCCCACTCCAGCCACCAGTCGAAGGCGGAGCGCAGGACCTGGCGGGCGCGGCGGCCGGCCCAGTGGGCGGCGGCCGTCTCGGGGGTGTGGCCGTGGGTGGCGGCGAGGACCCGGTAGCGCTCGGCGTGCGCGACGACGGGGAGCACGGCGAGCGGGGAGTCGGCCGGGGACTCCTCGGCGGCCCAGGCCGCGAAGTCGTAGACCTCGTGGAGCGGGTCCTGGCCGGAGGCGAGGGCGCGTTCGGCCAGCCGGGCGACCATCAGGTGGTGGGCGTGGTGGTGCTCGCGGTGGCGGGCCCGGACCTGGTCGAAGTGGCGGCTGAACTCCTCCTCGCTGCCGAAGGCGCGGGAGAGGAGGAGCAGCCCGAGCCAGGGGGTGGGGTCGGCGGGGTGCAGGGTGGCGGCCCGGCGGCAGGCTTCCTCGGCGGCGGCGGGGGTGCCCTTGTGGCGCAGGGCGGTGAAGACGGTGGCGCAGGCGAGGAGGGTGGCGGCGTCGGCGCTCTCCGGCTCGGCGAGCAGCCATTCGCGGGCCCAGGCGGTGGCCGCCGGGGTCTGGGCGAGGACGACGACGCGGTGGGCCCGGCGGTCCCAGTCGTCGCCGGTTCCGACGAGGAGGGCGCGGGCCCTGGCCCAGCGGCCCTGGGTGAACTGGGAGCGGACGTCGACGAGTTCGGCGTCGCAGAGGGCCGGGTCGAAGAGCTGGGCTTCCCGCTTGCGGGCGCGGCCGAGGGGCGGCGGAGGCGGGGACATCCGCGGGTTTCCCTCCAGGACGCGGGCGGACGAAGGTCGGCGGCGGCCGGAAACGGGCGCAGGGCGCACGCGAGCGGTTCGGCCTGGTGGTCGGGGGATCGTGCCGGTGAGCGCACCGGTGATCACGCACAGCAAAGCGGTACGCACGCCTCCGAGTCAAGGTCCAGTCCACTGCGTGGCGGGTTTCAACTGCACCGGTGGTCATGCGAGTTGGGCTGGTTGTGCGGGTTCGGGAGTCGCGGGGGCTGCGTCGTAGGGTGACCTCATGACCACCTGCGACGATCTTCCTCCCTACCTGCTGGGATTTCCCGGCCCGCTGCGCGACCAGTTGGTCGCGGCCGTGCTGAGCGGGGCCAAGACCAGCACCACCGGCCTGCTCGCGGAGTACGAGGCCGAGGGCGAGCCGCTGCCGGAGCCGGGCGCCCGCTCCCTGCTCGTCGATTCCGCGGAGCGGGGGGTGGCGGTGGTGGAGGTGACGGCCGTGGAGGTGCTGCGGCTCGGGGACGTCGGGCCGGCGCACGCGCTCGACGAGGGCGAGGGGTTCGCGTCCGTGGCCGAATGGCGTACGGCACACGAGGAGTTCTGGCACAGCGCGCCGGTGCGCGCGGCCGTCGGTGACCCGGGGTTCACGGTCGACGACGACACCCTCGTCATCGCGGAGCGGTTCCGGGTCACCGAGCGGCTGGTCTGACGGAACGGTTCGGCTCCCGCGCGGCGGGCGCCGGCGGGAGCCGGGGTGGTCAGGCGGTCGCCAGGGCCGCGGCGCGGCCCGCCGCGCGCCCCGAGAAGATGCACCCGCCGAGGAACGTCCCCTCCAGGGCCCGGTAGCCGTGGACCCCGCCGCCGCCGAAGCCGGCCGCCTCGCCCGCCGCGTAGAGACCGGGCAGCGGCTCGCCCGCCCCGGTCAGGATGCGCGAGGAGAGGTCGGTCTCCAGGCCGCCCAGCGACTTGCGGGTCAGGATCGAGAGCCGCACCGCGATCAGCGGCCCGGCGGCGGGGTCCAGGATCCGGTGCGGGGCGGCCGTGCGGATCAGCTTGTCGCCGAGGTACCTGCGGGCGCCGTGGATGGCCGTGACCTGGAGGTCCTTGGTGAAGGGGTTGGCGATCTCGCGGTCGCGGGCCACGATCTCGCCCCGGACCGCGGCCTCGTCGAGGAGGTCCTCCTTGGTCACCGCGTTCATCCCGCGGACCAGGGCGGACAGGTCGCGCTCGACGACGAAGTCGGCCCCGTTGTCCATGAAGGCCTTGACCGGGCCGGGGACCGCCTGGCGGGCGCGGGTGATCACGTCGCGGATCGACTTGCCGGTGAGGTCGGGGTTCTGCTCGGAGCCGGAGAGCGCGAACTCCTTGCCGATGATCCGCTGGTTGAGCACGAACCAGGTGTGGTCGTGCCCGGTCTTCATGATGTGGTCGAGGGTTCCGAGGGTGTCGAAGCCGGGGAACAGCGGCACGGGCAGCCGCTTGCCCGTGGCGTCGAGCCACAGCGGGGACGGGCCGGGCAGGATGCGGATGCCGTGCCGGGCCCAGATCGGGTTCCAGTTCTCGATGCCCTCGGTGTAGTGCCACATCCGGTCCTTGTTGATGTGGCTGGCGCCGGCCGCCTCCGCGATGCCCAGCATCAGGCCGTCCACGTGCGCCGGGACCCCGGAGAGCATCCGCCGCGGCGGGGTGCCGAGCCGGGCGGGCCACTGCGCGCGCACCAGGTCGTGGTTGCCGCCGATGCCGCCGCTGGTGACGATCACGGCCTGGGCCCGCAGGGAGAAGGTCCCGGTGGCCTCGCGGCTGCTCGCCGTGCCCCGTTCGGCGCCGGACGGGGCCAGGATCTCGCCCGTGACGGTGTCCACCGCGCCGGCGGTGGCGGAGAGCCCGGTGACCCGGTGGCGGAACCCGAGCCGGACCAGGCCGCGGGCCACGCCGGCCCGGACGCGCCGCTCGAAGGGTGCGACCAGGCCGGGGCCGGTGCCCCAGGTGATGTGGAAGCGGGGGACGGAGTTCCCGTGGCCGTTGGCGTCGTAGCCGCCGCGCTCCGCCCAGCCGACGACGGGGAAGAAGCGGACGCCCTGGGCGTGCAGCCAGGAGCGCTTCTCACCGGCCGCGAAGTCGACGTAGGCCTCGGCCCAGCGGCGCGGCCAGGCGTCCTCCTCGCGGTCGAAGCCGGCGGTGCCCAGCCAGTCCTGGAGCGCGAGCGCGTGACTGTCCTTGATCCGCATCCGGCGCTGCTCGGGCGAGTCCACGAAGAACAGGCCGCCGAAGGACCAGTGCGCCTGGCCGCCGATGGACTGTTCCGGCTCCTGGTCGAGCAGGATGACCTTGCGGCCCGCGTCGACGAGCTCGGCGGTGGCCACGAGGCCCGCGAGCCCGGCTCCGATCACGATCACGTCTGCGTCGTACGTCATGCGGCTACCCGTCCTCCGTCGGTGGTGGGGCAGATCCTTGGCTACGGACCGGTAACCAGTCAACAGGGGTGGTTGGATGAACCGCGTGAGTGCCGCTGATGAAGTACTGGACGTGGTGGACCGGGACGACCGGGTGACCGGGCGGGCCCCGCGGGGCGAGGTGTACGCCCGAGGGCTGATCCACCGCTGCGTGTTCGTGCAGGCGAGGGACGCGCAGGGGCGGATCTTCGTCCACCGGCGCACCGCCTCGAAGCTGGTCTTCCCCTCCCACTACGACATGTTCGTGGGCGGGGTGCTGGGCGCCGGCGAGACCTACGCGCAGGCCGCGCTGCGGGAGGCCGAGGAGGAGCTGGGCGTACGGGGGCTGCCGCAGCCGACGCCGCTGTTCAAGTTCCTGTACGAGGGCCCGGGCGGGGCCTGGTGGTCGTACGTGCACGAGGTGCGGTGCGAGCCGGCCGTGCGGCCGCAGGAGTCCGAGGTCGCGTGGCACGCCTTCCTGACGGCGGACGAGCTGGCCCAGCGGATCACCGGGGGCGAGTGGCCCTGGGTCCCGGACGGGCTGGAGGCACACCGGAGGCTGGAGGAACACCGGCGGCAGGGGGCGTAGCCGCGGCCGGGCGGCGTGGCGGCAGGGTGCGGCCGTGGCGTCCCCGGCCGGTCCCGGGCTCGTGTGCGAGCACCCCGTAGATTGGCCGGGTGATCGACTTCGTCAAGGACGTGCGCCTCTGGTTCGCACCCGCGCTGCTGAAGGACGAGGGCGAGACCCCCGACTACCGCTTCACGCTGGCCAACGAGCGGACCTTCCTGGCCTGGGTCCGGACCGCGCTGGCCCTGGTGGGCGCCGGTTTCGCCGTGGACCAGTTCCTGCCGGACCTGCGCTGGGGGGTGCGGGTCTCGATGGCCGTCGCGCTGCTCGCGGTGGGCGCGGCCTGTGCGCTGCGGGCGGTGAACCACTGGGTGCGGTGCGAGCGGGCGATCCGCCGGGGCGAGGACCTGCCGCTGTCGCGGTTCCCCGTGGTGCTGAGCCTGGGGGTGGGGCTGGTCGCGGTGGCGATGGTGGTGGTCGTGCTGCTGGGCTGGACGCGGAGCCGGTGACCGCCTACGGGGAGACGCGCGACGCCGGGCTCCAGCCGGAGCGGACCCGGCTCGCGTGGCGGCGTACGACGCTGACCTGCTCGGTGGTGGCCGTCCTGGGGATACGGCAGGCCCTGCACGGATCCGGTACGCCGGTGACGGCCGCGGGGGCCGCCGTGATCGCCCTGCTCTGGCTGGCGTTCACGGGGGTGGCGCAGCGGCGGATCCGGGCACTGGCGACGGACCGGCCGCGGGGGCTCGCGCCGCGGGCGGCGCTGGCGGCGGCGGGGTGCACGGTGGCGCTGGCGGCGCTCGCGATGGCGATGGTCCTCTGAGCCCCGGCTCCGGCTCCGGCTCCGGCTCCGGACCAGGTTCCGGCTCCGGCTCCGGACCAGGTTCCGGCTCCGGCCTCTTCTCCGGCCACTGTCCCGCGCTCCCGGCTCCCGGCTCCCGTGTTCGCGGCCGCTCCGGTCGGATGATAGCGGTATCGCGCGCCACTCGGACACAACGGGCGATACCCGGCGATCCGCACTAATCTCGGCCGCATGACGACCCTGCACCACGAACACCCCACGCACCAGCACACGCACGGCTCGGACTGCGGGCACCAGGCGGTTCGGCACGGCGATCACGTCGACTACGCGCACGACGGCCATCTGCACCGGGAGCACTCGGGGCACTGGGACGAGTGCGAGCCCACCGGGCACACCGCGCACGAGGGGCACGACCACGCGCACGGCTCGGACTGCGGGCACGAGGCGGTCCAGCACGGCGATCACGTCGACTACGTGCACGACGGGCACCGGCACGCCGCGCACGACGGGCACTACGACGACCACTGACCGGCGCCCCTGAGGGGCGCCCCTGACCCCTGAAGGGCGCCGCGGACCCGCTCTCCCCCGGCGCGACGACGGCTGGCAGGATGCTGACCGCCCGTCAAAGCGACCCGGGGAGAGCCCAGATGCCCGTCGAAGAGCCGTACCTCGTCCAGCCCGCGCCGGGGGTGTACGCCTACGTCCAGCCGGACGGCGGCTGGTGCCTCAACAACGCCGGCTTCGTGAGCGACGGCGGCCGGACCCTGCTCGTGGACACCGCCGCCACCGAGCGGCGGGCCCTGGCGCTGCGCGACGCGGTCGTGGCGGCCGGCGTGCCGCTCCCCCGCACCGTGGTCAACACCCACCACCACGGCGACCACACCTACGGCAACGGCGTCTTCGCCCCCGAGGCGCTGATCCTCGGGCACGACAGCGCGCGCGCCGAGCAGCTCGCCGCGGGGCACCAGCTGGAGCTGATCTGGCCCGCCACCGACTTCGGCGCGATCGACATCACCGCGCCCGATCTCACGTACAGCGACCGCGCGACCGTGCACGTGGGCGGGACGGAGGTGCAGGTCATCCACCCGGGTGTCGCGCACACCACCGGGGACTCGGTCGTGTGGCTGCCCCGGCAGCGGGTGGTCTTCACCGGGGACCTGGTGTTCGCCGAGGGGACCCCGTTCCTGGCGATGGGCTCCCTCGCCGGCTCCCTGCGGGCGCTGGAGCTGCTGCGCTCACTGGGCGCGGAGACGGTCGTACCGGGCCACGGGCCGCTGACCGACGCCTCGGCCTACGAGGCCACCGAGCGCTACCTGCGGTTCGTGGCCGAACTTGCCCGGGAGGGGCGGGCGAAGGGGCTGTCCCCGCTGGAGGTGGCCCAGCAGGCCGATCTCGGGGAGTTCGGCGCGTGGCGGGAGAGCGAGCGGCTGGTGGCGAACGTGCACCGGGCGTACGCGGAACTGGCCGGCGAGCCGGAGGGCGTGCCGCTGGACATCCTGGCGGTCCTGAGGGACATGACGGTGATGAACGGCGGGACGCCGATCCTGTGTCACGCGTGAGGTGACATCGGCGGGCGGAAGGTCTTCTTTCACCCCGCGCTCTGGACGGCATACCGACTGGTCGGCATGATGGCATTCCGCTGTTCTCACTCCGCACGGAGGTGCGCACCCATGACCTCAGCCCCGGCCGACCCGCGCGGCCTGGATCCGGAGCGGCTGCGCGGTCATCTCGACCGCGTGCGGCCGGGCCTCGTGGCCGGGCCGCTGCGCGGCCGGCTGATCGAAGGCGGCCGCTCGAACCTCACGTACGAGGTCACCGACGGGACCGCCCGCTGGGTGGTGCGCCGGCCGCCGCTGGGCCACGTACTGGCCACCGCGCACGACATGCGGCGCGAGCACCGGGTCATCGAGGCGCTGCACGGCACGGCCGTGCCGGTGCCCGAGCCTGTGCTGCTGTGCGAGGACGAGGCCGTGCTCGGGGCGCCGTTCTACGTCATGGAGTACGTGGACGGGGTGCCGTACCGGACGGCCGGCGAGCTCGCCGCGCTCGGCCCGGAGCGCACCCGGCGGGCGGTGCTGGGCCTGGTGGACACGCTGGTCGAGCTGCACGCGGTGGATCCGGAGGCGGTGGGTCTGGGCGACTTCGGCCGGCCCGAGGGGTTCCTCGACCGGCAGCTGCGCCGCTGGGGCAAGCAGCTCGCGGCCTCCCGGGGGCGCGAGCTCGCCGGGATCGACGCGCTGCACGGCACCCTCGGCCGCACCCTGCCCGTCTCCCCCGCCCCGACGGTCGTGCACGGGGACTTCCGGCTCGACAACGTCCTGATCGGCGGCCCGGACGACACGATCCGGGCGGTGCTGGACTGGGAGATGTCCACGCTCGGGGATCCGCTGACCGACCTCGGGCTGCTCGTGATGTACAGCTCGGACCTGGGCCTGACCGCCTCTCCGGTCAGTACGACGAGCGGCGCTCCCGGTCATCCGTCCCCCGCCGAGCTGGTCGAGCGGTACGCCGCCCGCTCCGGCCGGGACACCGGCGGCATCGCCTGGTACACGGCCTTCGCCTGGTTCAAGCTCGCGGTGATCCTCGAAGGCATCCACTACCGCTACACGCTCGGGCAGACCGTCGGTGGGGGCTTCGACCAGATCGGCGAGCTGGTGCCGGTCTTCATCGAGCACGGACTGACCACCCTCCAGGAACTCCACGAAGGCTGAGGCACGCACCCATGGATTTCGCATTCGACGCCCGGACCGAGGAACTCCGCGAGCAGCTGCTCGCGTTCATGGAGGAGTACGTCTACCCGGCGGAACCCGTCGCCGCCGGGCAGCGCGCACGGCTGGCCTCGCCCTGGGACACCCCGGCCGTCTTCGGTGAACTGAAGGCCGAGGCGCGCCGCCAGGGCCTGTGGAACCTCTTCTTCGTGGACCAGCACGGCCTGCCGGGCGCCGGGCACGGCGCGGGGCTGACGAACCTCCAGTACGCCCCGCTCGCCGAGATCACCGGTCGCAGCCCGCACCTGGCGCCGATGGCGACGAACTGCGCGGCCCCGGACACCGGGAACATGGAGCTGCTCGCGCAGTTCGGCGACGAGGCGCAGAAGAAGCAGTGGCTGGAGCCGCTGCTGGCCGGGGAGATCCGCTCGGCCTTCGCGATGACCGAGCCCGACGTGGCCTCCTCGGACGCCACGAACGTCGAGACGCGGATCGAGCGCGACGG
The DNA here is from genome assembly GCF_055563995.1 of Streptomyces sp. NPDC029164. Taxonomy (NCBI): domain Bacteria; kingdom Bacillati; phylum Actinomycetota; class Actinomycetes; order Kitasatosporales; family Streptomycetaceae; genus Streptomyces; species Streptomyces sp. NPDC029164. The sequence goes on along the minus strand of NZ_JBVHWW010000029.1, from coordinate 84,655 downwards.
CGACGCGTACGTGGTCACCGGGCGCAAGTGGTTCATCTCCGGGGCCATGAACCCGGACTGCAAGATCTTCATCGTGATGGGCAAGACCGACCCGGACGGCGCCAATCCGCGCCGTCAGCAGTCGATGATCCTGGTCCCGCGCGACACCCCCGGGGTCGAGGTGCGGCGCGCCATGACGGTCTACGGGTACGAGGACCACGACCACGGCGGCCACGCCGAGGTGGTCTTCGACGGGGCGCGGGTCCCGGCGGCGAACCTGATCGGCGAGGAGGGCAGCGGCTTCGCCATCGCCCAGGCCCGGCTCGGGCCGGGCCGCATCCACCACTGCATGCGGCTGATCGGCATGGCGGAGCGGGCGATCGAGCTGATGTGCCGGCGCGCGGTGGACCGTACCGCCTTCGGCAAGCCGCTGGCCGCCCAGGGCGTCGTACAGAACTGGATCGCCGACGCCCGGGTCACGGTGGAGCAGTTGCGGCTGCTGGTGCTGAAGACGGCCTGGCTGATGGACACGGTCGGGAACCGGGGCGCGCACACCGAGATCCAGGCGATCAAGATCGCGACCCCGCGGGCGGTCGTACGGATCCTGGACGACGCGGTGCAGTTGCACGGCGCGGGCGGGGTGAGCCAGGACTTCCCGCTGGCCGAACTGTGGGCGGCGGCGCGGACGCTGCGGCTGGCCGACGGGCCGGACGAGGTCCACCAGCGGTCGCTGGCGCGGCGGGAGCTGAAGCGCCACATGTAGGGACCCGGCGCAGAGCTCCTGGATGCGGATGACCTCACGGCGATCCGCCGTGCCTGGCCCGGCACGCTGATCGCCGACCCAGCGCTCTCCCGTGAGGAGGTCGTGGCCGACGGCGGGGGGCGGCGCGGCGAACTGCTGCCGGCCGCGGGCGCCGATCTGGTCTGGTCGCTCTGGGCCGGGGCTTCCTCGCCCACCCCGACCTCATGGAGCGGCTGCGCACGGGCGAGCCGCTCAACGAGCTCCGCCCGGAGATCCTGATGTACGTACAGGGGGCGGAGGGCTACACCGACGATCCCGTCCTGGAGCGGTGACCCGTCAGGGGCGCAGCGCGCGCAGCAGCAGGTCGGCGAGGTGATCGGCGACCTGCTGCGGGGTGAGGGGGCCGTCCGCCCGGTACCAGGTGGACAGGTGGTGCACGGAGCCGAAGTGGTAGTCGACGACCAGGTCGGCGGGGGTGGCGCTGGAGAACACGCCCGTGCGCTGACCCTCCTCGACCAGTGCGCGGAAGCGTTCGTGGTAGCGCCGGCGCTCCGCCCGGACCTGCTTGAACTTCTCGGGGCTGAGCTGGTGCATCGACCGGAAGAAGATCATCGCGTCGTCGAGGTTCTCGATGGTCGTGACGACCACGTCGGCGGCGGCCGCCCGCAGCCGTTCCTCGACGGGCGCGTCGGAATCCGCCACCGCGTCGAGCCGCTGCTGCTGCAGGCGCAGCATCCGCGCGTACACCTCGTGCAGCAGGTCGTCCTTGGACCCGAAGTAATGGTAGAGCGCGCCCTTGGTGACGCCGGCCGCCTCGACGATCTCCTGGACGGAGGTGCGGTCGTAGCCGCGCTCGGCGAACAGCCGGGTGGCGACGGCCAGCAGCCGCTGCGGTACCGGGGCTTCGTGCGTGCCTGCGGGCTCCGTGGTCCTGGCCGCCATGGCGCTGACCTTCCCTTCCTGATTCCTGCCTGGTCACTGCGACCAGCTGTACGACCGTCCGACTGTTTTCAGCCGCGATCGCGCAGTTCCCGTCGCAGGATCTTGCCACTGGTCGTCTTCGGAAGGACAGGCAGGATCTCCACCCGGCGCGGGTATTTGTACGCGGCGATGCGCGCGGCGCAGTAGGCGGACAGTTCCTCGGGCTCGGCCGAGGCCCCGGGGCGCAGGCTCACATAGGCCTTGACGCTCTCCCCGCGGTAGGGATCGGGGACGCCGACCACGGCGGCTTCGCGTACGGCGGGGTGGGTGTACAGCACGTCCTCGACCTCCCGCGGCCAGACCTTGAAACCGGACGCGTTGATCATGTCCTTCTTGCGGTCGACGACGTAGAGCCAGCCGTCGGGGTCCATGAACCCGACGTCCCCCGTGCGCAGTTCACCGCCGGGGAAGGCCTGGGCCGATTCGGCGGGCAGCCCCCAGTAGCCGGGCACGACCTGGGGGCCGCGGACGGCTATCTCACCGGTCTCGCCGAAGGGGACCTCGCCGCCCTGCTCGTCGAGGATGCGGACGACGGTGTCGGCGCCGGGCAGGCCCACGGAGAGGGTGCCGGAGGCCTGGTCGACGGGGGCTTCGAGGTGGACGGGCACGCTGGCGCAGGGGGCGGTGCACTCGGTCAGGCCGTAGCCGTTGCGGAGGTAGAAGCCGAAGGCGGTGCGCAGGCGTTCGACGAGGGCGGGCGGGAGCGGGGCGCCGCCGGAGGAGATCACCTGGAAGGAGGCGAAGTGGTCGGGGGTGACCGCGGGGTGGGCGGCGAGGGCCATGAAGGCGGTGGCCGGGCCGACGGTGTAGGCGGGGCGGTGTTCGAGGAAGGCGTCGAGGACGGTTCCCGCCTCGAAGCGGTGGGCGAGGACCAGGGTGCCGGCGTTGGTGAAGCAGGCGGCGAGCTCGCAGACCATGCCGGTGATGTGGAAGAGGGGCGCGAGGGCGAAGTAGGTGGCGCCCTCGGGCAGGGGGTGGGAGGTGACCTGCCGTACGGCGTTGTACGTGAGCGCGCCGTGCGGGTTCATGGCGCCCTTGGGGGTGCCGCTGGTGCCGGAGGTGTAGCTGATGAGGGCGGTGTCGGCGGCGGTGAGCCGCGGGTCCTCCGGTGCGGGGCGCCTGCCGCGGGCCACGGTGAGGAGGTCGGCGGTGTGCCCTCCGGGCAGGGGGGCGGGTACGGGGGCGGGTACGGCGGGGCGGACGCGTCCGGGTCGGGCCGCGGGCCGAAGACGCGCGGGTCGTTGCGCGTCTGGAAGTCCAGGTCCGAGGCGGTCAGGACGGTCCGTACGGCGCTGTCCCGCGCGGCCTCGGCCAGGTACGCCGGCCACGCGCGGCCGTCGCAGACCAGCGCGGCGGCCCCCGAGTCGCGCAGGACGTGCCGGACCTCGCCCGACTTGTACATCGGGTTGAGCGGGACGACGACGGCCCCGGCCTTCCAGGCGGCGAGGACGGCCAGCACGAAGTGCGGGGTGTTCTGCAGCATGACCGCGACCCGGTCCCCGCGGCGCACGCCGCGCGCCGCGAGGTGACCGGCGACGGAGTCGGAGAGCGCGTCGGCCTCCGCGTAGCCGATCCGGCCGTCGAAGTAGGCGAGCGCGGTGCGCTCCGGGGCCCGGGCGGCGGCCGCGCGGAAGGCGTGCAGCACGGTGGGCGGCGGCGCGACGGGCTCCCGCTGGGCCGGTGCGAGCAGCCCGAGCCAGGGCCTGGCGGCGTGCGAGGAGGTCACCGGATCTCCCATTTCTGCTGGAGGTGGTTCATGCCGCTCAGCCAGCGGTCCGGCTCGGTGGCGCGGGCGGCGTAGAAGTCGGCGACCTCGGGGTGCGGGAGGATCAAGAACCGGCCCTTCTCCATGCCGTCGAACAGTGCGTCCGCGACCGCTTCCGGCTCGATCGCGGTCGGCGCCAGGACGAGTTCGCCCGCCGAGCCCGCGGCGGTCAGCATGTCGGTGCGCACCCCTTGTGGGCAGATCGCGTGGACCTGGACACCGCGGTGGCGGTAGGTCAGCGAGAGCCATTCGGCGAAGGCGAGCGCACCGTGCTTGGTGACACTGTACGGGGCCGCTCCGATCATGGTCAGCAGTCCGGCGGCGGAGACGGTGGACACGAAGCGGCCGGTGCTCCGCTCCAGCCAGTCCGGCAGCAGCAGCCTGGCGGCGCGGACGTGGGCCATGACATTGGTGTCCCAGGCCGCTTCCCAGACGGCCTCGTCGGCGAACGCGTCGCCGCCCGAGGCGAGTCCGGCGTTGGCGCAGTAGACGTCGACCGTCCCGCCGAGGGCCTCGCGGGCCTCGGACACGATCTCCGAGGCATCGCCCGGCACGGGGATCGCCCGGGCCCCGATCGTGCCCGCCACCGCGGCGGCCTTGGCCGGGTCGAGGTCGTTGACCACCACCGTTGCGCCCTCGGCCGCGAAGCGGTGCGCGAGGGCGGCGCCGATGCCGCCGCCCGCGCCGGTGACGACGACTCGCTGGTCCTGGTACGCGTTCACGGGGATCACCTTTCGTGCGGCCGGGGGCCGGAGGCCGGAGGCCGAGTGCCGAATGTCCGATGCGGACGGCGGCAGACTAACCAGTCGGTATGTGCGGGTGGAAGGGGCCGGACTCGTAGCGTGGCCGGATGACGCTGTCGCGACGCGGGGTGCTGGGACTGGCGGGGGCCTTGGGATCGGTGGGAACGGCGGGAGCCGTGGGAGCCGTGGGGGCCGTGGGGGCGGCGGGCGCCGCCGGGGCGGCACCGGCGGGCCGGGGCTCCGCGCCACGGGCGGCGGACCGGGTGCGGACCGGCTTCGAGCGGCTCGCCGCGGACGGGTACGCCCTGCTGGCCGGGCAGAGGGTCGGGGTGGTCACCAACCCCACCGGGATCACCGCCGACGCCCGCCACCTGGTCGACGTCCTGCACGCGGACGCACGGGTGGATTTGGTCGCCGTGTTCGGGCCCGAGCACGGGTTCCGCGGCACGGCGCAGGCCGGCGACTCGGAGGGGGCCTCCCGGGATGCGGCGACCGGGCTGCCTGTGTACGACACGTACGACAAGAGCGGGCAGCGGCTCGCGGACGTGTTCACGGCGGCCGCGATCGACACCGTCGTCTTCGACATCCAGGACGTCGGGGCTCGCTTCTACACCTACATCTGGACCCTCTACGACTGCATGCGCGCGGCCTCGCTCGCCGGCAAGGCGGTGGTGGTGCTGGACCGGCCGAATCCGGTGGGCGGCCGCCGGGCGGCGGGGCCCGTACTGGAGCGGCCGTACGCGAGCTTCGTGGGCCGGGAGCCGATCGCGCTCGCGCACGGGATGACGGCGGCCGAACTGGCCCTGCTCTTCAACGGCGAGTTCCTGGCCGACCGTCCGGTGCGGCTGCGGACGGTGGCGATGTCCGGGTGGCGGCGGCAGTCGTTCTTCGGGGAGACCGGGCTGCCCTGGGTGCCGCCGAGCCCGAACATGCCGACCCCGGACACGGCCCTCGCGTACGCCGGCACCTGCCTGTTCGAGGGGACGAACCTGTCCGAGGGGCGCGGGACGACCACGCCCTTCGAAGTGGTGGGCGCGGAGGGGATCGACCGGCGGTGGGCGGAGGCGGCGAACGCGCTGGGTCTGCCCGGAGTGTGGTTCCGGGAGGCGTACTTCACGCCGGCCTTCTCCAAGCACGTGGGGAAGGTGTGCGGCGGGGTCCGGCTGATCGTCCACGACCGGGAGGCCTTCGACCCGGTACGGGCCGGGATCGGGCTGCTGGTCACCGCCCGGCGGTCGTGGAGCGGCTTCGGCTGGCGGACGGACCACTGGATCGACCGGCTGACCGGCTCGGACCGGGTGCGGACCATGGTGGACGCGGGGGCCGGGGTGGAGGAGATCGTGGGCGACTGGGCGGCGGGACTGGCGCGGTTCACGGCGACGCGCGGGGAATACCTCCTCTACGAGTGAGCCGAGCGCGCCGGGGGGCTGGCCGGGCGGGCGTGTCAGCAGGATGCTGACAGCACCGGAGGCACGGCGTGGAGGGGGACGTCATGGCGGACATCGGTGGCGGGTTCGGAATCGGGGCCGGAGCGGTGGCCGGGACCGCGGCCGCGATCTCGGCGGGGAACCGGCCCGGGGTCACGGTCGGGATCGGCGTCGGGCCGTACGCGGAGCTGACCTTCGACTCCGAAGGGGACGTGGACCGGGCCACGCAGGGCGCGGTGGCCCGGATGGAGGCCACGGACGTGCTGGTCTTCGCCCACGGCTGGAACAGTGACCGGTCCACCGCGACCCGGCTCTACGACCGGTTCTTCGCCCCCTTCCCGGGGCTGGTGGGGTCGGGGGTACGGCTGGGGTACGTGGGCGTCGTATGGCCCTCGATGCGGTTCTCCGACGAGCCGATCCCCGACTTCGACACACCCGGCGCCCTCGCGGAACCCGGCTTCGGCACGGCACTGGACCCCCTCACCCGCCGGGCGCTCGGGGAGTTCTGGCCGGGACGGGAGGCGGAGCTGGACCGGGTGGCGGAGCTGCTGGAGGAGCGGCCGGAGTCGGCGGCCGCGTTCATCGAGTTCGGTGCGCTCGTACGGGAGCTGGCGGGGGTGGACGCGGTGCCCGCGGCGGCGGCTCCGGCGGTTCCCGCCCTCTTCACGGACGACGTACTGGAGGTGTGCCGGGCCCTCTCCCGCGCCCTGGCCGCGGCGGGCGCGCCGGCCGACGGCGCCGGTGACCCGAGCCTCGCGGTCGGCGGCGCCCTGCGCGGTCTGTGGGGCGGGGCGAAGGAGCTGCTTCGACAGGCGACGTACTACAAGATGAAGAAGCGGGCGGGCGTGGTCGGCGAGCGCGGTCTCGGCCCGGTGCTGGCACAACTGGCGGGCGACCGCCCGGCCCTGCGGTTCCACCTGATCGGACACAGCTTCGGGGCGCGGGTGGTGTCCTTCGCGCTGCGCGCGGTCCCGGACGGCGCCCGGTACGTGAAGTCCGTGACCCTGCTCCAGGGGGCCTTCTCCCACTACGCGTTCGCCGACCGGCTGCCGCACGACAGGAGCACCGGTGGCGCCCTGCGCGGCCTCCAGCGCAGGGTCGACGGGCCGGTGGTGGCCTGCCACTCCCCGCACGACTCGGCCCTCGGGCTCTTCTATCCGCTGGCCTCCCGGATGGCAGGGGATTCGGCCGGAGTGCTGGGCTTCGACGAACGGTGGGGCGCCATCGGGCACGACGGGGTGCAGGCGGTGCCGGGCGCGCCGCGGCTGAGCCTCGCCGGCGCCCTGCGCGAGGGGGTGCCGGCGGCCGGTTGCGTCAGTGTGGACGCGGGCTCCGTGGTCCGCCGCGGCGGTGCCCCCTCGGGGGCGCACAGCGACATCTGCCACGAGGAACTGGCCCGGGTGGTGGTGACCGCGGGGCGCATGGGGCGCTGAGTTCCGGCCATGTGCCACCCGCACGCCTCGACCGCCCCCGCATGCGCCCGGCCCGGGCAGGGCATGTTGGGCACATCGGCGGAGGTGATGGTGTGATGGCGGGATTCCGGAGTCTGGCCTACCAGGTGCGCGACGCGCGCAATGACCGGGCTTTGCGGCGCCATTCGCTGCGCCGTTGCCTGGAGCGGTTCGCCCCGTACGGGCACCGGGCCACGTGGTGGCACCTGTGCGACCGCCACGGAATCGCCCCCGAGGACCGGGGGGCGGATCCGCTGCGGCTGGTCGCCGCACTGGAGGAGCTGGAGGACGCGCGGGCGGTCTGGCTGGAGTACGAGCGCCAGTTCGCGGAGCGGCGCCGGCGGGAGAAGCACGACGGGCTGCGCCGGCCGGAGTGGGCGTGGGGCGGGAGCGGGGACGCGGTGGTGCGGTGCGCGGATCCGGGCGTGCGGCCGGAGGGGGCGCTGGGCGAGGTGCTGCGGCGGCTGGTCCGGGCACTGGAGTCGGAGCCCGGGACGGCGTGCCCGGTCTGCGGGGACACCGAACTGCGGTGGCCGGCGGTGGCACCGATGGGGCCGTGGGAGGGCGCCTGGGCCTGGGACGGGCCGGTGTGCGCGGGCTGCGGGATCGTGGTGCCCAGACCGGCGCTGGCGGAGACGCCCCATGCGGGGGCGGCCTGATGCCGTTGCTGCTGGCTTCGGTGAACGGCGCGCGGAACGCCGCGGACGGGCCGGCCGTGCCGATGTCGCCCGCGGATCTGGCGGAGTCGGCGCTGGCGGCGGTCGCCGCCGGGGCCGGGGAGGTGCTGGTGCACCCACGGACGCCGTGCGGGCGGGAGAACCTCTCGCCGCGGGTGGTGGGGCCGGTGCTGGCGGCGATGCGGGGCGCGGGGGTCCCCGTACCGCTGTCGGTGCCGGCGGGCATCGGGGCCGAGCCCGATCCGGCGGGGCGGCTGGAGCGGGTGCGTTCGTGGACGGTGCTGCCGGACCGGGCGGTGGTGCGCTTCGGGGAGCCGGGGGCCGGGGAACTGGCACGGACGCTGCTGGCGCGGGGGATTTCGGTGGACGCCGTGGTCCCGGTGGGCGGACCGGCCGGCCCGGAGCCGATGGCACGGTTCCTGGCCTGGCCGGTGCGCGAGCCGGGGCGGGTCCGACTCGCGGTCGAGCTCGCGGCGGCCGATCCGGCGCTGGTGGCCGGGCTGCGCGGGCTGCCTCCGGTGGCGGTGCTGGTGTACGGACGGGAGGCGGCCGCGTGGCCGGTGCTGCGGCTGGCCGCGCGGTGCGGAACGGGGGCGCGCACCGGCGTGGGCGACGTACTGCACCTGCCGGACGGGCGTCCGGCAGGGTCGAATGCCGAACTGGTGGCGGCGGCCCGGGAACTGATACCGCGGAGCCCGGCCGCCGCGGGGACTACAGCCGCGAACCGGTGAGGCGTTCACCGAAGACGTCGTCGGGGTTGGACAGGGCGCAGGTCTTCATCGAGAGACAGCCGCAGCCGATGCAGTCCGTGAGGTGGTCGCGCAGCCGGCCGAGCCGCATGATCCGCTCGTCGAGCTCGGTGCGCCAGGCCTCGGAGAGGCGGGCCCAGTCCTCGCGGGTGGGGGTGCGTTCCTCGGGGAGCTGGGCCAGGGCGTCGCGGATGCTGGCCAGCGGGATGCCCACGCGCTGCGCGGCGCGCACGAAGGCGACGCGGCGCAGCGCGTCACGGGTGTAGCGGCGCTGGTTGCCGGAGGTGCGACGGCTGCTGATCAGGCCCTTGGCCTCGTAGAAGTGGAGTGCGGAGACGGCCGCGCCGCTACGGGCGGACAGCTGGCCGACGGTGAGCTCGTGGACTTTCTCGGGAATCTGCGGCACCCGGCCGAGGGTAGTCGGAGCTCCGTTGACATACACATGCGGTCCCAGCATGCTGAGCAAGCGCTTATTCGTCAGGGGCCGGTCCGTCACTCGTCCGCCGGCCGGCCGCCAGTCGTCCGTGAGTTTCCGCGCATTGTCCGCGAGTTGTCCGCGAAAGGCAGGAACAGGGCATGTCCGAGCCGAGGGTCTTCACGTCCGCCGAGGAACTGCGCGCCGGGATCGGCGCGCCACTCGGTCCCAGCGAGTGGCTGGAGGTGGACCAGAAGCGGATCGACCTCTTCGCGGACGCCACGGGCGATCACCAGTGGATCCACGTGGACCCGGAGCGGGCAGCGGGCGGACCCTTCGGTTCCACCATCGCGCACGGCTATCTGACGCTGTCCCTGCTGCCCGTCCTCGTGCCGCGGATCATGCGGGTCGAGGGCATGAAGATGGGTCTCAACTACGGGACGAACAAGGTGCGTTTCCCCGCGCCGGTGCCGGTCGGCTCGCGGCTGCGCGCCACGGCCGCGATCACGGAGGTCACGGAGGCGGGCGGGGGCGTGCAGGTCACGGCCACGGTGACGGTCGAACGCGAGGGCGGCGACAAGCCGGTGTGCGTGGCGGAGTCGGTGTCCCGCTACTACTTCTGACGGGCTGCCTCTGACCTGCTTCGGGCGGACCGCTTCGGACGGACTACGTCCGAGGGCGCGGCCGTGCGGCCACCATGCGCAGCACGAGGTCGGCGTAGAGCCCGCCGACCTCGTCGGGCGTGCGCTGCCCGGCCACGTTGAACCAGCGGGCCACGTCGATGCACAGCGAGAGCACCGCGAGGGTGGTGCCCGGCACGTCCGGGACGTCGAACTCCCCTGCCGCGACCCCGTCGGCGAGGATCCGGCGGACGGCGGCGTCGCTCTCCCGGCGCAGTGCCACGATTTCGGAGCGGTGCTCCGGAGCGAGAGCGTCGAGCTCGTACTGGACCACGCGTGCGGTGGTGTGGTGCGCCGCGTGCCACCGTACGAAGGACCGGACGGCGGCGTCGAGCCGCTCGGCGGCGCAGCCGGGACCCTCGGCCGCGGTGGTCAGGATCTCCAGCGCCTTGTCGTGGCCGATCCGGCTGATCCGGTGGAGCAGCTCTTCCTTGGTCTTGTAGTGGATGTAGAGCGCGGCCGGGCTCATGCCGGCCCGGCCGGCGATGTCACGTGTGGTGGTGGCGTGGTACCCGCGCTCGGCGAAGGCCTCGACGGCGGCGACGAGCAGCCGCCGTGCGGCGTCGGGGGTGACCTCGGACCACGGCCGGTAACCGCCGACCGTCTCCTCCGCGCTGTCCATCGCTCGCTCACCTCTTCACCGTGTGGAAGTGAACACCCTACCGGAGGGTGAGCAAGCGCTTAGTGCGGGCGGGCGCTCGGTGGCCGACTACTTCGGCGCGAAGGGGTCGTACTCGGCCATGATCTTCTCCATCCTGGCCTGATCCACCCTGCTGACGATCTGCGTGACCTCCTGGCGGTCGCGGATCACCTTGGCGAGGGTGAAGGCCGAGGTGGTGAGGTACAGGACCGCGATGCCGAGGAAGGCGCGGACCCAGCCGTTCGCGTCCAGGTTGTAGATCCCCACGGACACGGCGCCGATGGCGATACCGAAGGAGGCGACGGCCTGGCCGTAGTACGCCCCCGTGCTCTGCTGCTTGACCGGTGTCTCGTTCATGGCTCGAGCATCGGGCCCGGCGGGAGCGGGCACATCCGCACGCGTACTCATGCCGGTACTCAGCCGGCTCGGCCGGCTCGGCCGGCCGGGGCTCAGAAGGCGGAAACCCCGGTGCGGGCACGGCCGATGAGCAGCTTCTGGATCTGGCTGGTGCCCTCGTAGAGGGTCATGACGCGGGCGTCGCGCAGCAGCTTGCCCGCCGGGTACTCGTCGATGTAGCCGTAGCCTCCGTGCACTTGGAGGGCGTTGCTCGCGGCGCGCACGGCGGCCTCGGAGGCGAAGAGCTTGGCGGTGGAGGACTCGGTGGCGAAGGGCTGCCCGCGGTCGATGAGGTCGGCGACCCGCCAGGTCAGCAGCCGGGCCGCGTCCACGTCGACCGAGATGTCGGCGATCAGCTCCTGCACCAGCTGGTGGTGGGCGATCGGCTTGCCGAACTGCTCGCGCTCGGCGGCGTACGAGACGGCCGCGTCCAGCGCCGCCTGCGCGATGCCGACGCAGCCGGCGGCGACCGACATCCGGCCCTTGGCGAGGGCGGACATGGCGACCGAGAAGCCCTTGCCCTCGGGGCCGAGCATCGCGGAGGCGGGGACGCGGACGCCGTCGAGGGCGAGTTCGGCGGTGGCCTGTCCGCGCAGGCCCAGCTTGCCGTGGATCTCGCGGCGGGTCAGGCCCGGGGTGTCGGTGGGGACGAGGAAGGCGGATATCCCCCGGTGGCCGGGCTCGTCTCCGGTGCGGGCGAAGAGGAGGACCACGTCGGCCCAGGTTCCGTTGGTGATGAACATCTTGCTGCCGCTGATGACGTACGCGTCCGCCTCGCGCACGGCGCGGGTGGTGAGGGCGCCCGCGTCGGAGCCGGTGCCGGGCTCGGTCAGACCGAAGCAGCCGAGCGCGTCGCCGGAGCAGAGGCGGGGCAGCCACTCCTGCTTCTGCTCCCCGGTCCCCCAGGCGGCGATCGTCTTGGCGACCAGGCCGAGGGAGACGGAGACGATCCCGCGCACGGCGGAGTCGCCGCGTCCGAGCTCCTCGGTGACGAGGACGTAGGCGAGGTGGTCGCCGCCGGAGCCGCCGTACTCCTCGGGGACGGTCAGGCCGAGGAAGCCGAGCGCGCCGAGCTTCTTCACGATGGCCCGGTCCACGCTCTCGGCGCGGTCCCACGCGGCGGCGTACGGGACGACCTCGCGCTCGGTGAACTCGCGGGCGAGCCGGCGTACGGCGCTCTGCTCCTCGCTCAGCTCCAGGTTCACCGGGCACCTCCGGGCGTCTCGTCCGGGGCATTTAACTAGCACCGGTAGTTTATGGCGGCCGGGCCCTACTATGTGGCGCATGGCCAGACCGCGCAAGCCCCTCCTCAGCCGCGACCGCATCGTCGAGGCGGCCGGCGCGCTGGTGGACACGGAGGGGCTGGAGGCGGTGTCCACGCGGCGGCTGGCGGCCGCGCTCGGCGTCAGCGGGCCCTCGCTCTACAACCACTTCCGCACCAAGGACGAGATCCTGGACGCGGTGGCGGACTCGGTGAGCGCGCGGGTCGACTTGTCGATGTTCGACGGCGGCCGGGACTGGCGGGCCTCCCTGCACGCGTGGGCGCACTCGTATCGCGACGCCCTGGCCGACCATCCGAACATCGTGCCGGTGCTGGCCCGCGGGCCGGGCCGCCGCCCGGCCGGACTGCGGCTGGCGGACGCGGTGTTCGGCGCGATGACGGCGGCCGGCTGGCCGCCGGCGCAGGCGACCCGGATCGGCGCGCTGATGCGGTACTTCATCCTGGGCTCGGCCGTGGGCTCCTTCGCCCGGGGTTTCGTGGACGACCGCGCCGCGTACGACCCTGCGGACTACCCCCACCTGGGCCAGGCCCACCTGCTGGCCGAGCGGCAGCGCGAGGTGGACGAGGGCGCCTTCGAGACGGGCCTGGCGGCGCTGCTGGACGGCCTGGCCCTCCAGTACGAGGCGTTGAAGGAGACCGCGTGACGCACGGGGACACCGACTTGATCACCGCGGCGCGGGCCGGCGACGCGGCGCGCGTACGGGCCCTGCTGCGGGAGGGTCCCGACCTGGAGGCCCTCGGCACGGACGGCCTGACGGCGCTGGACATCGCCGCGGCCCGTGGCACGTACCCGGTGGTCGATGTCCTGCGCAGCCACGGGGCACGGCTCGACCGCCAGGGCCCCGACGGTCGGACCCCGCTGCTGCGCGCGGTCGATGCCGGGGCCTGCGCGGTCGTCTCACTGCTCCTTTCCTCCTCGGTGCCGACCTGGCCGACGGGCCCCGATGGGCGCACCGCCCTGGAACTGGCCCGGCACTGGCACGAGACGGGCGCCGAGAACGAACTGCGCCGCCGGACGGGGGCCACGGGACCGGCGGAGCTCAGCCGCGTCCCGGACGACGAGTACTCCTTCACCGGCGTGCTGCGGCTGGCCGGCACCGACGCGCGGGTGCGCACCGGGCACACGGCGATCCTGTGCGCGCTGGAGGCGGCCCACGGGATACGGACCCCCTTCGCGGAACTCCTCGCACGCGCCGAGGCGGAGGCCGACCTCGACGGCGTGACGCGCTGGGCGGCCGTGTACGCGCTGTACCGCCGGGCCGACCGCGAGACCTGGCGGGAGGCGGCGGCCCTGCGCGGCCATCCGCACTCCTCCGTACGGCACTTCGGAGCCGAGGTGGCGCGCTGCATGGCCCTCTTCGACGAGTGCGACGAGGCCGGTCCCTGTGTGGACGGGCCCGCCTGCCTGCGGGACTTGACGTGGGACCTCTTCCTCCCGTGGGCGGCCGACGAACCGTCGCCCGAGGTGCTCGCCGTGCTGCTCGTCGGTCTCTCGGACTGCCACCCCCCAGGGTCGGGCGCAGCCGTCGCCGACGCCCTGCTCCCCCACGCACGCCATCCGTCCGCTGCGGTCCGGCGGGCGGTCGCCGGGGCGTTCATCGGCTGCGCGGGCGAGGAGCGGGTACGCCCGGCGCTGCTCGACTTCCTCCGGGACGCCGACGCCGTGGTGCGCGGCCAGGGGTGCCGCGCGGTGGCGGAGCGCGGGGACCGTTCCGCCGACCTCCGCAAGGCGCTGCTGCCGCTGCTGGGCGATCCGTCGGCCGAGATCCAGGCCGAGGCGGTACGGGCGCTCGTGCTGCTCGACGATCCGCGCGGCGAGGAGGTGCTGGACTGGGTCAGCTCCGGGTACCAGGAGGACTGGCCCGGGTACTGGTCGCTGGACGAGGCGCACCGGTACCTGCGGCGGCGGCGAGAGGCGGCGTCCGGCGCGGCCCCGCCGGGCGGCGCGGCCGACTGAGATCGGCCGCACCGGTTGGGCGCGGGGCCGGCGGGGCCGGCGGCGGCGGGGCCGGCGGCGGGGCTAGAAGACGACCAGGGAGCGGCCGCCCTTGCCCGCCAGCATGGCGTCGAAGGCGGCCGGGATGCCGTCGAGGGTGATGCGGTCGGTGACCAGGGCGCCGAGGTCGAGGCGGCCGGCGCGGACGTGTTCGGCGATCACCGGGAGGTCGCGGGCGGGGTCGCTGTTGCCGTAGACGCAGCCCGTGAGGGTGCGGGCGAAGTGGAAGATCTCCAGCGCGTGGAAGGTGACCTGCTGCTCCTTGCCGCCGATGCCGACGACCGTGGTGCGGCCGCCGCGGCGGGTGGACTCCCAGGCTCCGCGGATGGTCTCGGCCCGGCCGACGCACTCGACGGCGACGTCCGCGCCCTGCCCGCCGGTGAGCGCGCGGATTTCCTTGGCGGTGGTGTCCGAGGCGAGCACGAACGCGGTGGCCCCGGCCGCGCGGGCCAGTTCCTCCTTGGCCGGCGACACGTCGACGGCGATGACCGGGCCCGCCTGCGCGATCCGGGCGGCCTGGAGGGCGGCCAGGCCGACCCCGCCGACACCGAAGACGGCCACCGACTCGCCCGGCCGGACCTGGGCACTGTGGTGGACGGCCCCGTAGCCGGTGAGGACGGCACAGCCGAGCAGGGCGGCCTCGGCCAGCGGGATCCCGGCGGGCGCGGGCAGCACGCAGTTGGCCGCGACGACGGTCTCCTCGGCGAAGGCGGCCACGTTCAGCCCGGGGTGCAGCTCGGTGCCTTGCGCGTCGTGCGCGTGGACGGCCCCGACCCCGCTGAGCGCCTTGGCGCAGAGCCAGACCTCACCGATGGTGCAGTGGTGGCACTCCCCGCAGGACGGGGCCCAGTTGAGCACCACGCCGTCGCCGGGCGCGACGTGCGTGACGCCCTCGCCTACGGCGAGGACCGTGCCCGCGCCCTCGTGACCGAGGACGGCGGGCACGGGGACCCGCATGGTGCCGTTGGTGAGGGAGAGGTCGGAGTGGCAGACCCCGGCTGCGGCGAGCCGTACGCGGACCTGCCCGGGACCGGGATCGGGCAGCACGATCTCCCGTATCTCCAGCGGGGCTCCGACGGCGGGCAGGATGGCGGCGCGGACCATGGTCGTCGTCTCGTCTTTCCGGTGCTGGGGAGGGTGGAGGGGCTGGGAACTCCGCGGCGTCGCGGGATCAGAACTGCAGGGACTTCGTCTGGAGGTACTCCGCCAGGCCGTGCGGGCCCAACTCCCGGCCGACGCCCGACTGCTTGTAGCCGCCGAAGGGCGCGAGGATGTTGTAGCGGCCGCCGTTGATGTCCACCTGCCCGGTGTCCATGCGGCGGGCGAAGGCCGCGGCCGTCTCCTCGTCCGCGGCCCAGACGGCGCCGCCGAGGCCGTAGACGGTGCCGTTGGCGATGCGCAGGGCCTCCTCCTCGTCCTCGTAGGCGAGGATCGACAGCACGGGGCCGAAGATCTCCTCCTGGGCGATGGTCATGTCGGGCGTGACATCGGCGAACACGGTGGGGGCCACGAAGTATCCCTGCTCATGGGGCGCGTCGGGCCCGCCCGCGACGAGGCGCGCGCCTTCCTCCACGCCCTTGGCGATGAAGCCGCGGACGCGTTCGTGCTGCTTCGCGTTGACGACGGGGCCGATGCGGGTGCCGGCCTCGCGGGGGTCGCCGGTGGGGTATTCGGCGACGGCGGCGGCCGCGAGCGAGACCGCCTCCTCGTACTGGTCCCGGTGGACGAGCATCCGGGTGAGCGCGTTGCAGCTCTGGCCGGTGTTGTTCATGACGTGGCCGACGCCTGCCGCGACGGCCGTGGCCAGGTCGGCCCCGGGCAGGATGACATTGGCCGATTTGCCGCCGAGTTCGAGGGCGACGCGCTTGACGGCGGCGCCGGCCGTGGCGCCGATCTTCCTGCCGACGGCGGTCGAGCCGGTGAAGGAGACGAAGTCGACTCCCTCGTGCGCGGCCAGCGCCTGCCCGGCGACCGGACCGGTACCGGTCACCAGGTTGAAGACTCCGGCCGGGATCCCCGCGTCGTGCACGGCCTCGGCGAAGAGCTGTGCGGTCAGCGGGGTGTCCTCGGCCGGCTTGAGGACGAGGGTGCAGCCGGCGGCGAGAGCGGGCGCCACCTTTGCAACGACTTGGTACAGGGGATAGTTCCAGGGCGTGATGGCCCCGACCACACCGACCGGCTCCAGCAGGACGGTGGAGTTCCCGATGCGCTCCTCGAAGGCGTACGAGGCGGCCATCTCGGCGAAGGAGGAGGTGACGGCGATGGACCCGCCGACGTGGACCGCCTTCGCGAAGGGGAGCGGGGCGCCGAGTTCGGCGGTGACGGTCTCGGTCAACTCGCCCTTGCGGGCCTGCAGTGCGTCGCGGAGCGCCCCGATCAGGGCGGCGCGCTCGGCCGGAGGCGTGGCCGCCCAGCCGGGCAGGGCCGCGCGGGCCGCGCGTACGGCCGTGTCCACGTCCTCGGCGGTACCGGCCGGGACCTCGGCGATGACCTGCCCGTCGGCCGGATTGACGACCTCGATCCGGTCGGCTCCGGCGGCGGGCCGCCACGCGCCGTCGATGTACATCCCGTCCTGGGCCTTCATGGCGTTCCTCCCGAGTACGTACGCGTCTGCGCGTGGATCCGACCTCCCCGACACCCTACAAACTAGCGTCGGTAGTTTTTCTCGGCCAGGGGTGGCCCGGGGTCAGATGATGCCGAAAAGCATCCCTGCCGCGAGGACGACGAGAGAGGTCAGAGCCGCCCATTTCACGGTGAAACGGGTGTGATCGCCGAACTCGACCTTGGCCATGCCGACGAGGACGTAGACGGCCGGAACCAGCGGGCTGGACATGTGCAGCGCCTGGCCGACCAGGGAGGCGCGGGCGATCTCCAGCGGGGAGACCCCGTGGGCGGCGCCGGCCTCGGCGAGCACGGGCAGGACGCCGAAGTAGAAGCCGTCATTGGACATGAAGTAGGTGAGCGGCAGGCTGAGCACCCCGGTGACGAGCGCCATGTGCGGGCCCATGCCCTCCGGGATGGCGCCGACGAGCCAGTCGGCCATGTGCTTGACCATGCCGGTGCCCGTGAGGACCCCGGTGAAGACGGCCGCGGCGAAGACCATGCCGGCGACGTTCAGGACGTTGTCGGCGTGGGCGGCGATCCGCGCCTTCTGGTCGGGCATGTGCGGGAAGTTGACGGTGAGCGCGAGGGCGGCGCCGAGCAGGAACAGCACCGGAATGGGCAGCAGCTCCGTGATCATCGCGGTGAGGAGGACGACGGTGAGACCGGCGTTGAACCAGTAGAGGCGCGGGCGCAGGGTGGCGCGGTTCGGGTCGAGGCCCTGGAAGCCGTCGCCCTCGCCGGGCGCGGCGGGGGACGCCGGAGCCTCCACGGACTCGGCACCGGCTCCGGATCCGGCACCGGCACCGGCACCGGAGTCCGAACCTGAGCCGGCCGCGGGGGCAGGGGCGGGGGTGCCGCCGGTGGTACGGAGGCCCGAGCCGGCCGCGACGAGGGCAGCGGACTCGTGCTCCTGCCCCTGCTCCTGCTCCTGCTCCTGCTGTGGCTTCGGCTCCACAGCCTCGCCGGGGAGGACCAGGCGGCCGACCCGGCGGCGTTCCTTCAGGCCGAGGACGTACGCCAGGACGAACACGAAGAGCAGGCCCGTCGCGAGGGCCGGGATCATCGGGACGAAGATGTCGGCGGCGTCGAGCTTGAGTGCGGTGGCGGCGCGGGCCGTGGGACCGCCCCAGGGCAGGGTGTTCATGACGCCGTTGGCCGTGGCCGCGACACCCGTCATGACCACCAGGCTCAGCCCGAGCCTCTTGTACAGCGGGTACATGGCCGAGACGGTGATCATGAAGGTGGTCGATCCGTCGCCGTCGAGCGAGACGATCGCGGCGAGGACGGCCGTACCGACCAC
Source organism: Streptomyces sp. NPDC029164 (assembly GCF_055563995.1). Taxonomy (NCBI): domain Bacteria; kingdom Bacillati; phylum Actinomycetota; class Actinomycetes; order Kitasatosporales; family Streptomycetaceae; genus Streptomyces; species Streptomyces sp. NPDC029164. The sequence goes on along the minus strand of NZ_JBVHWW010000029.1, from coordinate 66,828 downwards.
CACCCGCATCGGGTCCGCCTTGCAGAAGCGCAGGATGCCGCGCACGATCGGGTCGAAGAGGCCGACGTCGATCATCACGCCGAAGTAGACGATGGCGAACATCAGCATGGCGGCGGTCGGCGCGAGCTTGCCGACGCCGTCGATGACGTAGTCGCCGAGGTGGGCGGCCTCGCCTGCGAACACGCAGAAGAGCGCGGGGATGAGGACGAGGGCCGCGATGGGCGACATTTTCTTCATCATGATCAGGACCAGGAAGGTCGCGATCATGGCGAAGCCGAGGAAGGTCAGCATGGGGGGAAGGTAGGTGCCGCCTCCTAGGGCCAACAAGACGTCTGCGCGTGAGCAATACGAGCAAAACCCCAGCTCAGGGCAGGGGTATGAGCTCGACGGGGAAGCCGTTGAGCACGGCCGTGCCGGACAGCCTGTCGAGCCGGGTGCCGTTGAGCAGCTGGTTGACGTTGGCTCCGGGCGCCGCGGAGGCCACCGCGAGGCGGGCGCCCGCGCGGTCGTGGCCCCAGCCGTGCGGAAGGCTCACCACGCCGGTGCGGACGGCGTCGGTGACCTCCACCGGCACCTCCAGGCTCCCGCCCTCGGCGGCGATCCGGGCCCGGCCGCCGTCGGTGAGGCCCAGCCGGCCGGCGTCCTGCGGGTGGATCTGGAGGGTGCAGCGGTTGGAACCTCCGGTGAGGGCCGGGACGTTGTGCAACCAGCTGTTGTTGGACCGCAGGTGGCGGCGGCCCACGAGCACCAGGGCGGCGGGGCGGTCGGCGAGCGCCGCGCGCAGCCTGGGGAGCTCGGCCGCGATCGGGTCCGGGAGCAGCTCGATCCTGCCGCTGCGGGTCCTCAGCACGCCCGGGAGCCGGGGCCGCAGCGGGCCCAGGTCGATGCCGTGCGGGTGCGAGAGCAGCCGCTCCAGGCTGAGCTCGCCCTCGGCCGCCGCGCCGAACCGGTCTCCGTACGGCCCGAGTCGGAGCATCAGGTCGAGCCGGCGCTCGGGGCCGCTCTCGCCGGTGAGGAGGCCGGCGAGGCGCGCCGGGTCCTGCCCGTGGAGGGGTGAGCCCGGGTCGGCGGTCTCCTTGGCCAGGGTGCTTTGGACGGCCAGTTCGTCGACGGCCTCCGGTCCGGCCGAGCCGTGCATGCCGGAGACGGCCAGGACGAGGCGCGCGTGGATCTCGCACTCGTCGAGGCGGCCGGCTTCGAGCGGGACGGCGGCGCGCGTGTAGCGCACCTGGTTGCGGACGGCGAAGCCGTTGAAGGCGAAATCGTGGTGTGCGCTCTGCGAGGGCGGCGGCGGGGGCAGGACGACGTGGGCGTGGCGTGAGGTCTCGTTCAGGTACGGGTCGACCGAGACCATGAAGTCGAGGCCGGCCAGTGCCCTGTCGAGCCGGTCACCGTCGGGTGCGGACAGGACCGGATTCGCGGCGATGGCGATCAGGGCGCGTATCTGCCCCTCCCCCGGGGTCTCGATCTCCTCGGCCAGGGCGGCGGTGGGCAGTTCGCTCTTGACCTCGGGGTGACCGCTGACCCGGCTGTGCCAGCGGCCGGTGGCGAACCCCTTGCCGGGCCCGGCGGGGCGGGGCCGCGGGCCGGCGGCCGGGAGCGGGAAGAGGGCTCCGCCCGGCCTGTCGAGGTTGCCGGTGAGGATGTTCAGCACGTCGACCAGCCAGCTGGCCGGTGTGCCGTACTCGACGGTGCAGCTGCCGATGCGCCCGTAGACGGCGGCGGTGGGCGCGGCCGCGAGCTCGCGGGCGAGGGTGCGGATCTCGTCGGCCGGGAGGTCGCAGGCGGGGGCCACGGCCTCAGGAGTGAAACTCCCGAGGGCGGCCTCGAGTTCCCCGAGCCCTTCGGTCCGTTCCCCGAGCGCGCCGGGGGCGGCGAGCTTCTCGGCGAGCAGGGTGTGCGCGAGGGCGGCGAGCAGCAGGGCGTCACTGCCGGGGCGCGGCGCGAGGTGGCGGTCGGCGAGCGCGGCGGTACGGGTACGGCGCGGGTCGACGACGACCAGGGTGCCGCCGCGGGCGCGCAGCGCCTTGAGCTTGCCGGGGAAGTCGGGGGCGGTGCACAGGGAGCCGTTGGACTCGATGGGGTTGGCGCCCAGGAGCAGCAGGAAGTCGGTCCGGTCGAGGTCGGGGACCGGGATCGCGAAGGGGTCGCCGAAGAGCAGCCCGCTGGAGACGTGCTTGGGCATCTGGTCGAGCGTGCTGGCGGTGAACAGCTTGCGGGTGCCGAGGGCCTTGAGGAGCAGCGGCGGGTAGAGGGCGCCGGCCATGGTGTGGACGTTCGGGTTGCCGAGGATGACGCCGACCGACTGGGGACCGTACTCCCGCACGAGTGCGGGGACGGCGCCGGCGATGGCGTCGTAGGCCTCCTCCCAGGTGGCTTCCCGCAGTCGGCCGTCGCGCCGGACGAGCGGGGTGCGGAGCCTGTCGGGGTCGGCGTCGAGCTGTCCGAAGGCGGCGCCCTTGGGACAGATGAAGCCCTTGCTGAACACGTCGTCGCGGTCACCGCGGGCGCCGGTGACGGAGGCGCCTTCGATGGTCAGGGTGAGGCCGCAGGTGGCTTCGCAGAGGGGGCAGATGCGCAGGGCGGTGCGGGGCATGGGCCCTCCATGGGCGGCAGGCTGCGGCACGGGCACGCGGGAACACCGAGCATACCGACCGGTAGGGAGGGAGGGGAGGGGCGTGCGGGACCCAGTGCGGGGGTTCGCGGGGTGGGTGCGGGCCAGGGGCCAGGGGCCCCGGGGCGGCGCAGGGCGGGGATCAGTCCAGTACGCGGGCGAGGTACGCCTGCATCATCGCGCGGGTCTCGGCGACGATCTCGGGATCACCGGCCGGGTCGGTCCGGAAGGCCAGTTGGATGAGGGCGTCGGTGGCCTCGACGGCGACGAGGACCGCACGCTGCAGTGCGGCGTCGGGGGTCAGGCCGAGGTGCGTGGACAGCAGTTCGGTCAGGCGGGCTGCGACCTGGTGATTGGGGTCGGCCTCCGGGCCCTCGGACGGCGGCGCGGGGACGCCGAAGTCGACGAGCGCGAATCCGGGGACGCTGCGCTTCATCGCCAGGTACTCGTCGAGTACGGCGTCCACGACGGGCCGCCAGTCGGTGGCGGGGAGGCCGGCGAGACGGTCCGCGATGCCGTCGGCGTAGCGGTCCAGGTTGCGGTGGGCGAGGGCGATCGCCATGGCCCGCTTGTTGCCGAAGAAGCGGTAGACGGAGCCGATCGGCACTCCGGCGCGCAGGGCGACGGCGCGGGTACTGAGGTTCTCGTACCCGGTCTCGTCCAGCAGCTCGGCGCAGGCGTCGAGGATCCGGGCGAGCCGGTCGGCGCTGCGCTGCTGGACGGGCGTACGGCGCAGTGAGTGGGCGGGAGGCACGGGGTCCATCATGCCGCTCCTCGCTTCCGGGGTCGGCAGGGGCCTCAGTTCAGCAGGAGGCTGAGACCTCCGACGGTATACGTGATCATCAGCGCCAGCAGTGGCAGTTGGCCGGCCACCGCCTTCGCGGGCGGGAAGAGGCGTACCGAGCGGTCGTGGGCGGCGACAACGCCGAGCACGTGGCCGGTGACGACCGCGATGACCTGGAGGGCGGCGAGGGCGCCGGGACCCAGTGGTGGGGCGGGTTCGGGGGCGTTGTCAGTGCCCCATGCCATGCTTACTGTGCGTGGTCCTTCGACTACCAGGAGGGAGAAGTAGTGGGCGATGAGATAGCCGAGTGCGATCGGTACGAGTGAGTGCGCGAAGGCGGTGAGCGGACCGGGGTGCGGGCCGCTGACGAGGCGGGTGGCGGCCGCGCACAGGCAGTACAGGGCGGCGACGAGGGCGATGGAGGCGAGCAGTCCGAGCGTGGCCGCGGGGGTGCGGCCGAGGGGGGAGGTCTGGAGGGCGTTGATCCAGGAGGGGTTGTCGGAGAAGCCGTCGTAGGCGGTGGAGCCGAGCAGGACGCAGACGGTGGCGACGAGTCCGGGCCGCTCGGGCGTCGCGTCGAGTCCGTGGAAGGGGTTACGGAGGACCAGGCGGCCGTCGCTGCGACGGCCGAGGGGGGAGAGCCGGGCGAGGAGGGCGGAGTACGCCTCGAAGGCGTCTCCGTCGTCGAACCAGCGCTCGCCGAAGCGGGCGGCGAGCAGCAGCTGGACGGTGGCGTAGGTGGTGAGGGCGATGAGGAGGGTGGTGGTGGATGCGGGGTCGGGAGCGACGAGTTCGAGCCAGGTGAAGCCGAACAGCCCGGCGGCGGCGGGCCATTGGCCCAGCCGGGCGGGGAGGGGGCGGTCGGGTCCGCGGCGGCGCAGGGCCCGGGAGAGCAGGCGGTGCAGGGTGCGGAGCGGGTTGAGCAGGCGCCAGACGGGGCCGAGGAGGAGGGAGGCGGGGACGAGTCCGACCCAGAGGAGGACGTAGACGGCGCCGGGAGCGGGGTTGTGCGCGGGGTCGTCGGGACCGAGGAGGAGGTGGAGCAGGACGGCGAGTGCGGCGGCGAGCCCCAGTCCGCGCAGGGCGGTTCGGGTGGCCGGCGCGTCGGCCACCCGCTGGAGGCCGGTGGGCAGGGCGAGCCCGGAGCGCTCGCCGCGGAAGCGGGAGGTGGACCAGAGGAGGCCGAGCGCGAGGAAGGAGACGAACAGCGCGGCGAAGGCACCGGCGAAGGCGTAGAAGGGAGAGATCGGCAGATCGTGCTGGGAGCCGATCCCGTGCGCGAGCACGGCGAACGGTTCGGTCGGGTGAAGGATCACGCCCTGACCGACGCCGCCACCGCCGAGGCCCGACGCGGCGGCGCCCGCACCGCCGAAGCCGGATGCGTCGAAGCTCCATGCGCCGAAGCCCGACGCGCCGAAGCCCGACGCGCCGAGGCTCACCGCAGCCCCGCCGGGGGCTGTGTCCCACCGCCGCCCGGTGGGGTCATCGGACGAGGAGTTGGGTCAGGACGAGGCGGGACTCGTGGGTCTCGACCTCGAAGAGGCCCGTGCGGTCGGCCGTCAGGATCAGGGTGGCCTCCTGGCCTGCCGGCAGGGCGAGCTCCTTGTCGTAGCCGTGGACGTGCAGGGTGTCCGCGCGGTCGCTCGTGACACGCAGGGCGACGCGCTCCCCGCGCCGCAGCTCGGTGCGGGCGGGGGCTGGGCTGACCTTGCCGTCTCGGACGGTGAGGGTGACGGTCCGGTCGGCGTGCTGCGCGTCCGGTGACTTCGGCGCGGCCTCGGTCTCCCCGTGGCCGTGGCCCGCGGCGGCGCCCGGGGCGGCGGCGGTGAGCGGGGTCGTGGCCTCCACCGGCTTGCCGGACACCGCCCAGGCGGTGTGGTCGTCCGCGTAGAGGCGGACGGTAAGGGTGTGCGCGCCCTCGGGGACCTGCGCGGCGGGCAGGTGGAACCACGGGCCGTACAGCCGGGCGACCTTGCGTCCGTCGAGCTCCAGGTGGGCGTGGCCGGCTCCCGGGAGGGCGGCGCCGCCGGTGCTGTCGGGGGTGAAGCGGTAGTTCTTCACCGCGAGTTGGAGGTTCCAGCCGTCCTCGGAGTCCGGGCGGACGGTCAGCTGGACCTCCGGCGCGCCCTGAGCCGGGACCTCGCGCAGGCGGTGGCCGGCGCCGTCGTCCGCGGTGAGCAGGGTGCCGACGTCGCCGGAGGCCTGCTCGTGGCTGGTGCCGGGCTTGTGGTGGGTGGTGGCCCGCCCGCCGCAGCCCGTCGCCGCGCCGCACGCCAGGAGCAGGGCGAGGGCGAGCAGGGCCGCGCTGCGGGCGGCTCGGCGGGTCCTGCGGGCCGCGCGGGGCGGCGTAGGGCAGACGACGCACCGGATCTCGTCGTCGGGGTGGCCGGTCACGGCTGGCCTCCTGTGGTCGGGGCGCTCGGGAGGGGTGCGGCGGCGGTCACGGCGCCGGGTCCGGGGCGGTCGGGGTTTCGGCGGACGCCGCGGGGCCGGCCGGGGTGGGGTCGCTGGTGCCTGCGGGGGCCGCGGGGACGGTCGGGGCGGGGCCGCCGGGAACGGCGGGGACCGCGGTGGGGTCGCCTGCAGGGGCGGCGTCCGGGGCGGAGGGGCGGGCCGGGGTGCCGGGGCGGGCCGGGGTGCCGGGGCGGGCCGAGGCCACGACGGCCCACAGGATCCAGACGACGGCCACCAGGGCGCGGGCCCAGGCGGGGCTGAGGGGGGTCCAGGGGATCATCAGGACGGCCTTGTCGAAGGCGTCCAGCAGGGTGAGGGCGCCCAGCAGCAGGGTCAGGCGGGCCGGCCAGGGGCGGGTGGGCCGCAGGGCGAGGCCCACGCCCGTCCACCACAGGCCGAGCAGGAGGAGGGCGAGTGCGGGGACGAAGGTGGCGGTCATCGGCAGGGTGGAGCCGGCGACGTCCAGGACGAGGCCGGCCAGGCCCAGGAGTGTGGCCGCCGTGCCCAGCCGGGAACCGCGCAGGCGGCGCCACCACAGGACCCCGCCGACCAGCAGCAGCACCCCGGCCACGGCGAGCGCGAGCTGGGTCTCCACCCGCTCCAGGCCGCGTGCGCCGTACCAGTCGCAGCCGGCCGGGAGTTTGCGCGCCTGGACGTTGTAGTCGGCGCAGACGAGGAGCTGGACCAGCTTGACCGGTTCGCCCACCAGGCGGGCCGAGGCGCCCGAGACCTCGCCGCGCGCGGCGCCGCACTGGGGGACCGTGCCGGGGGTGGAGCCGTCGGGGCCGTCCTGCCAGCAGTTGCCGCGGCCCTGCCCGTCCCACCACACGTCCATGCCGTTGGGGCGGGAGGCGCCGGACTTGTCCTTGCCCATGACGTTCCCTGCGTACCGGTTGTGGTGGGAGGTGTCGGTCTGCTTCGACCACTTCTCCTCGCCCCGGATGAAGGCGGGGACCGCGCTGAGGAAGAAGCCCGCGCGCCGGTGCCCGTACACCCAGTTGTCCTCGTACAGGTTCCAGTTGCCGCCCGCGGTGATGATGCCGGTGCCGGGGGGCATGGAGATCTGCGGGCAGACGACGCCGCGTTCGTAGCCGCGTTCGATCGGCGGTTTGGCGCAGGTGCCGTCGGCGACGTGGTGGTAGTAGTCCTGGTTGTTGTCGTGGATCAGGTTCCGTTCGAACTTGGCGTGGTTCTGCGGCAGTCCGGGGTGGCCGGGGAAGGCGCTGTCCATCGAGGCGCCGCCCATGTTCTGGTCGAACTCGTTGTCGTGCACCCAGACCGAGTCCCCCGCGGTGCCGGAGTAACCGACCATGTTGTGGTGGCTGCGGCAGCCGGTGATCTCGATGGAGTAGCGGGGGACGTCGTAGCCGCGGCCGTCGTTGATGTTCGAGGCACTGCCGGGGTAGATGCCGGAGTCTCCGTTGCCGTACGACTCGCAGTTCTTGTAGAGCCCGTGGTCGCTGGCGAAGGTCAGGAAGCCGTACTCGTCGTTCCAGCGGGTCAGCACGTCGTCGATGACGAAGCCGTCGCCCGCGAGCACGTACAGCGAGTTGAAGGTGGTGCGCTGGGCGGTGAAGTTGCGGAAGTAGATGCCGTTGGACTTGTCGGCGCGGATGGCGTTCAGCTTCTGGTACTTGGCGTCGACGACCACGTCCAGCCGTGACGCGCCGGTGCCCTCGATCTGCAGGTTCGTCTTGCCGAGGATCGCGACGAGGTTCTGGTTGTGCCGGCACTGCGCCTGCTGCTCGTACGACAGGATCTGGTAGCCGAGCGAGGACTCGGGGGCCTTGAGTGCGGCGCACTCCCCCGTCGGCTTCGGGAGCGAGGGCTCCTCCTCGTACAGGCCGGGGAGGATCGCGATGTTCATCCCGGGCCGGTCGACGGCGTCGACGGCCTCCTGGAGGTGGCGGTAGCCGCTCTGCTCGCACCGCTCGTACAGGGCGAGGTTGCGCCGGCGGAGGTCTTCCGGGAAGGCGGAAATCCGGCGCTCGAAGGCGGGCCGGTCGGTCTTGCAGACGACCAGGTCGGGTTCCCTGTCGCGGTACTCCGGTACGGATCCGGAGCCGTCGGGGAGGGTGACCGGGCGTTCCTCGTGCGCGCGCGCGGCGGGCGCGGCGGCGAAGAGGGTCAGGAGGGCAAGGAGGGCGGCGAGGAGCGCCGCCGGCACGGCAGGGAACCTGCGGGTCCACGACATGCGCGTGAGAGTAGAGCAATGTTCATCTTTTGGGAGCCCCCTCTGCGCGAATCCGTTCCCGGCCCCCTGGATCCGATTCCCACGGCCACCCGGAACACGACTCTCCGGGACCCCGTTGACGCACGGGCCGCGGAATCCTACTGTCAGCCATAGGATTCCTTCGACGGAGCGGGAGCAGCACATGAGCGAGCAGGCCGGCAGCGAGCAGGCCAGGAAGACGGCGGAGGCACTGGAGTACCTCACCGGCTTCGGCAACGAGCACAGCTCGGAGGCCGTCCCCGGCGCCCTGCCGCTCGGCCGGAACTCGCCCCAGCGCGCCCCCCTCGGCCTCTACGCCGAGCAGCTCAGCGGCAGCGCCTTCACCGAGCCCCGCACCCACAACCGCCGCTCGTGGCTCTACCGGATCCGCCCCTCGGCCGCGCACCCGCCCTTCACCCGGATCGAGAACGGGGCCCTGCGCACCGCCCCCTTCACCGAGGCCCCGGCGGACCCGAACCGGCTGCGCTGGAACCCGCTGCCCGACCCGGCCCCCGGCACCGACTTCCTGTCCGGCCTGTGGACCCTCGGCGGCAACGGCGACGCGGCCCAGCGCGCCGGCATGGCCATCCACCTCTACGCCGCCAACGCGTCGATGACGGACCGGGTGTTCAGCGACTCCGACGGCGAGCTGCTGATCGTCCCCGAGCGCGGCGGCCTGCTCCTGCGCACCGAACTCGGCCTGCTCGCCGCCCGGCCTGGCGACATGGCCCTCATCCCGCGCGGGGTCCGCTTCCGCGTCGAGCTGCTGGACGCCGACGCCCGCGGCTACGTCTGCGAGAACTACGGCCAGCCCTTCGAGCTGCCGAACCTGGGCCCGATCGGCGCCAACGGCCTCGCCGCCGCACGCGACTTCCAGGCCCCGGTGGCCGCGTACGAGGACGTGGAGCGCCCGACCGAGGTGATCAACAAGTTCTGCGGCAACCTCTGGTCGGCCACCTACGACCACTCCCCGCTCGACGTGGTCGCCTGGCACGGCAGCCACGTCCCGTACGTCTACGACCTGCACCGTTTCAACGTCCTGGGCTCGATCAGCTACGACCACCCCGACCCGTCGATCTTCACGGTCCTGACCTCGCCCTCCGACACCCCGGGCCTGGCGGGCGTGGACTTCGTGGTCTTCGCCCCGCGCTGGCTGGTCGGCGAGGACACCTTCCGCCCGCCCTACTTCCACCGCAACGTGATGAGCGAGTACATGGGCCTCATCGAGGGCGCCTACGACGCCAAGGCCGAGGGCTTCGTCCCCGGCGGCGGCTCGCTCCACAACATGATGTCCGCGCACGGCCCGGACCGGGAGACCTTCGACCGGGCCAGCGCCGCCGAGCTGAAGCCGCAGAAGATCGACGACGGCCTGGCCTTCATGTTCGAGACCCGCTGGCCGATCACCGCCACCGCCCAGGCGGCCGGCGCCGATCACCTCCAGCGCGGCTACGACGACGTGTGGCAGGGTCTGCAGCGCCACTTCCGCGCCTGACCTGCACTGCATACCCTGCATGCGCTGCACGTCACGTCACCCCTGTCCAGCCCCGTTCGGAGATCCACCCGTGACCCCCGTGACCGCCTTCGCCCCCGACTCGCTGGTACTGAACCGGAAGCTGCCGCTCTGGTATCAGGTGTCGCAGTCACTGCGCGCCTCGATACTCGGGCGCACTCCGGACGCCTCGCTGCGCCTGCCCACCGAGGAGCAGCTCGCCGAGCACTACGGGGTGAGCGTGCTGACCATGCGGCAGGCGCTCAAGGAGCTGGAGGGCGAGGGGCTGATCAGCAGGCACCGGCGGCGCGGCACCTTCATCGAGCCGGGCGCGCTGCGCAGCACCCCGGTCCGGCTGCTGGGCTCGGTAGACGCGATCGTGGCCCAGCAGTCGGGTGATCGTACGACGATCCTCGGCCACGGGCGGACGCCCGTGGCCGGGGAGCTGCTGGAGCACTTCCCGGCCACACCGGAGGTGGTCACCTACCGCCGGCTGCGCCACGACCGCGAGAGCGGCGAGCCGACCAACTGGGCGGAGAACGCGGTCCTGCCGGAGTTCGCCGAGGCCGTGGACCTCGCCGATCTGGAGCGCTGGCCGATGACCAAGGTGCTGCGGGACGTGGCGGGCGTCCGCATCAGCCGCATCACGGACACCGTGGAGGCCCGGCTCGCCGACCCGGAGACGGCCGAGCTGCTCCAGGTCCCGCTGCTCAGCCCGATCCTGCACTACACGGGCGTGACGTACGACGAGGACGGCCGGGTGGTGGACGTGGCGCGGATCCGCTACCGCGGGGACCGGTTCTCCTTCACGGTGACGGTCGACGCGCACTGACGGGGGCCGGCAGGGGGCGGGCAGGAGGCCGGCAGGGGCGGCAGGGGGGCGGTCTACTTCTCGTCGGTCTCCGTGGTGCGCTCGCCCTCCGCCTGGGACGGCGTGGTCCGCATCGTCTGGGGGTGGCGCTCCTTGCGCTGCTTCTCGTCCATGTCCTCGTCGAGGCGCTCGCCCTCGGCCTGCGACGGAGTCGAGTATTCGTCGTACTGGCTCATGACCGTCTCCTCGGTCGATCCCGTACGTACGCCTCCCGTATGCGCACATTGCCCACATGGGCGTACATAAGGAGCGTAGCGCTTCGGCCTGGACGCAGCCCCGCCATCGGATCCCGTCGCTACCATCGGCGGCGTGAGCGAAGACGTACCGCTGCTGGACGATCTGATGCCCTGGGCCGTGGGCGGCCTGCGCCTGGGCCGGGACTGGGTGGCCGCACCCGATCCGGCGGCCCTGCGCGCCCGCTGGGCCCTCCTGACCGGCTCCGAAGGGGCCGAGCGGGAGCGGCTGTTCCGCCCGAGCCGGGTCCGCACGCCCGCCGCCGGGGCGGCCGCGCTGCCGGGCCAGCGCTCGGCGGCCACGGCCCGTTTCACCGACGCGCCCGGCGCCTGCCCCGACCCCGTACGGGTGCTCCGCGAGCCCTTCGACGAGCAGTGGCTCCTGCCCGACCAGCGGCTGATCGACACGGCCCGTCCGGAGCTCTGGCGGGTCCGGGACGAGCACCAGGTGTTCCTCGTCGAGACCCCGGACCCGCTGGTCACCGCGCACCTTCCGGCCGGCCGGCTCGGCCGGATCCGCCCGCTGCACCGGCGCCCCGGCGGCACCGAACCCAACCTCGCCCCCGGCCTGCTGCCCCTGCTGGGCGAGCGCTACGGCGGCTGGGCCACCCCCGAGGACTTCCTGTGCTGGGTCCTCGCCGCGGGCAGGCCGGGGCCGCGCGGTTACGAGGTCCCGCTCGCCGCCGATCCCGCGCGCTGGCGGACCGGCCTGGAGCTGGGGCACCGGCTGCTCACCGTCCAGCTGCGCGGGGCGCGCGGAGGTGAGCCGCCGCGGCTGCCGGGCGGCCGGCGCCCGTACGTCCGCTCGGCGGTCGGGGCGTGGCCGCACGAGCTCGCGTACGACGCCGGGAGCGAGACGCTGAGCCTCGGGAGCGGAATGGTCTCCCCCGTGCCGGCCGGGGCCTGGGAGTACGAGGCGCAGGGCGTGCGCGTGCTGGAGGCCTGGTTCGCCGCGCGCACCGCGCACCGCGGCCCGGACGCCGACGGGCTGGAGGCGCTGGGGCCCGCCGAGTGGCCGCAGAGCTGGACCTCGGAGCTGCTCGCCCTGGTGACGACCCTGGCGCTGCTGGCCGATCTGGCGCCGGAGCGGGCCGCGTTCGAGCCGGGGCCGGGCCTGTCGGCCGAGGGGCTGCGCGCGGCCGGGGTGCTTCCGCCGCCGGGCTGGTCCCGGCGGCCGGCCTCGGTGCTGGACCACCACGAGGAGGGCCCGGGCGGGCAGTTCGCGCTGCTCTGAGCCTCCGCGGGGACGAGCCCCGCCCTGGCAGACCCGCGCGGCCGAACCCGCCCCAGGCAGACCCGCGCGGCGGAACCCGCCCAGGCAGTCCCGCGCCGCCGAACCCGCACCAGCAGACCCGCGGGGCCGAACCCACACCGGCAGACCCGCGGGGCCGAACCGGCCCAGGCAGACCCGCCAGGCGGAACTCGCACCGGCAGACCCGCGCGGCGGAACCCGCACAGGCAGACCCGCGCCGGACGAACCCGCACCGACGGCTCCGCCACCGGACCAACCCGCACGGACGACGCCCGCACGCGCGCCCCTACGTACCCCAGGCCCCCAGCAGCCGCGACACCGAGCGGTCGAACACCGCGTCCATGTCCAGGCCCGCGCCCGGGACCGGGCCGCCGCCCGTGAGGGCCGCCGCCAGCCGCGGGTACTCCCCCGTGGCCAGCCGGGAGCCGAGCCAGGCCGTCCGTACGCCCTGCTCCTCCGCCTCGCTCCACGGCAGGGTCCGGGCCCGCTCGGCCAGCGCCAGCTCGCCCGCCACGTAGGCCGCGACGGTGCCGTTGACCGCGGCGACGAGCTCCAGCTTCTCGGCGTCCGGCACGTCGAGGGGCGCCAGGCAGTCCAGGCTGTGCTCCAGGTAGCGCAGGGCGTTCGGGCCGAAGCCGTACACGGGGCTCAGCAGGCGCGGCAGCCAGGGATGGCGGTGCATCAGCGCGCGCGTCTGCCGGGCCAAGGCCAGCTGGTCGGCCCGCCAGTCGCCGGTCGGCGGGGTGAACTCGTACTCCCCGCTGACCGCGTCGACCATCAGCTCGTACAGGTCCTCCTTGCGCGGCACGTAGTTGTAGAGGGACATCGTCCCCGCACCGACTCCGGCGGCCACGCGCCGCATCGAGACGGCCTCGATCCCCTCCGCGTCGGCGACGCGCACCGCCTCGGCCGCGATGGACTCGCGGCTGTGCGCCGGCCTGGGGCCGCGGCCGGCCCGTTGGGGCCTGGACCAGATCACTTCGGGTTCAGCGGGTCGCCCGCCGGCTGTCATCGCTCAGATCACCTCGTCGTCTCGCCCCCATCTTAGTTACGTACACCGTACGTAGTGAGGTACGGTGTCGCACATGACGACTACGTACGCTGTACTTAGTGAGGGTCTGGAGAAGAGCTACGGGGAGGTCCACGCCCTGCGCGGCCTCGACCTCACCGTCCCCGAGGGCACGGTCTGCGGCCTCCTCGGCCCCAACGGCGCGGGCAAGACCACCGCCGTCCGGATCCTCACCACCCTCACCGCACCCACCGCCGGGCGCGCCCTCGTCGCCGGCCACGACGTCACCCGCGAGCCCGCGGCCGTCCGCCGCGCGATCGGCGTCACCGGCCAGTACGCCTCCGTCGACGGGGACCTGACGGGCCGTGAGAACCTCCGGCTCTTCGCCCGGCTCGCCGGACTACGCGGCTCCGGGGGCCGGGCCCGCGCCGACGAACTGCTGGAGCGGTTCGGGCTCACCGAGGCCGCCGACCGGGTGGCCGCCACCTGGTCCGGCGGCATGAAGCGGCGCCTGGACCTGGCCGCCGGGCTGGTCACCCGCCCCCGGGTGCTGTTCCTCGACGAACCCACCACCGGCCTGGATCCGGCGGCCCGCGAGCAGATCTGGAGCGCGGTGCGCGAACTCGCCGAGGAGGGCACCACCGTGCTGCTCACCACCCAGTACCTGGAGGAGGCCGACCGGCTCGCCGACGACATCGTGGTCGTCGACCGCGGCCGGGTGGCCGCCACCGGCACCCCGGCCGGGCTCAAGGCCCGCATCGGCTCCTACGCGGAGGTCACGGTCACCGACCGCGCGGCGCTGTCCGGCGCCGCCTGCGTCCTCGACCAGCTCACCGGAGGCCGGCCCGTGCTCGACGAGGAGCGGCTGACCGTCGGCGTGACCGTCCTCGACAGCGGGCTCACCCTGCCGCGGATCATCCGGGAACTCGACACCGCCGGCGTGCCGGTCACCGACGCCGGCCTGCGCCCGCCCACCCTCGACGAGGTGTTCCTGCGCCTCACCCAGGCCCGTCCCGCCGACCAGGAGTACGCCGCATGAGCACCCTGCTGTCCGACGGCGGAGCCGTCTTCACCCGCCAGCTCCAGAAGGCCCGGCACGCCCCCGCGCTGCTGGTCCTCACCCAGACCATGCCGATCACCATGCTGCTGTTCTTCGGCTACGTCTTCGGCAGCGCCCTCGCCATGCCGGGCGCCGAGTACCGGGAGTTCCTGGTGCCCGGGCTGCTCGCCGCCACCGCCGCGAACGGCCTGATGACCGGCATGTTCACGGCGGCCCAGGACGCCCACCGCGGCGTGATGGACCGCTTCCGCACCCTGCCGATGAGCCGCACCGCCGTCCCGCTCGGGCAGACGGCGGCCGATCTGCTCACCACGGGCGTGTCGATGGTGCCGCTGATGCTGGTGGGGCTGGCGATGGGGTGGCGCATCGAGAACGGCCTGCCCGGCGCGCTGGGCGCCCTGGGCGTGCTGCTGCTGTTCCGCTTCGCCACGGCGTGGGTGGGCACGTACCTCGGACTGCTGAGCAGGAGCGAGGAGGCGGCGGGCCAGCTCGGCAGCGCCACCTTCGTCCTGCCGATGCTGTCCAGCGCCTACCTGCCGACCGCGGGGCTGCCCGGGTGGCTGCGCGCGGTCGCCGAGTGGAACCCGATCAGCGCCGTCGCCACCGCCGTGCGCGAGCTGTGCGGGAACGCCGGGGCCGAGGCGGCCGCGGGCGCGGCCTGGCCCGCGGCGCATCCGGTGGCCGGGGCCCTGCTGTGGTCGGTGCTGCTCCTCGCGCTGTTCGTGCCGCTGGCCACGCGCAGGTTCGCCCGCGGGGAGGCGGCGCGCGGATGACGCATGTCACCACCGCGTGTGGTGACAGTGGCCGCCCGAGCCGGTAGGCAGGGCCCATGGCTACCGAAACGGCTCCCGAACCGGCCTCCGAACCGCTCCCGCTGGACGGCATCACCGTCGTCGCCGTCGAACAGGCCGTCTCGGCCCCCTTCGCCACCCGGCAGCTCGCCGACCTCGGCGCCCGGGTGATCAAGGTCGAGCGTCCCGACGGCGGCGACTTCGCGCGAGGCTACGACACCGCCGCGCACGGCCTCGCCTCGCACTTCGTCTGGGCCAACCGGGGCAAGGAGTCGATCGCGCTCGACCTGAAGGACCCGCGCGGCCGGGAGGTCCTGCACGGCCTGCTGGCCGGCGCCGACGTGTTCGTCCAGAACCTCGCGCAGGGCGCCGCCGCCCGGCTCGGCCTCGACTCGGCCGCGCTGTGCGCGCGTTACCCGCGGCTGGTCGCCGTGGACGTCTCCGGCTACGGCCCCGAGGGCCCGTACGCCCACAAGCGCGCCTACGACATGCTCGTGCAGTGCGAGGCGGGACTGGTCTCGGTGACCGGAACCCCGGAGCAGCCCGTCAAGGCGGGGATCCCCGCGGCGGACATCGCGGCGGCCATGTACGCCTTCTCGGGCGTCCTCGCCGCGCTGCTGCGCCGGGGGGTCACCGGGCGCGGGGGCAGGGTGGAGGTGTCCATGCTGGACGCGCTGGCCGAGTGGATGGGGCATCCGCTGCACCACACGATGCACGGCGGGGAGCAGCCCGTACGCACCGGACTCGCGCACGCGGTGATCGCGCCCTACGACGCCTACCCAACGGCCGACGGGGACCGGGTGCTGTTGTCGGTGCAGAACGACCGCGAGTGGCGCCGGCTCGCACAACAGGTTCTGGACCAGCCCGAGTTGGCGGAAGATCCGGCGTACGCGACCAACACGGCACGCACCGCGAACCGGGAGAAGACCGACGCGGTCGTGGCGGAGGCACTGGGGCGGCTGGGCGCGGACGAGGCGATCGGCCGGCTGGAGGCGGCGGGGATCGCCTGCGCGCGGCTGAACTCGGTGGCACAGCTGGCCGGGCATCCGCAGCTGGCGGCCCGGGACCGCTGGCGGGAGGTGGGGTCACCGGCCGGACCGCTGCGGGCCCTGCTACCGCCGATCGGGCTGCCGGGCGGCGCGGCACCGCACATGGGTGCGGTGCCCGCGCTGGGCGAACACACCGAATCCCTGCTGCGCGCCCTGGGGATGGCGGACGCGCAGATCTCGGAACTGCGCCGGGACGGTGTGATCGGGTAGGGCCGGGAAGCCGCAGGCCCGAGGGCGAGCGGCCGCGGTGCGGGGACGGTTACGAACGGCGGCTGCCGAAGAGCGTGCGACGCAGACGGCGCAGCGGCGCGAAGAGCGAGACGCGCGCGCTCCGGCTCCGCAGACGGTGCGTGTGGTCGCGGGAGGTGAGCTCGCGCATCAGCAGCGTCGCCTCCGCGGTCTCCCGGTGCGGGACGGCGGGTCCGCCCAGCACGGCGAGATGGCGGTCGAGGCGCGAACTGCTCGCACCGCTGCCGCAGGTGATGGCAGGCACGCGAGGCGGCCTGCTGCGCATAGCTATCTGTTCCATGTTCTCTCCCCACCCGTACGAGGGCACCCGGCCCGGGCAGGTTAACCCTATCGCCCCCGCGTCGCCCCCGGGTATCCCGGTGGTGTGAATTACCCCTATGGGGACGGGTAGTTGACGATTACTCAGCGGAGTCGACCGTCACTCTCCGCACAGACGTGACGCTGCGGAAGGTCGCGCCGCGGGTCCCGTCACGACCGGAGCCACTTGGCGCGCACTGCGCTAACTTGGAGTGATCGCCCGATGACACGCGGGCGCACGGTGACGCACTCGGGGGGCCCGTGTGAGTGAGGAATCGAACTCCGATCGCGTCGTGTCGGGGCGCTACCGGCTGCTCGAACCGATCGGCCGCGGCGGGATGGGCATCGTGTGGCGGGCCCGGGACGAGGTGCTGGCCCGCGACGTGGCCGTCAAAGAGGTACGGGCACCCGCCGGACTGGACCCCGCCGAACTGCAGCGCATGTACCGGCGGCTGGAGCGGGAGGCCTGGGCCGCGGCCCGCGTCTCGCACCGCGGGGTGGTCACCGTCTACGACGTGGCGTCCGAGGACGGGCGGCCCTGGATCGTGATGGAGCTGGTGCGCGGGCTCTCGCTGGCCGACGTACTGGAGGCCGAGGGGCCGATGAGCCCGCAGCGCGCCGCGCACATCGGGGAACAGGTGCTGGCCGCGCTGCGTTCCGCGCACGAGGCGGGGGTGCTGCACCGGGACGTGAAGCCGGGCAACGTGCTGATCGCCAATGACGGCCGGGTGGTGCTCAGCGACTTCGGGATCGCGAGCCTGGAGGGCTCCTCCGCGATCACCATGACGGGCGAGGTGGTCGGCTCCCCCGAATTCCTCGCGCCCGAACGGGCGTTGGGACGCGATCCGGGACCGGGGTCGGACCTGTGGTCGCTCGGGGTCATGCTCTACGCGGCCGTCGAGGGGGTCACGCCGTTCCGGCAGGCCACGCCGCTGGACACCCTGCGGGCCGTGGTGGACGCGGAGTTGCCGCCGCCGCGCCGGGCCGGGCCGCTGGAGCCCGTACTGGAGGGGCTGCTGCGCAAGGACCCGGCCGAGCGGCTGCCCGCGGCGGAGGCGGCCCGGATGCTGCGGGTGGTGGGCGCGGGCGGGTCCGTACGGGCCTCCGGCGGGCCGGTGTCGGGCCCGGACTCACCGACGGCCGTCGCGCACCACGGGCACGAGCCGCGGGGCGGCGGGGTACCGCCGGGCCGGGGGGCGTTCGGCACGCAGGGGGCACCGGCGGCTCCGTACGGGCAGCCGACGCCGCCGATGCCCGTACCCGCACCGGAGCGCGAGGGCCGGGCCGGGCTGGTGCTGGCCGCGGGGATCGCGGTACTGGCGCTCGCCCTGGTCGCGCTGGGATGGGTGTTGCTGAAGGACCGCGGGGACTCGGACGGCCGCGGCGGCGGCGCGGGGGTTCCGACGGGCGCGGCGACCACGGCCCAGACCGTCACCACGAGCCCCTCGGCCGCTCCGTCCGCCTCGCCGCCGGCCTCGGCCTCGGCCTCGGCTTCCGCCTCGGCCACCGCGGGGCAGCACCTCTCGGTGTACGTCGTCGCCGTGCGCTCGGCCTACACGGGCAGCTGTCCGCCGCCCGAGGACCACGCGCCCGCCTTCACCGCCACCGTCGAGGTGGAGCGGATCCCGGTGGTGCTGGAGTACCGCTGGGCCACGCGCAGCGGGCGGACCTCCGGCCCCGGCTGGCAGTCCGTCACGTACGAGGCGGGCGGGCCGCGGAGCCGGCAGCTGGAGCACTTCGAGCTCGCGCACGTCCCGGACGCGACCTTCGAGGACGAGGTCCGGCTGGAGGTGCGCAAGCCGGCGGAGGTGACCACCCGGTGGGTGGCCACCTCCGTGACGTGCGGGAAGGAGAACCCGACCGCCGGGCCCTCCTCCCCCGCGGCGAGCACGTCACCACCTTCGCCCACGGCGAGCGCGGCGGCGAGCCCCGCGGCCGGCCGGGCGGATCAGGCCGCGCTGGTGAAGACGGGCAGGTAGCCGCCGGACTGTCCGGCGGCGGTCGGGTGGTACGACTCGCCGATGTTCAGCCAGTTGACGCTGTGCAGCCACGCGTTGCCGGAGCAGATCTCGTGGCCCGTGAAGGCTCCGGCGACCGAGGCGAAGGTGAAGCCGTGGTCGGCGGCGCGTTTGGCGATGGCGGCGTTGAGGTGGTCGGCGGCGCCGTTGATGGCGGCGCGCTCGCCCTCGGTGAGGCCGGTGGTGCAGGTGCCGCTCAGCTTGTAGAAGCGGGGATAGCCGAGGACGACGACCCGGGCGGCGGGCGACCGGCTGTCGATGGCGTTGTAGACCTGGTCGAGCCGGCCGGGGAGGGTGGAGTCCACGTAGGCCTTGGCCTGGTTCACGCGGCTGACGCAGGTGGATTCGGACTGGAGCACACAGGTCGTCATGACGTCGGAGAATCCGGCGTCGTTGCCGCCGATGGTGATGCTGACCAGGTCGGTGCCGGAGTTGAGCGGGGTGAGCTGGTTGGCGAGGACATCGTCCGTACGAGCGCCCGAGCAGGCGGTGAAGGAGAAGGTCTGGGGGGAATGGGCGGCGGCCCAGAGGGCCGGGTAGGCGCGGGGGGTGCGCTTGCAGTTGCCGCTCGCGCCGTCGTAGCTTCCGGCGCCGACGCCGGAGGAGTACGAGTCGCCCAGGGCGACGTAGCCGAAGTCGGCGGCGGCGGTGGCTTGGGAGGCGCCGAACAGGGCGGCGCCCGCGGCGAGTAACAGGGAGGAGGTGAGGGCAGCGAAGCGCGACAGTCTCATGCTCATGTGTGCGGCTCCTTGTGGGGGTTACTCCTGAGTCCGTGGTACAAGCAACCGAGGCTGGCTGGAAGTGTCCATGCCAAGAATGTTCGGAGCAGATCGCGGCCCGAATCTTCACTCCGCATGCGTTTGAAGAGGGAACTTGGCCACCCGATCCGGCGAAACACGGGTGCACGAGGGCACGGTGTGCCGGATCATGGGCGCCATGCCAGCCAACCCGCATGACGCGCTGCCGATCCGGCTCAACGTCGACGACAGCGACTCGCCGTCGGACGTCGTCGATGCGCTGTTCCTCGGCCGGTTCGCCTCCGGTGAGCAGCCGTACTCGCACAGCGTGTCGATCGAGCGGGTCAAGGCGGACGCGACCCTCCTGCCGCCGGAGGCCGCGGTGTTGCGCTCGGCGCGCGACAGCGACCGCAGCGCCATCCTCGCCGAGGGCGAGGGCTGGACCGTGCTCGTCTCCCGCTGGAGCCGCGGCGCGGACGTGACCGTGACGGCGATCAGCGACGAACTCGCGGAAAAGGTGCTCGGCGAGGCCACGGAAGGGGTGCAGGACGAACCCGAACCGCAGCCGGAGAACGTCACGATGGGCTTCTGGTACGTCTCCCCGCGCCGCGGACCGTACCGGACGACCCGCCAGATCGCCGCCGGGACCTGGGCGGAGGTGCGGCCGAACTACACCGCGCCGGTGGCCGGGGCGATGGACCGGCTGATGAAGGTGACCCCGGACGACATCGCGGGCCGGCTGCTCCTGCTGCACGGTCCGCCGGGCACGGGCAAGACCTCCGCCCTGCGCACACTGGCCCGGTCCTGGCGGGACTGGTGCCAGGTGGACTGCGTACTGGACCCGGAGCGGCTGTTCAACGACGTGGGCTACCTGATGGACATCGCGATCGGCGAGGACGAGGGCACGTCGAAGGGCCGCTGGCGGCTGCTGCTGCTGGAGGACTGCGACGAGCTGATCCGCGGCGAGGCGCGGCACACCGCGGGGCAGGCGCTGTCACGGCTGCTGAACCTGACGGACGGGCTGCTGGGGCAGGGCCGCAACGTGCTGGTCGGCGTGACGACCAACGAGGACCTGGAACGGCTCCACCCGGCGGTGGTCCGGCCGGGGCGCTGCCTGGCCCGCATCGAGGTCGGCCGGCTGACCCACCGGGAGGCGGTGGACTGGCTGGGGACCGACGAGGGCGTCTCCCGCGAGGGCGCCAGCCTGGCGGAACTCTTCGCCCTGCGGCGCGGCGCGGGCCCTGCCGCGATCCTGCCGCCGCAGCCGCACAGCTCGGAGGCGGGGCTGTACCTGTAGCCGGCGCCTCAGCCCCGCCGGCGTTTGAGGCGCGGGCGCGGAGCGCCGCAGGGGGTCCGGGGGGGGCGGAGCCCCGCAGGGGGTCCGGGGCGGAGCGCCGGCCGTCAGCGGGCGGCGTACCGGGCCCGGAGGGCTTCGGTGGCGGCCGCGACCGCCTCGGCCTGGGTGAGGCCCAGCCGATGGGCACGCTCCGCATAGGCCTGCGCGGCGGACGCGGCCTCGCGGGAGGCCCCCTCGCCCGCCGCCGCGACGAAGGTCCCGTTCCGGCCCCGCGTCTCGATCACCCCGTCCGCCTCCAGCGCCCGGTACGCCTTCGCCACGGTGTTCGCGGCCAGCCCGAGCTCCTCCGCCAGCCCCCGTACCGTCGGCAGTTTGAAGCCGGCCGGCAGCTTCCCCGATCGGGCCCGGTCCGCGATCTGCGCGCGCAGCTGTTCGTACGGGGCGGCCGACCCGGCCGAGCCGTCGAGAGTGATCTTCAGGTTTGTCGAGGTCACGCGGGTGATTGTCCCCCATCGCCGGTTAATTGGGAGGCGTCCGCGCGAAAGCGCCCGTAGCGTCTGCCGCATGATCGCATCGATCCGCGACCTCCGCCCTGGCGACCTCTCGGACGCGGCGTCCGTCGTGCGCGTCCGTCGTGCGGTCCTGCCCTTCATGATCAGCACCGCCGAGGACGTGGCCTACGAGCTGTCCTGCGCCCACCCCGCGAGCCACCACCGCGTCCTCGTCGCCGAGACCCCGGGCGGCGAGGTCGTCGGCACGGCCGATACCGGTATCGCCCACGACAGCCCGGAGCCCGGCCAGGGGTACGTCAACGTGTACGTCGCCCAGGCCCACCGGGGTCTGGGCGCCGGCCTGCTCCTGCTCCGCACGGCCGAGGAGCACCTCGCGGCGCGGGGCGCGGTTGACGCGTACGCCTGGGTGCTCGACGAGCCCGCGCACCGCGCCTTCGCCGAGCGGCGCGGCTACCGCCCCAGCCGGTCCGCGCACTTCCTGCGCCTGGACCTGGCAGCGGCCGCGCTGCCCGCGCTCCCGCAGCCGCTGCCGGCCGGGGTCGAACTGCGTCCGGGCTCGGCCTTCGCCGCCGGCCCCCGGCCGCTCTTCGAGGCCGACGCCGAGACGATGGCCGACGAACCGGGTGACATCGCTGCCGAGTTCGACGACTACGAGGACTGGCTCAGGCACACGTGGAACATCCCCTCCCTCGACAAGGAGCTCACCACAGTCGTGCTGGTCGACGGGGTGGTGGCCGCCTTCACTCTCGCCCGGACCGACGGCGCCACCCGCTACGCCTCGGGGATGACCGGCACCCTGCGCGCCTTCCGCGGGCGGGGGCTGGCCAAGCTCGCCAAGACGGCGTCCCTGCACCGGGCCCGCACGGCCGGGTACACCGAGGCCTTCACCGGCAACGACGCCGGCAACGCTCCGATGCTGGCCGTCAACAAGGGGTTCGGGTACGAGATCCGCGCGACCGAGACGCGCTACACGAAGAGACTCACGAAGCAACGCGCGCAGGAACGCACGAAGGAGCGGGAGACACCGTGACCGAGCAGCTGACCGTCGTCCTGACCAAGGCCGGACGGACCAAGATCCGCTATCCGGCGGCGCGGGTCGCCGACGACGGCGACCGGATCTCCGTACGCGCCCCCTGGGCGGCCGAGGGCGTGCGGGACTTCGGCTTCGTCCGCTTCGAGCCGGGCGACGTGTTCGTCGAGCACTTCTGGCGCACGCGCTGGTACGCGGTCAAGGAGGTGTGGACCGGCGACGGCGTCCTCAAGGGCTGGTACTGCGACGTGACCCGCCCGGCCCTGGTGCGGGCCGGGGAAATCCTCGTGGAGGACCTGGACCTCGACCTGTGGGTCTCGGCGGACGGAACGTCCGTCCTGCGGCTGGACGAGGACGAGTTCGCCGAGAGCGGGCTCGCCGAGAGCGACCCGGAGGCGGCCGCCCAGGCCGTCCGGGCCCTCGACGCCCTGGACGACCAGGCCCGCTCGACGGCCGGCCTGCGCGCCCTCCTCCCGTAGGACGGCCGGGCGCGGCAGGTCGCTACCCGTACCGCCCCGCCCGGCCTACGCGTCCTCGTCGAAGAACCCGGCCTCCACCTCAAGAGCGAGCCGCTGCAGGACCTCGATCGCGGAGACGTCCGTCTGGCCGCTGTCGTGCTCGATGGCGAGGCTCGTGAAGGCCAGGCTGAACCCGGCGACCATGGTCTGCAGGGCGGGTCCGAGGGCCTGCGCGACCAGGCGGGCGACCTGCTCGGGGGACGAGTCGGCCGGCACGCTGATCGAGGGCAGCATCTCGTTCAGCAGGTTCGTGACCACGCGGGTATCCGTTTCCGGGCCGTCGTCGTCCTCGCCTGCCTCCGCCGCCCGGCGGATCTCCTGGGCCTCCGTGAGGATGCCGATGACTCGTTTGAGAACCTCTGCTCGCCTCATCCCCGGAGCGTAGCCCCCACACCCGGCCCCCAACCCACGCGAAGCCCGCTTCCCGAGCCCGTCCTCACCCACCCTCAAGAGGACCGTAACGAGCCCGTCCGGCCTGGGCACCGTGCAGAGTGTGCTCCTGGATCGCTTCTCGGGGCAGGCCCGCCTCGTGAATTCAGCCCCCAGCCTTGGCGTGGAAGGCCCTGGGAGCCCGCTTCCTGAGGCGGCTCTTGTCCCTGCCTTAAGGGGATCCTAAGGATCCGCTCCAGGGGGTCGGAGCAGGCGAAAGGCGTGGTGCGGGGGGCTAGCTTGGCCGGGCCAGGACAGGAAGGGCCGCACGTGGCGCCGCCGGGGGGCGGCGCCGCGGGGCCCGATTCCGTTCCGCTGGCGCGCCCCTGCCTTGTGCCCGAAGGAGATCCACCCATGCCCGCACGCCGCCGTACCGTGACGCTGACCCGTATCGCCTCCGCGGGTTTCGCCCCGCTGGCGCTGGCCGCCTACGCCGCCGCTCCCGCGGTCGCGCACGGCTCGATGACGGACCCGGTCAGCCGGGTGGCGGCGTGCTACGCGGAGGGGCCGGAGTCGCCGAAGTCGGCGGCCTGCAAAGCGGCCGTGGCGTCCAGCGGGGCGCAGGCGTTCTACGACTGGAACGCCGTGAACATCGCCAACGCGGCCGGGCACCACCAGGCGTTGATCCCGAACGGTCAGCTGTGCTCCGCCGGCAACGACAAGTACCAGGGGCTGGACCTGGCCCGGGCCGACTGGCCGGCCAGCCCGATGACGGCCGGTGCGCACACCTTCCGTTACAAGGGGACGGCCCCGCACAAGGGTTCCTTCGAGCTGTACGTGACGAAGGACGGGTACGACCCGACGAAGCCGCTGAAGTGGTCCGACCTGGAGCCCGCGCCGTTCGCGAAGGCCACGGACCCCGGCATGCAGAACGGCGACTACGTCTTCTCGGGGACCGTCCCGAACAAGTCCGGCCGCCACCTGATCTACAGCATCTGGCGGCGCTCGGACAGTCCGGAGGCCTTCTACACCTGCTCGGACGTGGTCTTCGGCAAGGACAACGGGGGCGGCGGCAACGGGGGCGGCGGCACGCCCAGCGGCACGCCCAGCACGGCGGCGTCCGCGTCGGCGAGTGCCAAGCCCGGCACCGGCACCGGCACCGGCACCGGGTCCAAGCCGTCCGACAAGCCGTCCGACCAGCCCTCGGCCCCGACGGACCAGCAGATCGCCGCGGGTGCGGACAAGTCCACCGTCGAGCACAACGGCCACGGCGACAACGACCCGAAGACGAACGGCAGCACCGCCGCCGCCGTCCCGTTCCCCTCGCAGTCCACTGCCGGCAGCAACCTCGCGGAGACCGGCGGCAACGGCGCCACCCCGGCGATCGCGATCGCCGGGGCCGGCGCCCTGGCCGTCGGCGCGGCCGTGCTGTTCGGACTGGCCCGCCGCCGTGCGACGACGGCAGGCCGCCACGGCCGCTAGCTCACCCGTGCACCGGTGAACGCCGCGGACCGCCCGCCGCCGCCCGTCAGTCGAAGACGGAGGCGCAGGTGGTCCGTTCGGCGTGCGCCGGGTCGAGGGCGTTGAGGGCCTCGTGCCAGGCGATCCGGTCGGTGAGTCCGATGGCGACGTGCTCCGAGAGGTCCAGCACGCACAGGTCCTGGAGTACGACGTTCCGTACGTTCGGCCCGTCCAGGAACGCGCTCCGGTACGGCGTGACCACCTCGTCGTACTTGGTGGCGATCACCGTGTACTTCACCCCCGGCACGGTGTCCCCGCCCGCGTTCAGCTTCTGCTGGAAGGCGGATCCGGCGATCTGGTCGGCGAGGCCCGGGGTCGCCGTGCTGATCAGGTCCTCGGCCCCGGGGAAGTACGGGAGGAGCTTGGTGAATCCGAGCAGGGTGGTGCCGTGGTTGTCGGGTGCGAGTCCGACCAGCGCGTTGACCTTCTCGGCGCCGCCGAGGAACTTCAGGTAGTAGCGCGGCATCATGCCGCCCTGCGAGTGGCCGATGATGTCGGTCTTGGCGGAGCCGGTGGAGGCGAGCACCTTGTCGACGAAGACGTCGAGCTGGCCGGCGGACTTGTCGATGGGGCCGAGCCCGTTGAAGAAGGGCACGCCGGGCAGCTGCCCGTAGTCGAGGGAGTAGACGCAGTACCCGCGGTGCACGAGGTACGGCGCGAGTCCGAGCCAGTTGTCGACGGAGTTGCCGAAGGTGCCGTGGACGAGGACGACGGGGCGCGGGTGCGCGGCGGACGGCTTGCACGACCAGTTGTTCCAGCCGCTGCTGGGGGCGGACGCGGCCTGCGCTGCGCCGGTGGGGGCGACGAGCGCGGCGGCGGTGAGGGCGAGGACGGCCAGCGGGCGGAGCAGGCGTCTCCAGGGCAGCATCGTGTGATCTCCTTGCGGTTCGACTCAAGGGGATGGGGCGTGGGGGTTCGTCCCGTGATCCGGATCACAAGGGGGCGCTGCTGCCGCTAAATTACGGGTGAGTAGCAACACAGGGAAGTTACGCGTCGGTAAAAACTCGCGTGTCGTCCGATCTGCCGTCAGGCGGCCAGCGAGCCGCGGGCGATGGCCTGCGGCCCGAAGCGCGCGCGGACCCGGTCCGTGACGGCTTCCAGCCGGCGGGCCTTCTCGTCCCCGGGGTCGAAACTGAGCTGCCGCACGGCCCGTTCGGCCGGGGTCAGGCCCTCGGCCCGCAGGGACAGCGCGCGGACCCGGGCCCGTTGCAGGCCGAGTCCCTCGTAGAGGGCGTAGGCCGCGGCGGTCAGGGTGGCCGAATGCGCCGTGGGTTCGGCCAGGGTGCGGGTGCGGGTGAGCGTGGTGCGGTCGGCGCAGCGGACGGTGAGCGAGAGGGCCCGGCAGACCTGCCCCCGGTCCGGCCCTTGTGTACGAAGCCGGGCGCCCAGTTCCTCCGTCAGCGAGAGCAGCGCCCGCCGGTGCCGTACGGGGTCCAGCTCGTCCCGGTCGAAGAGCCGCTCCGCGGCGATGGTGCGGGCGGCCGCGCCCGGGCGGACGGGGGTCCGGTCGACGCCGAGGGCGCGTTCGTGCACCTCGCGGCCGAGCCGGGCGCCGAGGATCCGCCGCAGGGCGGCGGGCGGGGCCCCGGCGACCCGGCCGACGGAGTCGAGGCCGTAGGAGCACAGGGTGCGGGCGGCCCTGGGGCCGACCCCGTCGAGGACGGTGACGGGTTTGCCCGCCAGGAACTCCCTTACGGCGGCGGGCTCGTCGGGGATCACCAGGGTGTCCCCGGGCCGGGCCTCGCGGGCCGCCGCCCGGGCCAGCATGGGGTTGCCTGCCACGCCGACGGCGGCGTCCACGCCGTACAGGGCGAGGGACCTGACCCGGACCACGGCGGCCAGCCGGCGGGCGTCGCAGCCGAAGTAGCGCAGCGCGCCCCGCACATCGGCGAGGGCGGTGTCGGGCGCCAGGGCCTGCACGGCCGGGGTGATCCCGCCGAGCAGCGCGAGCACCCCGGCGTACGCCTCGGCCCCGAGCGGTCCCCCGCCGGCGGGGCGCAGCCGCAGGCACATCACGGTGCTCATCCCGCGCTCCCCGGGCTGGAGTGCCACAGCTTGCGGCCGGTCGCGGGGCCGGTGCCCGGGGGCTGGAGGTCGGCCCACGGGTTCATCTCGTACCCCGTGGGCATGCGGATCCGGCGCTCGGGGGCCCGTTCCTCCCCTGCCGCACGGTCACCGCCGTCGCCGTCGCCGTCGCCGCCCGGGGTGGCCGGCTCGGCCGCGAGCCGGGCCGCCACCGCGTCCAGGCCGCCCGCCGCCCGCAGTTCCACCAGCTCCGCCAGGTTCCACACCGCCGCCCCGACCACGCTCAGGCTCTGCGGGCCCCGCCGCTGCACGACACCCCGTACCAGCAGCAGGAAGGAGTGGAAGACGGTGTGCGCGCACCGCTCGTGGCTGTCGTCGAAGAAGGCCAGGTCGACCAGGCCAGTCCCGTCGTCCAGGGTGGTGAAGATGACCCGCTTCCCGGACCGGATCGGCGGGGTCTGGGTGGCTGCCTTGGCCCCCGCGACCAGCACGGTCTGCCCGTGCGCGGTGTCCCGCAGCCGGTTCGCCGGGACCACTCCCAGTTCGGCCAGGAAGGCGTGGTGGTCCCCCATGAGGTGCCGCGAGGCGTCCATGCCGAGTACGCCGAGCTCGGCGCTGAGCCGTTCCGCCTCGGTGAGGTCGGGCAGCCCGACGGAGGCCGTGGACCGGCCGCCCTCCAGTGGGAGTTGGGGGCCGCGCACCCCGGCCGCCCGCTGGGCGCCGTGCAGTTCGGTCAAGTGCAGCAGCAGATCACGCCGGTTGGCGCCGAAGGCATCCAACGCCCCTACCTGTGCCAGCCGTTCGGCGACCGGGCGGCCCGGGTGCGCCCGGTCCCAGAAGTCGCGCAGGGAGGCGTACGGCTGCCCGTCCTCGATCCGGCCGGCCTCGGCCCCGCTGATGCCGTGGACGTCGGACAGGCCCAGGCGCAGCCCCCACACCGCCCGGACGGCAGCATCGGACACCAGTTCGATACGAGGGGCGGCCGCCGACCGGTTCACGTCCAGCGGCAGCACCGGCACGCCCCGCCGGCGCGCGTCCGCCAGCAGCAGCCGCTTCGGGTACATCCCCGGATCGTGGGTCAGCAGCCCGGCGTAGAAGGCCGCCGGGTGGTGCGCCTTCAGCCATGCCGACTGGTACGTGGGCACGGCGAAGGCCACCGCGTGCGCCTTGCAGAAGCCGTAACTGCCGAAGGCCTCCACGATCTCCCAGGTCCGCGCGATCACCTCCACCGGATAGCCGCGCCCGCCCGCCTTCGCCGCGAACCAGACCTTGATCCGTGCCTGCGACTGCGGGTCGGACAGGCCGCGCCGCACGCGGTCGGCCTCGTCCCGCCCGCAGCCGGTCATGACGTGCACGATCTCGATGATCTGCTCGTGGAAGACCACCACCCCGTACGTCTCGCGCAGCGCGTCCGCCAGGTCCGGGTGCGGGAAGCGGACCGGTGCCCGCCCGTGCCGGGCCTCGATGAAGGGCCGCACCATGTCGGCGGCCACCGGACCCGGCCGGAAGAGGGAGATGTCGACGACCAGGTCGTGGAAGGTCGACGGCTGCAGCCGTCCCACCAGGTCGCGCTGGCCCGGCGATTCGATCTGGAAGCAGCCGAGCGTCTCCGCCGAGCGGATCAGCTCGTACGTGGCCCGGTCCCCCGGCGGCACCTGCGCCGGGTCGTCCAGGTCGATCTCCTCGCCCGTGCCGCGCCGGACCTCCGCGACGGCGTACGCCATGGCGGACTGCATCCGTACGCCCAGCACGTCCAGCTTGAGCAGCCCGAGCTCCTCCACGTCGTCCTTGTCGAACTGGGACATGGGGAAGCCCTCGCCGCTGGTGGGCACCACGGGCGTGCGGGCGAGCAGGGAGGCGTCGGAGAGCAGCACCCCGCACGGGTGCATGGCGATCCCGCGCGGCAGCGCGTCCAGCGATTCGACGAGCTCCCACAGCCGCCCGTACGACTCCCCCCGTACGTCACGCAGTTCGGGGAGTTCCGCCAGCGCGGCGCGGGCGTCGCGGGCCCGGATGTGCGGGAAGGACTTGGCGAGCCGGTCGATGACGGCCGGGTCCATGGACAGGGCGGCGCCGACGTCGCGGACGGCGTGCCGGACCCGGTAGGTCTCGGGCATGGAGACGGTGGCGACGCGCTCGGTGCCGAACCGGTCGATGATGCGCCGGTAGACCTCCAGCCGGCGGGCAGACTCCACGTCGATGTCGATGTCGGGCAGGACGCGCCGGCGCTTGGAGAGGAAGCGTTCCATCAGCAGGCCGTGCGCGACGGGGTCGGCGTGCGCGATGCCGAGCAGGTGGTTGACGAGGGAGCCGGCGCCGGAGCCGCGGGCGGCCACCCGGATCCCCATCTCCCGTACGTCGTCGACCACTTGGGCGACCGTCAGGAAGTACGAGGCGAAACCGTGATAGGCGATGATGTCGAGCTCGTGGTGCATCCGCTCCCAGTACGCGCGGTCGTCCGCGTACCCGCGCAGCACCATGCCCGCCGAGGCCCGGGAGGCGAGGACGCGCTGGGCGCTGCGGTGGGCGGCGCCGACGAGCCGGGCCTCGGGGAAGTGCACGGAGCCCATGCCGAGGTCGTCCTCGGGGTCCACCGCGCAGGCCCCGGCGGTACGGGAGGTCTCCGCGAGCAGGCGCCTGGCGTCGGCGGGGCGCAGGCCGGCGGCCTGGGCGATGCGGTCGGCGGCCTCGGCCATGGCGGCCGGGTCCTTGAGCCAGCGTTCGCCGGTGTCGAGGGGCCCGCGGGGGTCGATGGGGACCAGGCGGCGGGCCGCGTCGAGGATGTCGGCGACCGGGCCCTGGCCTCGGTCGGCGTAGCGGACGGCGTTCGTGAGCACGGCCGGGACGCCCTGTTCGGCGGCGAAGCCGACGGTACGGGCGGCCAGCCGCAGCGAGCCGGGCCCGGTGCCGGTGCGGCCGTGGTGGACGGCCTCCAGGCGCAGGGAATCGCCGTAGACCTCCCGCCAGGGCGCGAGCAGCCGGGCCGCCCGGTCGGGGCGTCCCGCGGCGAGCGCCCGCCCCACTTCGGAGCCGGGGCCGAGGAGGACGAAGACGCCTTCCCCGCGCAGGGCCGACCAGGGCAGCACCGGCTGCCCGCCGGTCACCCGCGGGGACGCGGCGCCGTCGGATCCGGTCCGGCCGGGCTCGCCGGCGTCGGCGCCGGCGTGGGCGGCGGTGACCATCCGGCACAGCTCGGCCCATCCGGCGGCGCCGTCCCGGGCCAGGAAGACGGCCCGCGCGGCGGACTCGTCGACGAAGGCCCCGCCCTTGACGGGGGTGCGGCGGCGGTACGAGGCCTCGGCGGAGCCCGCCCGGCCGCCGGACCCGGATCCGGATCCGGATCCGGATCCGCCGGCACCCGGACGCGTGCCGCCTCCGGCGGAACCGGCCGAGCCCCCCGACCCGGCCGACCCCACCGGAGACGACACGGCCAGGTCCACCCCGAACAACGGCCGGATGCCCGCCTTCACGCACGCCTTGGCGAACCGCACCGCGCCCGCGAGGGTGTCGCGGTCGGTCAGGGCGAGGGCGTCCATGCCCCGCTCGGCGGCACGTTCCGCCAGCCGTTCGGGGTGTGAGCCTCCGTAGCGCATGGAGAACCCCGAAACGGTGTGCAGATGCGTAAAACCAGGCACCCGCGGCCTCCTGCTTCGCTCGTTGAACACCTCCTCCCCCCTCCCCACCATAGAGCAATTCGAATATTCGTGCGAAACACTTGTTCGATCCTCCGAGGTCATCCATTCGGCCCTCCCCTGCTGCGCCCCGCCCCCGGTACGCCGAGCGTGTGGAACATGACCCAGCCCACCGAGAGCACCGGCGCAGGCCCGTCCGCAGGCTTCCTCGCCGAGGTCAAGGACGCCGTGACCACCCGGGCAGCCCTGCTGGTCCTGGGGGTGCTGGTCCTCCAGCTCGCCTTCATCACCTCGTACATCGGGGCCTTCCACCATCCGAAGCCCAGCGAGATCCCGATCGCCGTGACCGCCCCCCTCGCGCCGGTGGCCGAGCAGACGGCGAAGCAGCTCGGCGCCCTGCCCGGCGAACCGCTCGACCCCCGCATGGTCAAGAACGAGGCCGCGGCCCTCGACCAGGTCAGGCACCGGGACGTCGACGCCGCGCTGATCGTCGACCCGGGCGGCAAGACCGACCGGCTGCTGGTCGCCTCCGGCGCCGGCGCCTCGCTGTCCCAGGCCGTGGAAGAGGTCGTCGGCTTCGTCGAGAAGACCCAGGGCCGGACCCTGCGGGTCACCGACGTGGCCCCGGCCGGCAAGGGCGACAGCCGCGGCCTCAGCTCCTTCTACCTGGTCATCGGCTGGTGCGTGGGCGGCTACCTGTGCGCCGCGATCCTCGCGATCAGCGCCGGCGCCCGGCCCGCCAACGGACACCGCGCCGTCATCCGGCTCGGCGCGCTGCTCTCGTACGCGATCGCCGCCGGGCTGCTCGGCACGGTCATCGCGGGCCCGATCCTGGGCGCCCTGCCGGGCACCATCATGGGCCTGTGGGGGCTGGGCACCCTGGTCGTCTTCGCGGTCGGCGCGATCACCCTCGCCTTCCAGGGGCTGGCGGGCGTGATCGGCATCGGCCTGGCGATCCTGCTGGTGGTGGTGCTCGGCAACCCGAGCGCCGGCGGCGCCTACCCGTACCCGCTGCTGCCGCCGTTCTGGAGCGCCATCGGCCCGGCCCTGCCGCCGGGCGCCGGCACGTACGCCGCGCGCTCCATCACGTACTTCCGGGGGAACGGCGCGGGCGGCCCGATGCTGGTGCTCGCCGCCTGGGCGGTGGTCGGCTCGGCGATCACCCTGGCCTGCGCGGTGCTCCGCAAGGGCCGCCCGGGCCCCGCCGTGGGCAGCGGCCTCCCGGACTGACCCACGTTTGCCCTGCGGGCGGCTCGGCAGGACTTCCGGCGGCCCCGTCGGCGGAGCCGTTCCTCGGCCGTTTGCCCTGCGGGCGGCTCGGCAGGGTTTCCGGCGGGCTTGTCGGTAGGGGTCGGTCCGTGGTGCCGCGCCGGGATGTCTCCTCGGCTCGCGCCTGCGGGCCTGTCCCGGCCGTTCGGCCCGGGTTGCGCGCTCGTCCTGCGGGGACACCCCGCCACGTCCCCACTCCCCTCCCGCCGCCGCCGAAGCCCATGCGTGGGGCGGGGACACGCAGGAGGGTCCCCGCAGGACGAGCGCGCAACCCAGGCCGCACCACTGGACCATCCCCGCAGGCGCGAGCCGAGGAGACCCTCGTGCGGGGCACCGACCCACACCTTCGAACCGCCCGCAGGGGGCCAGCCACACACCGCCGAGCCCCCCGCAGGGGACACGGCACGGGCCGCAGCCTGGACTTCGGGCACCCGGCCCCGGTCCCCGACTCCCTCTTCGCCCTCGATCCGGAGATCAAGCGCGAGTGCACGTGGGCGGGGCGGAGCCCCGGTAGTGGGGGGCGCATCGGGGGGGCGGGTCAGGACGTTCCGTGGACGATTTCGCCTGCCACCACCACCGTTTCGGCCACCGTGCCCGGGATCTCGTCGGCCGGGACGGTGAGGATGTCGCGGGAGAGGACCACGAAGTCCGCGACCTTGCCCACCGTGAGCGAACCGCGCTCCCCGTCGAGGAAGTTGGCGTGGGCGGAGCCCATCGTGTAGCCGTGTACCGCCGTCGCCACGTCCACCGTCTCGGCCGGCTGCCAGGCCGGGCCGGCTCCGGAGAGCGGGCGGCGCGTCACCGCCGTGTAGATGCCGACCATCGGGTCCATCTCCGCCACGTTCCAGTCGCTGGAGAACGCCAGCACCGCCCCGGCCTCGTGCAGGCTCCGCATCGGCCACGCCTTGTGCCAGCGGTCCTCGCCCACGTTCTCCGCCCAGTCCTGGCCGGGGCCCGCGATCTCCGGTGCGCAGTGCCTGGGCTGCATGCAGGCGACCACGCCCAGCTCCGCGAAGCGCGGGACGTCCGCCGGGTCGAGGCACTCCACGTGGACCACCTGGTGGCGGGCGTCGCGCGGGCCGTTGACCGACCGGGCGTGTTCCACCGCGTCCAGGACGGTCCGGATGCCCCTGTCGCCGGTGGCGTGGACGAAGCACTGGAAGCCGCGCGCGTCCAGTCCCGCCAGCAGCTCCGCGAACTCCTCGGCCGGGTAGAAGGTCTCGCCGCGGTGGTGACCGCAGCCCGCGTACGGCTCCAGCAGCGCGGCCGTGCGCGGTTCCACCACGTCGTCGATGTAGAGCTTGAGGGGGCCGACCCGCAGCCGTTCTCCCGCGTACGTGCGGGCGGCCGCCGCGAAGGCGTCGAGTTCCTCCTCGGTGGTGCCGCGCGGGTGGAACAGGGCAGCGACGATCCGCGAGCGCAGCCGGCCCTCCGCCCGGGCCCGCTCGTAGAGGGCGAGGTCGTCGAGGGAGTTCTGCGGTTCCACCACCGTGGTGATGCCGAAGCCGATCGCGTCGTCGAGGCTCTTGGCGAGCCGCCCGTACTGCCGGTCCGGCGAGGCCCACGGGACGCCCAGGTCGCGCAGCGCCCGGTGGCCGTCGCGCGAGAGTCCCTTGATGGCGAAGTCCTTGACGAATCCGGTGGGCTCGCCGGTCTTCGGGTCCACGGCCGCCGTGCCGAAGGGGAGGTCCGTGCGGTCCCGCGAGACGCCCAGCCGGCGCATGGCCGCCGTGTTCAGCCAGGCCGTGTGCACGTCGTACGAGAGCACGATCGCGGGGGTGTCCCCGGTGACGGGGTCCAGGTCGGCGGCGCACGGCATCCGGCCGGCCGGGATCGCGGAGTAGTCGAAGGCCTCGGCCTCGATCCACTCCGCGTCCGGGTTGGCCTCCCGCCAGGCCAGGATCCGCTCGTGGATGCCCTCCAGGGTCCGCACCCCGGCGAGCTGCACGCAGGCGTCGTCCGAGCCGAGCCGGACGTGGTTGTGCGCGTCGATGAAGCCGGGGAGCACCAGCTTCCCGCCCGCGTCGATCCGCTCGGTGTCCGGGCCGGCCCAGGCGGCGGCCTCGTGGTCCGGGCCGAGCCAGACGATCCGGCCGTCGTGCACGGCGAGGGCCTCGGCCGCGGGCAGGTCCGGGTCCACGGTGTGGATGCGGGCTCCGGTGAGCAGCAGGTCGGCGGGGAAGGGGTGGCGTGCCATGTGAGGGTGCTCCATTGCGTGTGACGTGTCGTACGGGCGGCCGAGTGACCGGGGGCCGGTCAGGCGGCCGGGGCGTACGCCCTCACCCGGCGCCGGGTGAGGGCCCAGTAGGCGACCCCGGAGACGACCGACCCGAGGAGGGTGAGGTCGGCGCCGCCGAGCGGGGCCACCAGTGGCCCGGTCCACAGTTCGGAGTCGCAGGTCAGGGCGGCGAAGGCCATGCCGGCGAGCAGGGCGGCCATGCCGGCCGGGTGGTAGCCGGACCGGTACCAGTAGGCGCCGGTGCGGCCCGCGTGCAGCGCGTCGGAGTCGTAGCGGCAGCGGCGCAGCAGCATGTCGGCGAGGAAGACCCCGCCCCAGGGGGCGAAGACGATGATCAGGAGGGAGAGGAAGGAGAGCAGGGAGGTGGTGAAGTCGGTGAGGAAGAGGGCGGCCAGCGAGCCGGCGGCGGTGACGGCGGCGCTGATGACGATGGCGCGGGCGCGGCTCCACGGGATGCCGAGGACCTGGAGGTTCAGGCTGGAGGAGTAGAGCGTGATGATCGAGTTGGTGACGGAGCCGCCGAGTACGAGGGCCAGGAACAGCGGCTGGAACCAGCCGGGCAGCAGGCTCTCGGCCCCCGCGACCGCGTCGGTCATGTCGGTCTGGGTGGCGGCGGCGACACCGGCGACGCCGAGGGCCACGGAGGAGACGAAGCCGCCGAGGGCGCCCATCCACGTGAGGGACCGCAGCGAGGTGGTCCGGGGCAGGTAGCGGGTGTAGTCGGCGGGCATCGGCACGTACGAGAACGGTCCGGCGAACATGACCACGAAGGCGAGGCTCCAGCCGGACAGCCCGGGGGCGGTGGCCGCGGCGGCGGTGTCGGCGCCGGGCAGGACGAAGAGGAGCAGGACGCCGAAGCCGGCGGCGAGGACGTAGGCCATCCGGCGTTCGGCGAACTGCACGGTGGCGTGGCCCCACATGGCGACGGCGAAGGTCAGCGCGAGGGTGACGAGGAGTGCGGCGGCGCGGCCGGCCGTGCCGCCCTGCCAGCCGATCTCGGCGAAGAAGACCTCCAGGGCGAGGGTGCCGACCACGGTGTTGACGATGGTGTAGCCGATGCTCACCACCCAGTTGAGGACGCCGGCGGGGAAGTTGCCGCGGACGCCGAAGGCGGCGCGGGAGATGACCAGGGTGGCGGTGCCGGTGCGGATGCCGCTGAGCCCGGCGGCGCTGATGGCGAAGAAGGACAGTCCGCCGATCACGACCACGGCGGTGGCCTGCCAGAAGGAGAGCCCGAAGGCGACGGCGAGGGCGCCGTTGATCACGTAGGTGAAGGTGAGGTTGGAGCCGAACCAGAGCCAGAAGAGGTCCTTGGCGCTGCCGTGGCGTTCGGCGTCGGGGATGGGATCGATGCCGTGCGTCTCGACTCGGAACACCTCATCGACGTCGACTGTCTCCTGCTGTGCCATGTACGCCCCTGATCTTGAACGCCGTTCTAACTTCTTGAATGGCATTCAAGATGAGGGCTGGACCTCGACCCCGTCAAGACCCTGTCCGGGATAAGGTCGGCCCAGGAAGATCCGGAGGGCGGGAGCGGTGGCGGGAGCAGCGCGGCGGCGCGACGGGCGGATCGCCCAGGAGCGGATGCTGGAAGAGGCCATGGCGGCGATCGCGGAGGACGGCCTCGCGGCGCTCACCATGTCGGCCCTGGCCGAGCGGCTCGGCACCAGCGGCGGCCACATCCTGTATTACTTCGGCAGCAAGGACCGGCTCCTGCTGGAAGCCCTGCGCTGGAGCGAGGAGCAGCTCACCGGCGCGCGCCGGGCCCTGCTCGGCCGCCGGGTGACGGCCGCGCGCAAGCTCGACCAGTACCTGGAGCTCTACCTCCCCGAGGGCCCGCGCGACCCGCGCTGGACGCTCTGGATCGAGCTGTGGGCCCGTACCGCCTCCAACGAGCCGCTGAAGGCGGCGCAGGAGGAGATCGACGAGAGCTGGCAGCGGGACCTGGAGGCGCTCCTCGCCAAGGGCGTGGAGCAGGGCCGCTTCGCCCCCCTGGACGTGCCCGAACGGGCCTCGGAGCTGCTCGCCCTCCTGGACGGCCTGAGCACCCGGGTCGTACTGGGGCAGCGCGGCGCGGACCGGGCCCGGGCCCTGCGGCAGGCGCGCTCGGCGGCCGCCCTGCTGATCCCGGCGCCCTAGCGGTGTCTCGCCGATCGGGCCCGGCGCATCCGACTCCTTCATTTCGAACCGGACCGGACCGCGACCGGCTTTTTCCCGGCGCCTCAGCCTGATGCCGCAATTCGACGCGTAAAAGCGGAAGCATCCGTGCCGAAAAAGCCCTTTCCGGTCAGACCGAAGGGCCGTTCACCCTCGTTCACGCCCGTTCACACCCCTGCGACCCCCTTCTTGACCTGGGCATATACCAGAGGACCAAAGGCGGCCGCACCCTCGTGAAGGCTTTCACAATAATTTCGCACGAAGTGCGCCCTACCGCGCTCCTCCCCCAGCGAGCACAATCTCCGTGACGACTCGCACCGATCGTGAAGGAGGGAGCGCGTGCGCAATCAGGTGCGCACAGCGGACGGACGCGCTCTGACCGTGGAGCGCTGGGGCGATCCGGACGGCAAACCCGTCTTCCTGCTCCACGGAATGCCCGGCAGCCGTCTGGGCCCCGCCCCCCGGGGCATGGTCCTCTACCAACGCCGCATGCAGCTCATCGCCTACGACAGACCCGGCTACGGCGGTTCCGACCGCCATGTGGGCCGCACCGTCGCCGACGTGGCCCAGGACGTGGCCGCCATCGCCGACGCCCTCGGCCTGGACACGTTCGCGGTGGCCGGGCGCTCCGGCGGCGCCGCCGGAGCCCTCGCCTGCGCCGCCCTGCTCCCGGACCGGGTCACCCGGACCGCGGCGATGGTCGGCCTGGCCCCCCGGGACGCGGAGGACCTCGACTGGTTCGCCGGGATGGCCGCGTCGAACGTCAAGGAGTACACCACCGCCACCACCGACCCCGAGGAGCTGGCGGCCCGGCTGATCCCCCGCGCCGACGGCATCCGCAAGGACCCCGGACGGCTGCTGGACGAATTGCGCCGGGAGCTCACCGACAACGACCGCATGATCGTCTCGGATGCGGGCCTGCGGTCGATGCTGCTGCGGAACTACCGTGAGGGGCTGCGCCATTCGGCGTACGGCTGGATCGACGACGTCCTCGCCTTCAGCCGCCCCTGGGGCTTCGACCCGGCCGACATCCGCTGTCCGGTGCTGATCTGGCACGGGGAGCTCGACGTGTTCTCCCCCGTGGGCCATTCGCGCTGGCTGGCCCGCCGGATCCCGGGGGCCACGACCGCCATCGAGCCGGCCGCCGCGCACTTCGCGGCCCTGCGCGCGCTGCCCGACGTACTCAACTGGCTGCTGCGCGACCTGCCCATCCCGCCCCTCAGCGAACAACAGCCCGCCTAGGCCCCGCCGGGCCCGTCGGGGCGGTCCGGGCCGTCATGGCCGTCGGGGCCCTCCCGGCCGGCCAGTACGCCGAGCACCTCGCCGATGCGCGCCCGGACCTCCGGGTCGGCGACCGTCCCGTCCCGGCCGGACATCCCCCCGGTCACCGGGATCCGTACGCAGGCCTCCTCCACCACCACGGCGCCGGTGTAGCCGAGGACCGCGCGCAGCGTGGCCTCCGCGCCCCGGCCGCGGCCCGGGGCGGCCGCGTTCACCCAGCCCACGGGCTTGTCGCCGATCTCGGTACCGCCGACGGTCCAGTCCAGGAGGTTCTTGAACGACCCCGGCAGGGTGCCCGCGTACTCCGGGGTGCAGACCAGGATCGCGTCCGCGCCGGCGATCGCCGCGCGCAGCCGGGCCACCGGGGCGGGCAACGGGTCCGTGTCGTCATCCGGGTTGAAGTGCGGCAGCGTCGCCAGACCGTCGTACAGGACGGTGCGCAGGCGGGCGGGGGTCTCGGCGGCGACGGCCCGGGCCGTGCGCAGCACCGTTTCGTTGGAGGAACCGGCGCGCAGACTTCCGGACAGCAGGAGGATCAGGGGCGGCGTGGTCATGCGGCCAACCTACCGAGGCGGGTCCGACCAGGTCAGTGCCGGGTTGCGGCTCTCGCGCACCCCGGGCGGACCGGGTGCGGCCCCGGCCGGATCCCGGTCCGGATCCGATCCTGATCCCGGTCCTGATCCCGGTCCTGATCCCCGTCCGGATCCCGGCCCGGGTCCGCCGGCGGAAGAAAAGGATCTTGCCGTCCGGCGAACGGCCGAATAAGCCACGTCGAGAAATACACCGGGCTTGCCATAGAACGGTTGACCAGGCGTCATGTCTCGGTTGCCAATGGGGTGTGGCCGAGTAAAGTCCACGCTTGACGGCAGCGCGTCGCTGTTGTCATTCCCATGCCCATTCCACATGGCTTCCCCAAGGACGGTGTCGTGAACACTTCCGCAACCCCCCCGACCAGCACGGTCAAGGCCCGCCGGGTCCCGCTCGGCAAGATCGACGTCCACACCGCGTCCGCGGCGGCGACGCTCGGTCGTGTGCTGCCGGCTGAATCCGGTCGTCCGGTTCAGGCACCGATCTTCAACTCCGCGCTCTGACACCGAAGTAAGCGCTCTAGACTGGTGGAATGACCGGCCTGATCGCATTTCGCGAGATCGTCCTGAAAGTTCACAGCAGATGCGATCTTGCTTGTGATCATTGCTATGTCTACGAACACGCAGATCAGAGCTGGCGAGCCCGGCCGAAAGTGATCTCCCCCGAGGTAATTTCGCATACCGCGTCGCGGCTCGCCGAACATGCCCGTGACCATGCACTCCCCTCCGTCACGGTGATCCTCCATGGAGGGGAACCCCTGTTGGCGGGCACGGCCCGGCTCCGCCTCGTGTGCGAGGAGTTCAGCCGGGCGCTCACCGGAACCGCCGACCTCGATCTGCGGATCCACACCAACGGACTGCAGCTCAGCACCCGTTACCTCGACCTCTTCGACGAGTTCGGCGTCCGGGTGGGCATCTCCCTCGACGGGGACCGCGCCGCCAACGACCGCCACCGCCGCTTCGCGGACGGCCGTACGAGCCACCCGCTGGTCCTCGCGGCCGTCGCGCTGCTCCGCTCGGAGCCCTACCGCCACCTCTACCAGGGCCTGCTCTGCACCGTGGACGTGGCCAACGACCCCGTGGCCGTCCTGGACGCGCTCGTCGAACTCGAGCCGCCGCGCGTGGACTTCCTCCTTCCGCACGCCACCTGGGAGACCCCTCCGGTCCGCCCCGACGACGCCCCCGACGCGTACGCGCGCTGGCTCCTGCGGATCTTCGACCACTGGGAGCGCCTCGGCCGCCCGGTGCCCGTACGGCTCTTCGAGTCCCTGCTCTCCACCCTGCGCGGCGGCCCCAGCCTGACCGAGTCGCTCGGCCTCGCGCCCACGGACCTCGTCGTCGTCGAGACCGACGGGACCCTGGAGCAGGTGGACTCCCTCAAGAGCGCCTTCGAGGGGGCCGCGGCCACCGGGTTCAACGTCTTCGACCATGCGTTCGATCAGGTCGCGGCCCATCCCGGGGTCCGTGCCCGGCAGCTGGGTCTCGCGGGCGTCAGCGACTCGTGCCGCCGGTGCCCCGTCGTACGTTCGTGCGGCGGCGGGCTCTACACCCACCGGTACCGCGACCGCAACGGCTTCGACAACCCCTCCGTGTACTGCACCGACCTGCGCGAGCTCGTGGACGGGGTCGAGGGCCGCACGGCCCTGCGCGAGAGCGCACCGCAGCTCTCCGATCCGGCCGAACTCGCCCGCTCCCAGGAGGAACTGACCCGGGTCCTGCTGGCCCGGCTCCACGCGGACCTCGGCGCCGAGCCCGACTGGGCGCGCGCCTGGGAGCTGCTGGCCGCCGTGGAGCGGGCCGGGGAGGCGGGCGCGGACGCACTGGACGCCGTACTGGACCATCCCTTCACCCGGACCTGGGTGCTGGCGGCCCTGGACGCCGCCCGGGAGGGCCGGCAGGAGGGGCCGGAGGCGGCGCGCAGGCTGACCGCGCTGGCCGTCGCGGCCGTCCTGCGCGGCGGGCTGGACCTGCCGGCCGAGGTGGCCTACCGGGACGGGGAGGTGTACCTGCCGACGCTGGGGCTGCTGCGGCTCGGGGAGCCCGGCACGGAGGGCCGGGCCGCGCTGCGCGTCACCGACGAGGGGTACGCCGTACGGGACGGGCGCGCCGAGCACCGCTTCGGGCCCGCGGCGGGGGACGCGCGCTGGCAGCCCGTGCGCACCTGGTCGCCCGGGCCGGACGCCGCCCCGGTGGCGCTGGAGGACCTCGACCCGTACCGCAACTGCTTCCCCCGCCCGCCCCGGCTCCGGCTCGGCACCGGCGAGGCCGAGGAGTGGCGGCGCAGGCTGGACCGGGCGTGGGCGCTGCTGCACAAGGCGGTGCCCGGCTTCGCCCGGGCGGCGGCGGCCGGGCTGACGACCCTGACCCCGCTGGCGGGCGGCCCGCGGGCCGGCGGCTGGGGCGAGGCGGGCCGGCACGGTCCGGGGGCGCTCGGGGTGCCGTACGCGGCGGGGGTGCGGGAGACCGCGCTCGCGCTGCTGACCGGGCGGCGGCGGACCCGGCTGCGGGCCCTGACCGAGGTGGCCGACCTGTACGCGCTGGACGGGGAGTGGCAGCACCCCTCGCCGTGGCGGGAGCGGCCGGTCCCGGTGTCGCGGCTGCTGGCCGACGTGCACGAGCGGGTGGCGGTGGAGGCGTACCGGCGGGCCACCGGGGCGGCCGAGCCGGGCGGCGCGGACCGCATCCACCGGGCCCTGGACCGCCTCTCGGAGGCGGCCGAGCTGACCGTCACCGGCAAGCACCTCGTCGCGGAGCTCCGCTACGAGTTGAAGGCGGTCGACGCGTGAGCGCGCCGCCCCGGTCCCCGGCCCCCGTCGGCCCGGGCCGGGTCGCCGGCACGCTTCAGCTGGCCGTGCAGCTGCGGCTGCTCGGGGTCCGCCCCGGGATGCGGCTCCTGGTGCATGCCGGCCTCGGGGGGACCGGTCTGCGCGCCGAGCAGCTGCGTGACGCCCTGA
Source organism: Streptomyces sp. NPDC029164 (assembly GCF_055563995.1). NCBI lineage: Bacteria > Bacillati > Actinomycetota > Actinomycetes > Kitasatosporales > Streptomycetaceae > Streptomyces > Streptomyces sp. NPDC029164. The sequence continues at coordinate 26,318 of NZ_JBVHWW010000029.1, read as the reverse complement.
CGGGGGTCCTCGGCCCGCGCGGCACCCTGGTGGTCCCCGCGTTCACCCCGGAGAACTCCAAGACCTCCAGCGCCCATCTGGAGCGGATCGCCGGTCTGGACGAGTCCGGGGTGCGGGCGTTCCGGGAACGGATGCCCCCCTTCGATCCGGCGAGCAGCCCGAGCCAGGGCATGGGCTCCCTCGCCGAGGCAGTCCGCACCGCGCCGGGCGCCGCGCGCAGCTCCCACCCGCAGACTTCTTTCGCCGCCCTGGGCGCGGACGCGGAGCGGCTCTGTTCCGGGCACCGCATCGGAAGCCACCTGGGTGAGGAGTCACCGCTGGGAAAGCTGTGCTGGGAGGGCGGCCAGGTACTCATGATCAATGTGGGGTTCTCGGTCTGCACGGCTTTCCATCTCGCGGAGTATCGAATTCCGAAGCCCCCCTTGCGCATGTACGAGTGTGTGGTGAAGGTGAACCTTCCGGAGCGGCGAGGGAGTCTGCGGGAGGGGGCGTGGACCGCCTACGAGGACGTCGCGCTCGACGACGGGGATTTCGCGGAGATCGGCGGGACGTTCCCGGATTCCCGGGTGCGCAGGGGGCGGGTGGGAGGGGCGGCGACCATGCTCTTCTCCCTCCCGGACGCCGTCGATCACGCCCTTGACTGGATGACCGAAAACAGACGCTGATTGACTGAACGATGAGGGGATGTGGCGAAGCAGCTCCGGAATGATGTTTCTTCGCTCGCAGCTTCGGGACGGGGGGCGTGTTGCCCGCATCAGTGCACCCATATTTTTTTCTCAGTTATGCGCACACACCGAGATTCGGGGCCGGGGGGCCCGACCCCGACATGTGGGTGGAGCGCCTCTTCCGCGATCTCTGCGGCCACGTCATGGCGCTGACGGACCTGCCCGCCGGCGCCGAGGCCGGCTTCATGGACCGGGAGATACGCAGCGGCGAGGGCTGGTCGGAACGGCTCGGCGCGGCGCTCGCCACCTGCCGGGTCTTCGTCCCCCTGTTCTCGCCGCGGTACTTCGCCAGTGAGATGTGCGGGAAGGAGTGGTTCGCCTTCGCGCACCGCGCGATCCAGCACGGCGCGGCGAGCAACGAGCGCGCCGAGGCCATCGTGCCCGCGTTATGGGTGCCGGTCCCGCCCTCCCAACTGCCCGGCCCCGCCGAGCGGTTGCAGTTCAACCACAACACCTTCGGCGAGCGCTACGTCACCGACGGGCTGTACGGGCTGATCAAACTGCGCGGATACGCCGAGCAGTACGAGCGTGCCGTGTACGAACTGGCCCGGCGCATCGTCCGGGTCGCCGAGACCGTCCGTCTCGATCCCGTCCGCCCGATGGACTACCGGGTGGTGCCCAGTGCCTTCGGCCCCTCCGGCAGCGCCGGCGGCGGCCCCGCCCGCACCCTCCACGTGACCGTGGCGGCCGGCTCCCGGCACGATCTGCCGGACGGCCGGAGCCCGGAGTACTACGGGGAGAGCGCCCTGGACTGGAACCCGTACCACCCGGTGTCCCAGCGGCCGATCGCGTACGTCGCCGAAGACGTGATCAAGAACCTCAACTACCAGACCACCATGTCCTCCTTCGACGACGAGGCCGGTCACTTCGACAGCAAGCAGCCGCCGACCCGGCCGGAGATCCTGATCGTCGACCGCTGGGTGGTGGAGGACGAGCACCGCCGCCAGCGCCTGGCCGCCTTCGACCAGGAGTCCCGCCCGTGGATCAACGTGGTCGTGCCGTGGAACCGCTACGACCACCAGAGCCGGGCGAAGGAGGCCGAGCTGGCCCGGCGGCTGGAGGAGACCCTGCCCGTCAAGATGAGCCAGGGCCGGGCCGCCTGCCGGGCCGCCGCCAACGGCGTCGCCAACATGGAGACCCTCGGGCAGATCCTGCCCCAGGTGGTCGAGGCCGCCGCCCAGCAGTTCCTCAGACACGCCCAGGTCTACCTGCCGGCCGGCAACACCCACACCGAACGCCCGCGACTGATCGGGCCGATGGGGATGAGCGAGCCGCCCGCACCGCCGCCGGCTCCCTTCCCGCCCGACGCCTACGACGCGTACGACGCCCACATCGACGGCAACGACAGCAACGACACCGACCGGGGGGACGCGGATGACAGCGAGTCGTGACAGCAGGGACACCCGTGACGGACGCATCGTCACCTTCTACTCGTACAAGGGCGGCACGGGCCGCACCATGGCGCTCGCCAACACCGCCTGGATCCTCGCGGCCAACGGCAAGCGGGTCCTCGCCGTGGACTGGGACCTGGAGGCCCCGGGCCTGCACCGCTTCTTCCACCCCTTCCTGGACCCCTCCACGCTCGGGGCCACCACCGGGGTCATCGACCTGATCAGCGAATACGCCTGGGCCGCGACCAGCCCGGTGCAGCGCGCCGACGACTGGCACAAGGACTACGCGCGGATACAGCCGCACGCCGTCTCGCTCACCCCGGAGACCCTCGGCTGGGAATTCCCGGACGGCGGCACCCTGGACTTCGTCTCCGCGGGCCGGCAGAACCGCGAGTACTCCGCGACCGTCTCCACCTTCGACTGGGACAACTTCTACGACCGCCTCGGCGGCGGCCTCTTCTTCGACGCCTTACGCGCCGACATGAAGAAGAACTACGACTACGTCCTGATCGACAGCCGCACCGGGCTGTCCGACATCGCGGACATCTGCACCGTGCACCTCCCGGACGTCCTCGTCGACTGCTTCACCCTCTCCGACCAGTCCATCGACGGCGCCGCGTCCGTGGCCCGGCAGATCGACGAGCGGTTCAACGACCGCGGCATCAAGATCTACCCCGTCCCGATGCGCATCGACGAGGGCGAGAAGGAGAAGGCCGACGCGGGCCGGGCACTGGCCCGGATCAAGTTCGACCGCTTCCCGGGCGGCCTCGTCGGGGACGAGCTCACCTCCTACTGGGGCGCGGTGGAGATCCCGTACCGGCCCTACTACGCCTACGAGGAGACCCTGGCCACCTTCGGCGACGAGGCCGGGCTCACCAACTCCCTGCTCTCCGCCTTCGAGCGGCTCACCACCGTGGTCACCGAGGGCGAGATCACCTCCATGCCTGCCATCGGCGAGGAGGTCCGCCTGCGGATCAGGGACGCCTTCACCCGGCGCCGTCCGGCCCTGCCCGCCGACCTGTTCCTCTCCTACGTCGCCGAGAACCGGATGTGGGCCGACTGGATCGAGTCGGTGCTCACCCGGGCCGGCTTCCGGGTCGTGCCCAAGGACGTCTCCGCGGAGCGGGCCCCGGTGACCGCCGGCTCCGGGGACACCCTCGGCGGCGGCACGGGCATCAGCATCGACACCGCCGCCCGGACCGTGGTGCTGCTCTCCACGGCCTACCTGAAGTCCGCCCGGGCCGTGGACGTGTGGGAGCGGGCGGCCGCCGAGGACCCGACCGGGGGCCGGCGCCAGCTGGTCCCGCTGAGGGTGGGCGACGTACGGCTGTCCACGCCCTACATCGACCGCAACCCGGTGGACCTCTTCCGGCTCGACGAGGTGCACGCCACCACCGCCCTGTTGCGCGCGGTGGAGCGGCCCATGGCCCTGCCCGACAGCGTCAACAGCGCCTCCCAGCCCGGCCCCCGCTTCCCGGGGACGGTCCCGAAGATCTGGAACGCGCCGCCCCGCAACCCCGGGTTCACCGGGCGCAGCATCGTGCTGGAGCGGATGCGCGACCAGCTCGGCGGCGGCATGGCCGTGGTGCTGCCGCAGCCGCAGACCCTGTTCGGGCTCGGCGGCGTCGGCAAGACCCAGGTGGCACTGGAGTACGTACACCGGTTCATGGCCGACTACGACCTGGTGTGGTGGATCTCCTCGGAGCAGACCGACGACGTGGTCGCGGCCCTCGCCGAGCTGGCCGTACGCCTGGGCGCGCAGACCGGCGAGGACATGGCGGCCGCCTCCCAGGAGGCGATCGACCTGCTGCGGCGCGGGGTGCCCTCCTCGCGCTGGCTGCTCGTCTTCGACAACGCGGACGATCCTGAGACGCTGAAGCGGTTCTTCCCGCCGGGCGGTCCGGGCCACGTGCTGGTGACCTCCCGCAACCAGTCCTGGTCGCAGTACGGTGACGCGCTCCCGGTGGACGTCTTCCTGCGCGAGGAGTCCATCGAGCACCTCCAGCGCCGGGCCCCGGGGCTCAGCAAGGACGACGCCGAGCAGGTCGCGGTGGCGGTCGGCGACCTGCCGCTGGCGGTCGAGCAGGCGGGAGCCTGGATCGCGGAGACCGCGACCCCGGTGGCCGCGTACATCGAGCAGCTGGCCCAGCAGGCCGCGAGCGTGCTGGCCCTGAACCAGCCGCCCGGCTATCCGGAGCCGGTCGCCGCCACCTGGAACATCTCCATAGAGCGGCTGCAGTCCCGCTCCCCTGCCGCGGTCCGGCTGCTCCAGCTGTGCGCCTTCCTCGCGCCCGAGCCGATCTCCGCGAACCTGCTCTACAGCAAGGAGATGATCGACGCGCTCAAGCCCTACGACGCCTCGCTCCAGGAGAAACTGGTGCTCGGCCGGGTGATCCGGGAGATCGGCCGGTTCGCGCTGGCCAAGGTCGACCAGGTGAGCAACAGCATCCAGGTGCACCGGCTGGTGCAGGCGGTGATCCGGGCCCAGCTGACCGAGGAGGAGCAGCGGGAGGCCCGGCACGCCGTCCACCGGATCCTGGCCGGCGCCCGGCCGGACGACGACGAGCCGATCGACAACCCGGAGACCTGGCCGCGGTTCAACACCATCTGGTCGCACCTGACCCCGTCCGAGGCCCGGTACTGCAAGGAGCCGGAGACCCGCCGGCTGCTGATCGACCGCGTCCGCTACCTGTGGAAGCGCGGCGACTTCAAGGCCGCCTACCAGCTCGGCGAGGAACTGCGCGAAGCCTGGAAGGAGATGCTGGGCAACGACGACCTGCAGTACCTGTACCTGCGCTTCCACCTGTCGAACATCCTGCGTTCGCAGGGCCGGTTCGTGGAGGCGAAGGAGCTGGACGAGGTCACCCTGGAGCGCCAGCGGGCGGTGCTGGGTCCGTCGCATCCGCACACGTACATGACCATGAGCGGTCTCGCCAACACCCTGGGCGCGCTCGGCGACTACGCGCAGGCGATGGAGCTGGCGACCGACGCCCACGAGGGCTTCAGCCAGATCTTCCACGAGGCGCACCCGCGCACGCTGGCCGCCGCGAACAACCTGGCGCTGAACCTGCGGCTGGTCGGCCAGTACACCAGAGCCCGCGAGATCGACCAGGAGGTGCACGACCTGCGCACGGAGGTGCTGGGACCGGAGCACCCGTACACCCTGTCCTCCGCGCAGAACCTCGCCCGCGACCTGCGCGAGGTGGGCCGGTACGAGGACTCGGTGCAGTTGCTCAGCCGGACCTACGAGACCTACAAGCGGACGCTGGGGCGGGCCTTCCCCGGCACCCTGTCGGCCGCGAAGAACCTGGCGGTGTCGCTGCGCCGGGCGGGCCAGCTGGAGGACGCGCTCCGGCTGACCACGGCCACCCGGGCCCGTTACCGGGCCAAGTACACCTCGGTCAACCCGGACCTGCTGTCCTGCGAGCTGAACCTGGCCTCGGACCTCTTCGCGACCGGGGACCCGGGCGGGGCGCGGGACCTGGCGCAGGAGGTGGTGGACGAGTACATGAAGGTGCCGGGCGAGCGGCACCCGTACACCCTGGCGGCCGTCAACAACCTGGCGGTCTTCCACTGGGGCACGGGCGCGGCGGAGACGGCGGAGACGATGCTGCGGCAGACGATCCGGCTGATGCGGGACGTCCTCGGCGACAACCACCCGCACACGGTCTTCGCCCACCTCAACCTGGCCAACACCCGGGCTGACCTGGGCGATCCGGAGGGCGCCCTGGAGCTGGAGCGGCTCGCGGTGATGCGCCTGCGCGAGGCGCTCGGCGGGCACCATCCCGAGACACTGGCGGCCGGCTCCAACATGGCGGTCAGCCTGGACTCGCTGGGCCGCAAGGAGGAGGCGGCCCGGCTGCGGGCGGAGGCGGTGGCCGAGCTGACCCGGCTCCTCGGCGAGGACCACAGCCTGACCCGGTACGCCCGTGACGAGCGGCGGATCCACCGCGATCTGGAGCCTCTCGCCGTGTGATTCCACGGAGGGCGGCGGGGGCCCCGCGACCGCGGGCCTCCCGCCGCCCGCCACCCGACAGCAGGGGGGCGCTGTGACCGACAGCATGACTTTCCGAAACGAGGACCTGCCGGCCCTCTTCCACCACACCGACCAGGCGGCGATCTCCCGGCAGCGGGAGTCCACCCAGGCCACGCGCGCGCAGCTGGTGCTGCTCGTGGCCGCCGCGGGGGCCGCGGCCCTGCCCTCGGGGCCGAAGCTGGGCTCGCTGTACCTCTTCGGGCTGCTGAGCGTGCTCGCGTACGCGGGCGTGCTGGGCGTGGGCATGCGGGCGACCCGGCGCCGGGCCCGCCCGCAGTGGCAGCTCAACCGCAGCGCGGCGGAGTTCATCAAGTCCCTGGCCTGGCGTTACGCCGTGCACGGGGCGCCGTTCGGCAGCGAGGTCGCCACTCCCGAGGAGACGTACCGGACCCGGCTGGAGGCGGGCCTGGCCGAGCTGCGGAAGATGGGCTGGGACGATCCGCGGACCGCCGGGACGGTGCCGGAGGGCGGGGAGATCACCGGCGCGATGCAGCGGCTGCGCGGCATGGACTACCAGGTGCGGCGGGAGACGTACGTCCGGGACCGGCTGATCGAGCAGCGCAACTGGTACCGGCGGCGGACGGAGGTGTCCCGGCGGGCGACGAGCCTGTGGTCGTGGACGATCGTGCTGCTGACCTGCCTGGCCCTGCTGTTCGCCCTGCTGGGGTCGTTCGGGTCCGGGCCGGGGCCGAGGCTGACGGCGCTGCTGAGCGCGGCGGCGGCGGCCGGTATCGCCTGGAACGAGGTGCGCCGCCATCATCCGCTGATCGAGGCGCACACCCTGATCGAGCAGGACCTGGCGGCGATGATGGTCGTGATGCAGACGACGATCACCGAGTCCCAGTGGCCTTCGTCGGTGTACGAGACCGAGCGGTATGTCTCCCCGCAGCACACCGACTGGCTCGCCCGGCACAGCAGTTGAGACCGGTGGGGGGCGTGGCTCAGTCCCTGGACACGCCCTCGCACCAGATGACGGTGACCGGCTTGCCGAGCGCCCGCGCGTAGGCGACGATCTCGCCGGTGCCGCCGTGCCCGCGGGCGGGCTGTCCGTCCCAGACGGCGACGAGGCGGTCGCAGGAGTCGGCGATGTAGGTGCCGGCGGCGTAGTAGGCCTCGTCCGTGGAGCGGGCGAAGTCCATCCGGATCTCCTGCGTGGCACGGCGCTTGAGCCACCGGTAGCGGGCCAGGGCCTCGGCGCCCTCGAAGCCGTCCTCGTAGTCGCCGCTGGGGATCACCACGGTCAGTCCCGCGCCGCATTCGAGCGCGATGGCGGCGAACAGCTGGTCCGCCCCCTCGGCGAGACTGGAGAACGCCTCCAACGGCCCTTCGTGGCCGCCCAGTACGGCGCGCAGGCCGTTCTCCACATGGCCGAGCACCGCATCCGGAAGGGACCGGTGTCCGGTCACGCCGATTCGTTTCATGCAGAAACCTGCCTCCCCCGGCGGACACGCACCCCTGGACATCCTCCCAGAAGGCGGGAGGACGTCCAGGGGTGCGACGGGGGCGCGTGAGGCACCGTCAGTAGACGCTGACCCCGTAGGCGTTGAGGGCCTCGACCACGGGCTGGAAGAAGGTCGTGCCGCCCGAGGAGCAGTTCCCGCTGCCGCCGGAGGTGAGGCCGACGGCGCGGGTGCCCGAGTAGAGCGGGCCGCCGCTGTCGCCGGGCTCGGCGCAGACGTTGGTGCGGATCATGCCGTAGACGATGTCGCCGCCGCCGTAGTTCACGGTGGCGTTGAGGCCGGTGACCCGGCCGCTGTGGATGCCGGTGGTGGAGCCGCGCCGGGTCACGGACATGTTGACCGTGGCGTTCACGGCGCTGGTGATGTCCTGGCTGCCGACGGTCCCCGGGGGCACCGGCGTGTTGCTCGCGTACTTGATGAGGCCGTAGTCGTTGGTGGGGAAGCTGGAGCCGGTGGTGCTGCCGAGCACGTTGGTGCGGGCGGAGTTGGTCCACCACGTGCCCGCGCCGTCGGTGCAGTGGCCGGCGGTCAGGGCGTAGTAGTTGCTGCCGCTGCGCACGTTGAAGCCCAGCGAGCAGCGCCAGCTGCCGGCGTAGATCGCGTCGCCGCCGGAGGCCAGCTTGGTGAGCTTGCCGGGGGTGCGCTCGATGCGCAGCGCCCCCGCGTCCGCTCCGGCCTCGCGCTTGATTCTGTCGATGGCGGCGGCGGAGACGGTGGAGTCGGCGGTGACCACGAGGGTTCCGGTGGCGGGGTCGGTGTGCCAGGCGGTGCCTCCGACGTTGGCGCGCAGCACGGATGCGCTGGCCGACGCGAGCCGGTCGGCGCTGAAGCCGCCGCCGTCCCGGGGGTCCGCGGTCGCCGCCGTGGGGACGGCGAACGCTGCGGCGGCGGCCAGGCCGGTGGCCGCCGCGAGCAGCCTGGTACGGGTCATGCGCTTGATCCTCACTTCTCGTCCTCCTGGAGAGGGTCGGGGGCCCGGCGGACGTGGGGGTGCCTGGGCCCGTGAGGCGCAGCCGGGGGCACGGCGGGCGCATGAACTTTGGCCGTGCCCCTGACAAGCGCTGTCGGGAGTGTCCTGTCGTCGGATACCGGTCGCAAGAGCGGCTTTCAGCCTCCGCTCGCCCGCCGCCACCGCGAACGGCAGCGTGTTCCCGGGCGGCGGAAACGGACGGACGAGGTGGTCCGCGAAGGCGCAGGGGGGCAGCAGAGATCGGTTGAAATCCGCGGTGATCGCCCCGCCCGCGTCCGGTATGCCGGGCCGGAGGAAGCAGAAACGGAAGGGGAAGGTCAGTTCCCCGCCGAGGCCGAGTCCGCGGGCCCGCCCGTCGGCGTTCTCCACCTGGACGCTCCGGTCCTCGGTGTAGGGCCGCAACCGCCCGCTCGGCGCGAAAGCGGGGTCGTACGGGGTGGTCACGACGCCGGCGAAGGCCCGGCGGGCCTCGGCGGCGGGGCCGAAGGCGCGTACCGCCCACTCCCCTTCGCGGCGGATCACCACGATCCGCACCTCGCCGGCGGAGAGCCGGGATCGGGCGGGCGGGGCCTCGTCGGCGGCCGGTACGGCGTCGCCCTCCCCCAGGTTCCGTCCGGGGGGACCCCCGGGCTCGCCGTCGAGGCGGAGGCCGTCCTCGGCGGTGGCGGTGAGCGCCACACCGCCGCCGGTCGTACGCCAGCGCCCCGGAACGGCCGGAATTCGACCTTCCGGGTAATCGGCGAGCCTGGGGGTCCCCCGGACGGAGTCTGGGGGAGGGTGGCCGTCAGCGCGAGGGGGGCGTAGAGGGCGGACACGGCCGCGGCCCTACGCTCGCGCCATGTCCGCCGGGCGGCCTGCGGATCGTCTGCGTCGTCGCTCATCCCGCTCACCCCTTCCACGCGGGTCCGGACGGGAATCCCCTCGTACGCCGTCCGGACCTGTGAAACCTGAAAGAGCCTCAGCAGTCGCAGCCGCAGCAGTCACAGCTGCAGCAGCCGTCGCCACCGCCGCTCCCGCTCCCGCCACCGCCGCCAGAGCCGTTGGTTCCGTTGCAGCAGTCGCAGCAGTCACAGGCGTCGCACCACGGATCACGCTTCTTCCGGGACCACGGGCCCTCGTGCTCGGTGCAGCACATCTGGCAGGTGCAGAAGAGCCCGAGGGCGACCGCGCAGCCGGCGAGCAGTCCGCGACGCGGCCGCTGCGGCGGCGGCGCACCGCCAAATCCACCCGGGCCGGTGGGCGGCATCCCGGGGCCGCCCGCTCCACCGCCGTACGGGCTCCCGCCGTACGGGTTCTCGCCGTACGGGTTCCCGCCGTACGGGCTCCCGCCCTGGCCGCCGTACGGCCGGCCCCCGTAGGGGTCGCCGCCCTGCCCGGCGGAGGCGGTCGCCGTGTGGGCGCAGCTGCCGGTCCCGAAGGCCCGGTCCACGGAGGTGCGCAGCTCGTGGACGAGCAGCCGGTGGGCGAGCCCCGCGTCCGCGAACTCCGCCTCGCCCAGCGCGAGCCGGATCCCGTGCAGGGCGTCGTCGCAGAGCCGGCGCGCCTCGGCGAGCGAGGTCCCGGTGGCGGTGAGCGGGTTCCAGGCGCCCGCCGCGGCGTCGGCGCCCTGGTCCTCCACGGCGTCCAGCAGGTGCGCGAGCCGGCCGAAGTACCGGCCCGCCTCGGCCAGCGCGGAGGCGTTGCCTGGACGTCCGGCCAGCTGCGCGGTATGGGCGAAGGCGGCGGCCGTCGCGGTCTCCGTCGGCTCGGTCACCACGAGCACGGACGTGCCGTGGCCCGCCAGCGCCTCGATGCCCGTCTGCCGGTCCACGGCCTCCACGAGCACCGCCGTGTCGAAGCCGAGCGAGGCCCCGGTGCGGGCGCCGGCCCTGTCCCAGCCGCGGGCCACCCTGCGCGCGGCCGCGGCCATGGGTGCGCGGGCCAACAGCCCGTCCCGGTCCGCCACGTGGTCGCGCACCTTCGCGGAGGCGAGGACGAGCGAGACGGCGGCGGCGAGCCGCGCACCCTCGCCCTTGGCGACCGAGGCGGTGCGCATCCCGCGCATGGGGCAGGGCCCCGCGGTGCGCCGGGCGCCGGGCGCGGGCCCCGACTGAGCCTCCGTCAGGACGGAGACGAGCAAGCCGTCGTAGTTGGTGACGATCCGGGCGAACTGACCGTGGTCTCCCCGAAGTGCCAGACACAGCCCGCACAGATGGGCCATCCACTCCGCTTTGAACCGCTCCCCCAGCCGGTGCGTGCAAGGTCTGACGATGCCGAACAAGCTTCTGCCCCCGTGTGTCGTACGCGTTTCCCGCCGGGCATCGTAACGAGCCGAGTCGTTCACTCGAACGTCCCCATCGCTCACCCGCACGGCGGCAGTGGTCGTATTTTCACTCAGTCAGCAGTGGTAGCCACCAGGACCCTTGACCGTGCAACGGATGTTCTGCACCAGTACCGTCACGAAACCTCTGCGCGGCGGCTATCCACTTGGCGCGTTGTCAGCATCATGGACGAGCATAGGGGCAGCGGAGAGAAGACAGACTGACCGCGGTGAAAGGAGGCAGTCCATGGGTTCGGTGCGCAAGGCGAGTGCCTGGCTGGGTCTCGTGGAGGACAGCGACGACGAGCGCTACTACGACGACGACTACGCGGAGGCCCCCCAGGGTTCGGTGGCCGGCCCCGGCGAGCAGTGGGTCACCGACCCGCGGGTGCGGGTCGCCTCCGAGTCGGCCGTGGAGCACGGGCGCCGGATCGCGACGGTCACCCCGGACGGCTTCCGTGACGCGCGCGGCATCGGAGAGCTGTTCCGCGACGGGGTCCCGGTGATCGTGAACCTGTCGTCGATGGACCCGGGCGACGCGAAGCGCGTGGTCGACTTCGCGGCCGGACTGACGTTCGGGCTGCGCGGTTCGATCGAGCGGGTGGCGACCAGGGTCTTCCTGCTGACCCCGGCCGACACCCAGATCGTGAGCGGCGAGCCCGGCGGCCGCTCGCGCGACTTCTTCAACCAGAGCTGAGCAGGGCCCTCACCGGAAGGCGTCGAGACCGGTGAGCGCCTTGCCCAGCACCAGCTGGTGCATCTCGACGGTGCCCTCGTAGGTGAGGACCGACTCGAGGTTCGTGGCGTGCCGCATCACCGGGTATTCGAGCGAGATCCCGTTGGCACCGAGGATGGTCCGCGCGGTACGGCAGATGTCGATGGCCTCGCGGACGTTGTTGAGCTTGCCGAAGCTGATCTGCTCCGGCCTGAGGGTGCCCGCGTCCATCCGCCGGCCCAGGTGGTGGGCGAGCAGGATGCCCTTGTGGAGTTCGAGGGCCATGTCGGCCAGTTTGGCCTGGGTGAGCTGGAAGCCGCCGATCGGCTTGCCGAACTGCTCCCGCGTCCGCGCGTAGTCGAGCGCCGCCTCGAAACTGGCCCGCGCCGCGCCCATGGACCCCCAGATGATCCCGTACCGCGCGTGGCTGAGACAGCCGAGCGGCCCCTTGAGCCCGGTCACTCCCGGCAGCACCGCATCCGCGGGCAGCCGTACGTCGTCCATGACCAGCTCACTCGTCACGGACGCCCGCAGGGACCACTTGTGCTTGATCTCCGGCGCGGAGAACCCCGCGGTGTCCGTCGGGACGGCGAACCCGCGGATCCCCTCGTCGGTCTGCGCCCACACCACGGCCACGGCGGCCACCGACCCGTTGGTGATCCACATCTTGCGGCCGTTCAGCACCCAGTCCGTGCCGTCGCGCTTGGCGTACGTCCGCATCGCGGCCGGGTCCGAACCCACATCGGGCTCGGTCAGCCCGAAGCAGCCGATCAACTCCCCCGCGGCCATCCCGGGCAGCCAGCGCTGCTTCTGCTCCTCGGAGCCGTACTTCCAGATCGCGTACATGGCGAGCGAGCCCTGCACCGACACGAGCGAGCGGATCCCGGAGTCGGCGGCCTCCAGCTCCAGGCAGGCGAGGCCGTACTGCACGGCGCCGGCGCCCGCGCACCCGTAGCCCTGGAGGGACATCCCGAGCGCCCCGATGGCACCGAGCTCCCGGGCCAGCTCCCGGATCCCGGGCAGCTCACCGTCCTCGTACCACTGGGCGATGTGCGGCAGCACCCGTTCGGCGGCCCACCTGCGAACGGTGTCCCGGACGGCGAGGTCCTCGGGCCCGAGGAGCTCGTCGAGCCCGAGCGGATCATGGGGCAGGAACGCGGACACGGGGCCTCCCGGCGGCCTGAATACCGAACCTGGCAACGCAAGTTTTTGCGCCCGGCCGACGCTATTAGCCCCCGCCGCCCAAATCCAGCCCCGATCGGCCCCGCAGGCCAATCCCACCCCCGCCGCACCACTCCAGCCCCGCCGCACCACTCCAGCCCCGCCGGCGTTTGAGGCGCGGGGGCTCGGGGGCAGCGCCCCCGCCACGGCGATCAGCCCGCGTGCTCCACCGACGCCGGCGCCGGCGCAGCCGCCCCGCACGGCTCACCCTTGGCCTGCGCGGGCAACCGCACAGCACCCTCCGCCGCCTCACCCTCGGCGGCCCCGCACTCCATCGCCCGCGGCAGCCTCAACGCCATCACGGCCCCCGCGAGCAGCAGCCCCGCGCTCACCACGAGAGTGACGTGCAGCCCGTGCACGAACGACTGCCGCGCCGCCGCGTACAGCGAGGCCCCGGCCGGCCCCCCGAGGTGCGCGGCGATCTGGTACGCCTCGCCGAGCGAGTTCGCCGCGCCCGCCGAATCCGCCGCGGAGACCCCCGGCACCCCCACCAGCCCCGGCCGGTACGCCGCGTTCATCACGCTGCCCAGCAGCGCGATGCCGATGCCCGCGCCCAGCTGGTACGAGGTCTCGCCGATCGAGGCCGCGCCGCCCGCGGTGGCCGCCGGGGCCTCGCTCAGCATCGACTCGTACGCGGCGAACAGCGTGGTCTGCAGTCCGAAGCCGAGCAGGATGAAGCCGACGGTCAGCAGCAGCGGCCGGTCCTGCTGGCCCATCAGCGTCAGCAGCAGCACGGCGAAGGCCGTCAGCAGGAAGCCGAGCGAGACCATCGTGCGCGGCCCGACCCGGCCCAGCGTGTACGACCCGGTGGCGCCCGCGGCCATGGCGGCGAAGGTCAGCGGCAGCAGCCGCAGGCCCGTGTCCAGCGGGCTGAGCTCCAGTACCAGCTGGAGGTACTGGACGGCGATCAGCTCCAGGCCGACCAGGGCCAGCATGGCGAGCACGATGCAGGCCACCGAGGTGGAGAAGGCGGCGCGGGAGAACATCCGCATGTCGATCAGGGGGTGCGTGCGCCGCTTCTGGCGCCGTACGAAGAGGACGAGCAGCACCGCGCCGAGCAGCAGCGGGACCACGGCCTGCGCGTCGAGGAGCTGGCGTTCGGCGCCGAGCCGCTTGATGCCGATCACCGAGCCGAGTACGCCGGCGGCGGCCATCAGCGCACCGAGCACGTCCCACGGCCCGTCCGCGGCGCCGCGCGACTCGGGCAGCAGCCAGCGTCCGAGCGGCAGGATCAGCGCCATCAGCGGGATGTTGATGAGGAAGACCGAGCCCCACCAGAAGTGCTGGACGAGGAAGCCGCCGAGCACCGGCCCGCTCGCGGCGCCGACCGCGGCGACGGCGGTCCAGATGCCGATGGCCAGTGCCCGCTCGCGCCGGTCGGGGAAGACCTGGCGCAGGATCGACAGGGTGGCGGGCATGATCATCGCGCCGCCGATGCCGAGCAGGGCGCGCGCGGCGATGAGGACCTGGGCGTTGTCGGCGAGGGCCGCTATCGCGGAGGCGACGCCGAAGAGTCCGTAGCCGAGGAGGAGGACGCGCCGGCGGCCGACCCGGTCACCGAGGGTGCCGAAGAGGATGAGCAGCGAGGCGCAGACCAGCGGGTAGGCGTCGACGATCCAGAGGAGTTCGATCGGGCCGGGGCGCAGGTCCTCGGTGACGGAGGGGACGGCGACGTGCAGGATGGTCGCGTCGAGTGCGACGAGGACCAGGCTGACGCAGAGGACCGCCAGGACGACCCAGCGGTTGGCTCCGCCGGAGGCCGCGCTGATCCGCTGCCAGGGGGAAGGGGTCCTGGCCCCGGCCGCGTTCGTCCCCGACATGCATGTACCTCCCAGGTGATCCCTCGCGCTCGGCGGACCAGCGTCTTGTGGAGCCACGGGGGGTGGTGCGCTGTGCGGCGTCCAACGGGGTCCGGCATCGACACGCGAGTGAACGGTCAGCGTACGCGAGTTCGTGCGTCCGACACGTGGCCAAGCTCTCATCACGGCGACGGCCCAGGTGTGGCGTGTGCCACTCGCCCCTCCCCCGGTCCTCCCCCGCGTACACGCCCGCTCACGGCCCGTGGTCCCCGGGCCCGGGCAGGGCCGGCGCCACCGATAATCATGCCCGTGAAAGATCTTGGATTGCGCCGGGCCGCGCCCGCCCTGGCCGTCTTCGCGGCGGTCCGGCTGCTGGGGCTGACCGTGCTCGCGGTGTGGGGCGCGGCGGCCGGCAGCAGCCCGCACACGCTGCTGTCGGCCCGCTGGGACTCGCTCTGGTACGCCCGCATCGCCGCGGAGGGGTACGGGTACGAGGTGGTCCTCCCGAACGGGGACGTCCACTCGAACCTGGCGTTCTTCCCGCTGCTGCCGTGGCTGGAGCGGCTGGTGTCGGCGGCGACCGGACTGTCGTACGGCTCCGCCGGCCTGGTGGTGTCGGCGGTCGCGGGCCTCGCCGCGGCCTGGGGGATCTTCGCCGTGGCCGATCTGCTGTACGGCCGCCGGGCCGGGGTGTTCGCGGTCGGGGTCTGGGCGGCGCTGCCCGTCGGGATCGTGCAGTCGATGGCGTACAGCGAGTCGCTGTTCACGGCGCTGGCCGCCTGGGCGCTGTACGGGGCCCTGCGCGGCCGGTGGCTGACGGCGGCGCTGCTCGCGGCGGGTGCGGGGCTGACCCGCCCGGTCGGCGCGGCGGTGGTCGCGGCGGTGTGGGTGGCGGCCGTCCTGGCGTGGCGGCGCGGGGAGCGGTCGTGGCGGATGGCCGCGGGGGCGCTGCTCGCTCCGGCGGGCGCGGCGGCGTACGTGCTGTGGGTGGGCGCGCGCACCGGCAGCGGTCTGCTCGGGTACCTGGACGTGCAGGGCGGCTGGGGCAACGGCTTCGACGGCGGCTGGGCCTTCGCCCGGTTCGTCGGCGCGAAGCTGGCCTCGTCCGCGTTCCCGGCCGGTGTGGGACTGATCGCGGGGGTGGTGCTGGTGCTGTGGCTGTACGCGACGTGCGTGCGGCAGCGGCAGCCGGCGCCGCTGCTCGTGTACTGCGGGATCGTCGTGGCGCTGGCGCTGTGCGCGTCCGGCTACTTCGGCTCCAAGCCCCGTCTGTTGCTGCCCGCCTTCCCGCTGCTGCTGCCGCCGGCGCTGGCCCTGGCGGGGTGGCGGACCCGGCGGGCGGCCCTGGTGCTGGGCGTGGCGGCGCTGATCTCGGCGGTCTACGGGGCGTTCTGGCTGAACGGCTCGGGACCTCCATAGAGCCCCCACATAACGGAATGAATCGTTCCCATCCATCTTTCAGCAAAAGAAATGATCTGCGGCAATAAAGTTCGGGTAAGTGACTGAAACAATTGCCGGGGAAGTGGATCACCCGGCTTCCAACCACTGCCGAAATACCGCGAATTAAGCTCCGCGTGAGACCAACTCCACATCACATGGTCATCACAAAGCCCGCGATTCGCCCGGGCTGAGCAGCGGCGCGCGGTAACGTCGATTGAGTGCGTACCGACCAAATCCTGACCCGTCTGGAGCGGGTGTTCGCCCGGCTGGACCGGGAACCAGAGCGACCGGCTCATCTGCAAACCCCGCAGATGAGCCGGCACCGCGTCGTACTCCTGGGATCGACCCTCGTCTTCTATCTCGCAATCGTCGTGGCCGTACTGACCACTTCGTGGCTGGTCCGCCTGGACTGGCAGATCATGTTCTTCCGGCCCTACGAACAGTGGCCGCAGGTACACGCCTTCCTCGACTACCTCGTCGTGCTCGGCCAGCGCGGACCCACCGCGGTCATGGTCGCCGCCTGGCTCGGCTGGCGCTGCTGGCGCCAGCACACGCTCCGGCCGCTGATCACCCTCGGCGTGGCGCTGCTCCTGCTCAACGTCACCGTGGGGTCGGTCAAGCTCGGCCTCGGCCGGCTCGGCCCGCACTACGCCACGGAGATCGGATCCGCCGAACTCTTCGCGGGCGGCGATATATTTCCTTCGGGCCACACCGCCAACGCCGTCGTGACCTGGGGGATCCTGGCCTATCTGGCCTCCACCGTGGTCACCCGGCGGGTGCTGTCCGTGGTGTCCGCGGTCGTCTCCCTGAGCGTCGGCGCCACCACCGTGTACCTCGGCACCCACTGGGTCAGTGACGTCCTGCTCGGCTGGTCCGCGGGTCTGCTGATCCTGCTGGCCCTGCCGTGGTTCGAGCCGCTCATCGCCCGCGCCGAGGCCTACGTCTTCGACCTGCGCGAGCTGCTGCGCCGTCGCGCCGAGACCGGACGGATGCCCGCGCCGGTCGTCTCCGCGCTCACTCCGCTGCTCTCCGCGGGCGGCAAGTGGCAGCTGCGGCGCGCCGACGGAGCCGTCGAGGAGCCGGTTCCGGTCCCCGCCCCGGCCCCTGCCGGCACGGCGCACTCCCCGACCCCCCGGCCCGCCGCCCACCCGGCCGTCGGCCGGCCGCACCTGATCCGCTCCGAGCGGACCCCGGTCACCCCGGTCGGCAGCCGCCGCCCGGCGCACACCGAACGGGCCACCGCCCGGGGGGCCGCGGCCCGCCCGATCGCCGGCGGCTGACGGACCCACCGCGGGGCGGTACGCACCACCTCACCCCGCGGCACGAAGGCGGGCCCGGTCTCACCGACCGGGCCCGCCTTCGTCGTCCGTCAGCGTCGCGCCCGGACGTTCGTCCGTCCCGGGTCACGCTTGTGTCACAGAATATCTACAACCGCAAATCCTTATCCGACGCGCGACACGCCCGACGTGCAAGGACTTTGGAATTCACGCCGATCGGCCCGGAATTCCCTTCGGAGATTGCCACGGCCCGCATGGACCAGACCAGCTGAATCCCCCTCAGGTCCGCTACATTTCCTTCACTTCTCCGGTCTCCAGGGCCCGCCCCAGGAGATCCCGCGCGGTCCTGACCCGATCCGTCAGCTCCGGCGGCTCGACCACTTCGAACTCACAGCCGAGCAGCATGGTGTGAATCACGAGAACGTCGAGGTTCGCCGCCCCGGTGCGCAGCAGACAGCTCTGCCCGTCCACCGGTTCGAGCACTCCGTCGCTCGGCCCGATGATCCGTCCCGCCTCCTGCGCCGAAACCTTCAGCCGCACCACCGCCCGGGCCGCGTACACCCGCTGCGACACACCCTGGGAGACGTACGCGGCGAGGTCCTCGGCGGGCGGCGGGCGCGGGGTGAACCGTGGTCCGTGCGGCGGTCTGGGCTCGATCCGGTCGGCGCGGAAGGTCCGCCACGCGTCCCGGTCCACGTCCCACGCGACCAGGTACCAGCGCCGCTCGGTGCACACCAGCCGGTGCGGCTCGACGGTGCGGCGGCTGACGTTGCCCTCGTGGTCCCGGTAGTCGAAGCGCAGCCGCTCGCCGTCGCGGCAGACGGAGGCCAGCTCGGTCAGCACCGAGGCGTCCACCGTGGACCGCTCGGCCCCCCGCAGCATCGGCACGGTGAACTCGTTGAGCGCGGACACCCGGCGGCGCAGTCGTGAGGGCAGCACCTGCTCCAGCTTCGCGAGGGCGCGCACGGAGGCCTCGCCGATCCCCTCGACCCCGTTCCCGGCGGCGGTCCGCAGCCCGACCGCGACGGCCACGGCCTCGTCGTCGTCCAGCAGCAGCGGCGGCAGCTCGGCCCCCGCCCCCAGTTGGTAGCCGCCGCCGGTCCCGGGGCTGGCGTTCACCGGGTACCCCAGCTCCCGCAACCGGTCCACGTCGCGGCGGACCGTACGTGCGGTGACCCCGAGGCGCTCCGCGAGATCGGCCCCGGTCCATTCGCGGTGGGCCTGCAACAGGGACAGCAGGCGCAGCAGTCGTGCGGAGGTGTCGAGCATCCCCCGAGTCTGCCAGCGGGGTCCGGCGGCGCGGAGCCGGGCGGGAGCGGGCCGGGCGGCCGGGTGTCAGCAGGGCGGCGCCGGCGCGTCGTGGCCGCTGAGGTCGATCAGCCCGCACAGGCTCTTCAGCGACACCTTCCAGACCCCGTCGTCGAGCACCGCGACCCCCTTGCTGTCCTCCAGCGCCGGGGCGCCGCCGACCAGCAGGTCGTACGTCACCTTGGCCTCGGTGGGCGAGGTGAAGGTGATGTCCGAGATCTCCACCGCGGTGTCGGGGCTGTCGGGATCGGTCCCGAAGAGGCCCAGCAGCATCGCGATCATCTCACCGTGCTGCAGCAGGTCGGCCTTCTCTTTGACGGGGGTCTCCGGGTCGAAGAAGGCGGCCCAGTTCTTCTCGATCTGTTTCCTGGCGGCCTCGGGGTCCGCCGGGCCGTCCACGGTGGGAACACCGGGCACGGCGGGGGCCACGGCCGCGGGCGGGCCCGGGACGCCCTGCCCGCCCGCCCCGGCGGCCCAGGACCGCCCCGCCGCGGCCGGTACGGCCAGCAGGACCGCGGCCAGCGCGCAGGCCGCGGCACGTGGGTGTCTGCTGTGGACCATCTGGCTCACCACCGGAGTCCTCGCGAGCCGTTCGGCTCGGTGTTTCCAGGGTCAGCGCCCGCACGGCATCCCGCAACGCGCGCACGGGCCCGTGGCCGGGCCGGACGGTGACCTGCGGGCCCCCGCCGTCAGCGGCGGGGGGACGGAGCGGCCGGGGCCGGAGTGGCCGGGGCCTGAGCCGGAGCCGGAGCCTTGGCGGGCGGCGGCGCCGGCACGGCGGGAGACGAGGGCCCCGGCCCGGCGGGCACCGCCGGAACCACCGGCTCAGGCCTCGGGTACGAGTCCGGCTCCGGCTCTGGCTCGGGCTTCGGCTTCGGCTCGGGCTTCGGCTCCGGCTCCGGCTCCGGCTTCGGCTTCGGCTTCGGCTTCGGCTTCGGCTCCGGCTCCGGCTCGGGCTTCGGCTCGGGCTTCGGCTCGGGCTTCGGCTTCGGCTCCGGCTCCGGCTCCGGCTGCGGCTCCGGCTCCGGCTGTGACTCTGGGACCGTCAGCAGCATGCCCACCGCGATGGCCTCCGGCCGCGCCCCGATCAGCTCCCGGTTCGCCTCGTACAGCGCCCGCCACCCGCCCCGCACCCGGTGCTTGCGCGCGATCGACACCAGCGTGTCCCCGGCCCGCACCGCGTGCATCCGCCCCGCCAGCCCGTACCGCTTCGAGCACACCGGCCAGGCGTTCCACCCCTGCGAGCCGAGGAGGTCCTCCGCGACCCGGATCTGCTGTCCGCGGGTCGCGAGGTCGGCCCGCCGGGCGAACGCCAGCCCCCCGTGCTCCTCCCAGGTCGGCTGCCGGAACTGCAGCCCCCCGTAGAACCCGTTGCCGGTGTTGACCGCCCACCGCCCGCCGCTCTCGCAGTCGGCCACGCAGTCCCAGGGCCACTCCCCGCCCGGCCCGCAGTCACCCGGCCCGCTGCCGATCACCCCGGGCGAGCCGGGGTGCGCCGCGCCCGCCGGTCCGGCCGCGGGCGGTGGCGGTGGCGGAGCCGCGGCCGCGGGGCCGCAGGGAAGTACGAGCACCAGCACGGCGGCAGCGGCCACGCCGACGGCGGCCCGGCGGATCCGGAGGTTGGGCATCGGGTCACGCTACGCAGCCCCCCACGGCCCCCTCCGGCCCGCCGCGCGGCGGGTCACCGCACCCCACCCGGTCGGCCGACCCGCCACCCCTGCGTCAAACGGCCATACCCGGCCGCCAACTGAGCACAACCAGAAAACAGTTGGCACGAAAACAACACTCCGATCAGACGGTTCACTCTTCCGGGGGCCCGGTTCGATTCCGTTCCCTCAAATGGCGTGACCCCGGCCACCGCTCCCCCGTTGAGCCCGGCGAGCCGGGAGTCCCCCGGCCCCGCACCTATGCCGAGGAGCCACCCCGTGCCGCGCATGCTCGACGTCAGTGATGAGGTACGTGCCGAGATCGGTGACGAAGAAGCCGACAGGCTGCTCGTCGGCGAGGACGCGCCGCGCAGTTACGACTGCACTTCCTGCCGCACCCCCGGCGACCCCGAGAACGACCCCACCAGCACGGTGCTGTTCGTCGGCGAGGAGACCGCCGTCCTCGCCTTCGCCCATGCCACCTGCATCCCCTCGCAGGTCGTCTCCGTCTCCGAGGAGCAGCTCCAGGGCGCCGTCCGCAGCATCACCGGCGACAGCCCGGCGCCCGGCGCCAACGGCGGCGCCCCGCAGAACGTGCCCGGCGGCCAGGCCGTCCTCGGCATCACCAGCGGCCTGATCCTCATCGGCGGCGAGCTGCACCCCGCCCTGGTCGTCGAGCCGACCGCGCCGATCGCCCGCCCGGGCAGCGACGGCCCCGGCGACGACTTCCTGCCGCTCCTCATCGAGCAGGGCTTCATCCCGGTCACCGACACCGCCGAGCTGCCCACCGTCCTGGGCGGCTGGTCGGTCCTGCTCGCCGGCGGCCAGCTGCACGCCGTGCTGCAGCCGGGCACCGAGGGCGGCGGGCAGGTCGCCTGGTGGCAGGCGCACCAGGCGCTGTCGGTCACCGACGGCTGGCGCACCGCCGTGCAGAAGACCCAGCGCGTGCTCATCTACGCCGCCCCGGTCGGCTCCATCGGCCAGCAGCCCCGCGAGGACCTGCTGCGCGACGCGCTCGACAAGGCCGCCGCCGCGGGCAAGCTCGTGGCCGCCGCGATGCCCCTGGCGGGTGCGCCCGGGGTCTGATCCAGCGGGTTACCGGAACGGCCGCCAGCCCCCGGCGAGGGGGCCCGGTGGCGTGCGCCGGGGGTGTGCGGTCCGTCCCGCGCACCCCCGGCGATCTGCGTTTCCTCCCCCGTCACCCCGCATCCGCAAGCCGTCGGTTTCGTTGGCTGATACGTGCATTCATACGACTCCTCCCGCGCCCCGTCCTATCCGCGCCCCGTCCCCGCGATGCGCCCCGCACGCGATCGGGACAGCGCTCCGGCCGTCTCGCATACCCCGATCTACGACACGCTGTACTCCGAGTACCTGCGTGCCTTCCGGGCACTGCCCGGCGACCGTACGGGCGAAGAGGACCTCGGGTTCACGGCCTTCTCCTACGGGGGCGGGTACGCCGGCGGCGGCAGCTCGTACGGCAGCGGCTGGAACGGTTCGGCATGGCAGCGGACCGACGACTGGCAGCCCTCGTACACCCCGCAGCCACAGCCACAGCCGGCCTACTCGTACGCGGGCAGCCCCGGATACGCCGGCGGGCGGCAGCACCAGACCGGGATGACGCACGTCCCGGCGGCCCTGCCGCCCGCTCCGCGCCGGGGCTACTGACCCCGGACAGCTCTTCCGCGTTCCGCTGCTTCGCCGCTACTTCTTCTTCTTGTGCTGGGCGCCGCGCTTCTCGCGCACCCGCACCGAGATGTGGATCGGGGTGCCCTCGAAGCCGAACTCCTCGCGCAGGCGGCGCTCGATGAAGCGCCGGTAGCCGTGCTCCAGGAAGCCGGAGGCGAAGAGGACGAACCGCGGCGGCTTGCTCCCCGCCTGGGTACCGAACAGGATGCGGGGCTGCTTGCCGCCGCGGATCGGGTGCGGGTGGGCGGCGACGACCTCACCGAGGAAGGCGTTCAGCCGGCCGGTGGGGACGCGCGTCTCCCAGCCCGCGAGGGCGGTCTCGATCGCCGGGACCAGCTTCTCCATGTGGCGGCCGGTGAGCGCCGAGACGTTCACCCGGGGCGCCCAGGCGACCTGCTGCATCTCGGTCTCGATCTCGCGCTCGAGGTAGTAGCGGCGCTCCTCGTCGAGCTCGTCCCACTTGTTGTAGGCGATGACGATCGCGCGGCCGGCCTCGACGGCCATGGTGATGATGCGCTGGTCCTGGACGCTGATGGTCTCGGTGGTGTCGATCAGGATCACCGCGACCTCCGCCTTCTCGACGGCGGCGGCCGTGCGCAGCGAGGCGTAGTAGTCGGCGCCCTGCTGGAGGTGGACCTTCTTGCGGATGCCGGCGGTGTCGACGAACTTCCAGGTGATGCCGCCGAGCTCGATCAGCTCGTCGACCGGGTCGCGGGTGGTGCCGGCCAGCTCGTTGACGACGACGCGGTCCTCCTTCGCCACCTTGTTCAGGAGCGAGGACTTGCCGACGTTCGGGCGGCCGATCAGCGCGATGCGGCGCGGGCCGCCGAGGGCGGCGCCGCCGAAGGTCTGCGCGGGCGCCTCGGGCAGGGCCTCCAGGACGGCGTCGAGCATGTCGCCGGTGCCGCGGCCGTGCAGCGAGGAGACCGGGTGCGGCATACCGAGGCCGAGCGACCACAGGGAGGCCGCGTCGGCCTCGCCGCTCTGGCCGTCGACCTTGTTGGCGCACAGGACGACGGGCTTGCCCGCCTTGCGCAGCAGGCGTACGACGGCCTCGTCGGTGTCGGTGGCGCCGACCTTGGAGTCGACGACGAAGACGACCGCGTCGGCGGCCTCGATGGCGTATTCGGCCTGGGCGGCGACGGAGGCGTCGATGCCGAGGACGTCCTGCTCCCAGCCACCGGTGTCGACGACCTTGAAGCGCCGGCCGGCCCATTCGGCCTCGTACGTGACGCGGTCGCGGGTGACGCCGGGCTTGTCCTCGACGACCGCCTCGCGGCGGCCGATGATCCGGTTCACCAGGGTCGACTTGCCGACGTTCGGGCGGCCCACGACGGCGAGGACGGGCAGCGGGCCGTGGCCCGCCTCCTCGATGGCGCCTTCGACGTCCTCGATGTCGAAGCCCTCTTCCGCGGCGAGCTCCATGAACTCCGCGTACTCGGCATCGCCAAGTGCTCCGTGGTCGTGCTGGTCGTTCATGAAGTCCGTTCCTCGTCGTTCGTGGTGGTCGGTGGCACCCGCGCAGCGCGGTTCCACTACTAGGTCAAGTCTCGCTCAGCGCCCGGTGAGGCGCTTGGCGTCGGCCAGGTGGGCGGTCAGCCGGTCCTGGATGCGTGTGGTGGCCTGGTCCAGCGCGGTACGGGTACGTCGGCCCGTGCCGTCGCCGGCGTCGAAGGCGGAGCCGAAGACGACGTCGACCCGGCTCTTGAAGGGCGGCAGCCCCGGGATCAGCTTTCCGCGGTTCTCGCCGCTGCCCAGGACGGCCACGGGCACGATGGGCGCTCCGCTGCGGACCGCGAAGTACGCGAGGCCGGCGCGCAGCGAGGCGAAGTCCCCTTCGCCGCGGGTGCCCTCGGGGAAGATCCCCAGGGCCCCTCCGTTGTCGAGCACCTTCAGGGCGCGGCCTATCGCCGTCCGGTCGGTGCCGGTGCGGTCGACCTTGACCTGCCCGATCCCGTCGAGGAAGGGGCCGAGGGGGCCGACGTACGCTTCCTTCTTGATCAGGAAGTGCAGGGGCCGCGGTGCGGTGCCCATGACCATCGGGCCGTCGATGTTGTGCGAGTGGTTCACGGCGAGGATCACGGGGCCGGAGGCGGGCACCTTCCAGGCGCCCAGCACGCGCGGCTTCCACAGCCCGTACATGAGCCCGATGCCGATGCGCCTGCCGACCGCCGCACCCGTGAGGGAGGGCGATTCACTCACTTGCGGCCCGCCCGCTTCTCTTCCACCAGGGTCACGACGCATTCGATCACCTGGTCGAGCGTGAGCTCGGTGGTGTCCACCTCGACGGCGTCGTCGGCCTTGGCCAGCGGGGAGGTCTTGCGGCCGGAGTCGGCCGCGTCGCGCTTGATCAGCGCCTCCTTGGTGGCCGCCAGGTCGGTGGCCTCCTTGCCGCGGAGCTCGCCGCTGCGCCGGGCGGCGCGCGCCTCGGCGGAGGCGGTCAGGAAGACCTTGAGGTCGGCGTCGGGCAGCACGGTGGTGCCGATGTCCCGGCCCTCGACGACGATCCCCTCGGCCTCCATCGCCGCCGCGGCGGCGATGGAGCGCTGGAGCTCGGTGATCAGGGTGCGCACCTCGGGGACGGCGCTGACGGCGCTGACCTTGGAGGTGACCTCCTGGGTACGGATGGGGCCGGCGGCGTCCAGGCCGTCCACCGTGATGGTGGGGGCGCCCGGGTCGGTGCCGGAGACGATGGCGGGCTTGCCCGCGGCGACGGCGATGGCCTGCGGGTCGTCGGTGTCGACGCCGTTGGTGATCATCCACCAGGTGATGGCCCGGTACTGGGCACCGGTGTCCAGGTAGCGCAGCCCGAGCTTGGCGGCCACGGCCTTGGAGGTGCTGGACTTGCCCGTGCCGGAGGGACCGTCGATGGCGACGATCACGGCGGACGGAGCTGCGGTTTCCACGGTGCGGGCACCTTCCTGGTTGCGCGTACGTGTCCGGGCGCGGCAAAACGCCCCTCCCCAAGGTTACCGGCCCCCGGCGGCTCCCGGCCCCGCCTTGTCTTCCGGCCGGGAACACCTCCGGCCGGCCGTGCAGGTGCAGGCTCGCCCGGGGCCGGGGGCGGAGCCCCCCGGCCCGGACGGCGCGGCTACTGCTGGCGCAGCGCCCAGCCCCGTTCCCGCAGCTCGGCCGTCAGGCCGGCCACCGCCCGCGGCTCCACCATCAGCTGCACGAGGCCCGCCTGCTGCCCCGTCGCGTGCTCGATCCGCACGTCCTCGATGTTGACCCCGGCCCGCCCCGCGTCGGCGAAGATCCGCGCCAGCTCGCCCGGCTGGTCGCTGATGAGCACGGCCACCGTCTCGTAGACCGTCGGCGCCGCACCGTGCTTGCCCGGCACCCGCACCCGGCCCGCGTTCCCGCGCCGCAGTACGTCCTCGATGCCCGCCGCGCCGCCGCGCCGCTTCTCCACGTCGGCCGACTGGAGGCCCCGCAGCGCCTCCACGGTCTCCTCCAGGTCGGCCGCGATCCCGGCGAGGACGTCGGCCACCGGCCCCGGGTTGGCCGAGAGGATCTCCACCCACATCCGCGGGTCGGAGGCCGCGATCCGGGTCACGTCCCTTATCCCCTGCCCGCACAGCCGGACCGCCGTCTCGTCGGCCTCCTCCAGCCGGGCCGCGACCATGCTGGAGACCAGCTGCGGGGTGTGCGAGACGAGCGCCACCGCCCGGTCGTGCGCGTCCGCGTCCATCACCACGGGGACGGCCCGGCACAACGCCACCAGCTCCAGCGCGAGGTTCAGCACCTCGTGTTCGGTGTCCCGGGTCGGGGTCAGCACCCACGGGCGGCCCTCGAAGAGGTCCGCGGTGGCCGCGAGCGGTCCCGACTGCTCCTTGCCCGCCATCGGGTGCGTGCCGATGTAGGCGGTGACGTCGACGCCGAGCGCCGCCAGCTCCCGCCGCGGCCCGCCCTTGACGCTGGCCACGTCCACGTAGGCCCGCGCCGCCTTGCGTCCGATCAGGTCGGCCAGCGTCGCCGCCACGTGGGCCGGCGGTACGGCGACGATCGCGAGGTCGACCTGCCCCTCGGGGGCCTGGTCGGTGCCGGCTCCGAGGGCGGCGGCCGTCCGGGCCCGGTCCGGGTCGTGGTCGGCGAGGTGCACGGTGATCCCGCGCGCCGACAGGGCGAGCGCCGCGGAGGTGCCGATCAGTCCGGTTCCGATGACGACGGCGGTTCTCACGGGCGCTCCAGGGTTGCGTACGGCACGGTGACGGGACTGCCCGGCCAGGGTAGCCAGAGCGGACGCACGAGGGCGGGGGGGGGGGGGGGGGGGGGGGGGGGGGGGGGGGGGGGGGGGGGGGGGGGGGGGGGGGGGGGGGGGGGGGGGGGGGGGGGGGGGGGGGGG